>NZ_JBWKKU010000032.1:4163-99126 GCF_056431445.1 Saccharopolyspora sp. NPDC045941
TACCCCTCCCCCCCCCCCCCCCCCCCCCCCCCCCCCCCCCCTCCCCCCCCCCCCCCCTCTCCCCCCCCCCCCCCCCCCCCCCCCCTCCCCCCCTTCCCCCCCCCCCCCCCACCGGCGGGGGTCACGGTTCGTGGCCCATGGTGGGGGCCGGCCGCTTGAAGCCGCGGGTGAGCCGGAGCAGTTGCAGGAAGCCGACCGCCACCCAGCTCAGGCCGATGACGAAGGTCAGCGGCGACAGCGACGTCCACAGCCACACGGTCAGCGCCACACCGATCCCCGGGGTGAGCACGTAGCGGAGGAAGTCCGCGCCCCGGCGCCTGCCCTGGCCGATCGCGTAGTGCTTGATGACGCTCAGGTTGACGAAGGTGAAGGCGATCAGGGCGCCGAAACTCACCAGGGCGGCGGCCTGGTCCAGCGACATGACGCAGGCCAGCAGGGACACCGCGCCCACCGCCAGGGTGGCCAGGTGCGGGGTCCGGTACCTCGGGTGGATGCGGGCGAAGACGCGCCTGGGCAGCGCGCCGTCACGCCCCATGGAGAACAGGATCCGGGACACCGCGCTTTGCGCCGCCATGGCCGAGGCGAAGCAGGCCGCGACGTAGGCGGCGGTGAAGAACGCCGCCAGGAAGTCGCCGCCGGCGCTGACCATCACCTCGACCGAGGCCGAGTCGGGATCGGTGAAGGTCTGCCAGTCGGGGTGGACCAGGTGGCCCACCCAGGACATGAGGACGAACAGCAGTCCGCAGAAGACCGTGCACAGGATGATCGCTCTCGGAATCGTCTTCTGCGGCTCCCGGGCCTCCTCGGAGAGCGTGGAGATCGCGTCGAAGCCCAGGAACGACAGGCAGAGGATGGCCGATCCGGCGACGATCGCGGTGAGCGAGAAGTCCGCGTTGTAGAACGGCGCCACCAGGTCCGCCGGTGCCGAGCGCCCGGACACGGTCAGGTAGCTCATCGCCAGGAACGTCGCGATGAACACCCCCTGCGAGCCCACCAGCACCATGTTCATGCCGGTCACCAGTTTGATGCCAAGGGTGTTCAGCCCGGTGACGACGGCGATCGCCAGCAGCACCCAGACCCATCCGGGCACCGCAGGGATGGCGATCCCCAGGTAGAGCCCGATGACGATGTAGCTGATCGTGGGCAGGAAGATGTAGTCCAGCAGCAGCGCCCAGCCGGTGAGGAAGCCCGTGGCAGGGCCGAAGGTCTGCTGCGTGTAGGTGTAGGCGGAACCGGCCACGGGGTAGGCGCGCACCATGTTCGCGTAGCCCAGCGCGGTGAACGTCATCGCGGCCAGGGTGACGATGAACGCGGTGAGCAGGTGGCCGCGGGTCACGTCGGTCGCGATCCCGTAGGTGGTGAAGGCCGCGAGCGGGACCATGTAGGCCAGCCCGAAGAGGAACAGCGAGGGCAGCCCGAGCACGCGTTTGAGCCCGTGCTCACCGGCCGGATGGGTGCCGGCCGGTGCCGTCGCGGGCCGGGCTGCCTCGGCGCGGCTGTCGTGCCCGCTCACCGGAGTCCACCCGATGCGACGGCCTTGTTGAGCGTCTGCTCGACCAGCCCGGCCAGTTCGCCGATGGCTGCGGCGTCGGCGATCAGCGGAGGGGAGAGCTGCAGCAGCGGGTTGCCTTCGGAGTCGACGGCGAGCCGGCACAGCACGCCTGCCTCGGCGGCGGCCGGGGTCAGGTGCTGGTCGACGAACTCAGTGGCGTCGAGCTGCTCCGACGCCCAGGAATTCGTGGCCTTGTCGGTGACCAGCTCCAGGCTGCGGTGGTAGCTCTCGCCGCGGATGTCGCCCACGATCGGGTTCTCGCGGAGCCGTTCGAGTTCGGCGGCGAACGTCGGGCTGGTGGCCTTGACGTTGCCCCGCACGTCCAGCCGGCGCATGATCTCCAGGTTGGCCAGCGCCGCGGCGCAGGCGACCGGGTGTCCGCTGTAGGTGAGCGCGTGGTTGTACATGCCGGCCGGTCCGTCCAGGACGGTTTCGATGACCCGGTCGCCGGCGATCAGACCGCCCAGCGGCACGTAGGCCGAGGCGATCCCCTTGGCGAAGGTGATGATGTCGGGCTGGAAACCGTAGTGGATCGAGCCGAACCACTCGCCGAGCCTGCCGAACCCGGTGATGACCTCGTCGGCGATCAGCAGGATCCCGTGCCGGTCGCAGAGTTCGCGCACGCCCCGGAAGTAGCCCTCGGGCGGGGTGAGGCTCCCGCCGGCGTTCTGGCTTGGTGTTGGACACGTGCCGGACGCCGGACATGAGCGGCTCGAACATCTTGCGCACCTGCACCATGCCGTTGAGGGACATGGCGCCGAAGCTGGTGCCGTGGTAGGCGACCCGGCGGGCGATGAACTTCCGGCGAGCGTGCTCGCCCCGGCTGATGTGGTACTGCCGGGCCAGCTTGATCAAGGAAACGTGGCGCGCGGGCACCGGTTTTTTTATCCGTGGGGTTGGTGCATCGATCCCAGCTCAGAGCGCCCAGCGGTAACCCCACCAACGCTAGTTAGCTTCGTGCTGTCTAGTGTCTGGTATGGCCGTCACGCTGTGCTCGAACGCGAACATCACCTTCCAGTGCGCGTTCCATGTTGTGTGGTGCCCGAAGTATCGGCCCCGGGTCATCGGCGGCCGGATGGAAGAACGCTTGAAGCAAGTCAGCCGCGAAGTCGTCGACGAGAAGGGAGCGTGGCTCGTGGAACTGGAAACCATGCCTGACCACGTTCACCTTCTCGTCGAGGTCGACCCGCAGTACGGGGTTCGCCGCCTCGTGAAGGCCATCAAGGGACGTTCGTCTTGCCGTCCGCGATGAAACCGGCGACCCGTTCTGCGTGGGCGGCGTCGACCTGCGGCCCCATCCGGCTCGCGGGGCCGAGCGGGTCGCCTGGTGCGTAGTCGGCGGCCCGCTCGGCGATCCGGGCGACCAGTTCGTCCTTGCTCTCGCGGGGCGGCGAGCAGCCGCGAGTTGGCGGAGCAGACCTCCGTCGAGCGCAGTGCCGCCAAGCACTTGGTCACCGAGTACGCGCTGCAGGCCACCGGCTGCGCGACCACCTCGTAGGCGAACGCGGCTCCGAGAGGCAGGATGTCTCCATGAACGAGCCTGCCTTCACCCTCGTGCAACTGCGCTACTTCGAGGCGGCGGCCCGGCATCTCAGCATGACCGCCGCGTCGAAGGAACTCATGGTGTCCCAGTCGGCCGTGTCGACCGCGATCGCGCAGCTGGAGAAAGAAATGGGCGTGCAGTTCCTGCTGCGCCACCACGCCCGCGGGCTCAGCCTGACCACAGCGGGCGAGGCGTTCTACAAGAGGGTCCTGGACTTCCTCGCCCACGGCGCCGAGCTGGTCGAGACCGCCCGGCAGTCCGGCACCGAGCTGGTCGGGACGCTGACGGTCGGCTGCTTCGCCACGCTCGCGCCGTTCCGGCTACCCGGCCTGCTGGCCGAGTTCGAGGCCCGGCACCCGCACGTGCACGTGTCCCTGCGCGAAGGCGAGCACCAGGCGCTCAAATCGGCCCTGCGCTCGGGCGAGACGGAACTCGCCCTGCTGTACGGCTACGACCTGGACGACGACATCGACCGCGAGGTCGTGGGAACCGCGCACCCGTACGCCCTCGTGTCCGAGGACCACCGCCTCGCGCGGCGGAAGAACCGCGAGGTGTCGCTGCAGGACCTCGCCGACGAGCCCATGGTGCTGCTCGACCTGCCGCACAGCCGCGAGTACCTGCAGTCGATCCTCAGCAACGCAGGCGTGGAACCCCGGGTCCGCCACCGCACGAGCGGCTACGAGACCGTCCGCGCTTTCGTCGCGCACGGTCACGGCTTCGCGCTCCTCAACCAATGCCCGCCGGCCGAGACCACCTACTCGGGGGCGCGAGCCGTACCGCTCACCCTGACCGACGACGTCCCGTCGCTGGAAATCGTCGTCGCCTCCATGCGCGGGGTCCGCCTCACCCGGCGGGCGCAGGAGTTCCGGGAGTTGTGCCGCACCCTTTACGCGCGCTGACGGTTGTGGGGCCGGGGAAGCGATCGCCTCCCCGGCCCCACAACGGTCGAGCGGGTCAGTCCTCGTAGCCGAGGTAGCGGTGCTGGGTCGCGATGTGGTCGGCCACGAACTTGGCGTCGTGCCACACCCCCCAGATGAAGCTCGAGCCACGGCGCGCCAGCCAGGGCAGTCCCAGGAAGTACACGCCGGGCTCGGAAGACACGCCGCGACGGTGCTTCGGCTTGCCGTTCTCGTCGAACGCGTCGACCTGCAGCCAGCCGTAGTCGACGGCGAAGCCGGTCGCCCAGACGATCGAGTGGACTCCGGCGGCGGCGAGATCGAGCTCGAGGATCGGGTCGGTCACGCAGGCGGGATCCGGCCCCAGCGTGCGGGCACCCGGTTCCTCCGGGAGGTCCAGGCCGTTGCGCGCGACATACGCGTCGGCTTCGTCGAGCAGCGCGAGGTAGTTCGCGTCTCCCTTGGCGATGTTGGCCCCGAGGTCCGGCGCGAAGCGGAGGATCCCGTCGTCGAACGAGCCGGTCATGCCGACGAGGTCGATCCCGAGTCCGGCGAGGGCGCGGAAATCCACCGTGTGCCCGCCGCGGGCTCCGCTGACCGCGATGGTGACGTGTTCGGCCCCCGACGGCGGAGTCTCGGCGTCCCACTTGCCGAGCACGCCGAGCCACCAGCAGAAGTCGCGTCCGCGGTACTGGCGCGGAGGACGGTCGTGGGGGCCGACGGACAGGTACACGGGCCGCCCCGACCGGCGGAGCTCTTCGGCGATCTGCACTCCCGACGAACCGGCTCCGACCACCAGCACGGCGCCGTCGGGCAGCTGCTCCGGATTCCGGTAGGAACTGGAGTGGATCTGCAGGGGGCCGGCTTCTCGGGGCACGATCGGCGGGATCACGGGCCGCTGGAACGGTCCGGTCGCCGCGACGACGAAGCGGGCGTCGATGGTTCCGTCCGAGGTCTCCACGCGAAAACCGGGTCGTCCCTCGAGCCTCCGGACGGACGTCACCTCGACCCCGGTCCGGATCGGCGCGGCGATCTTCTCCGCGTACGCCTCGAAGTAGGCCGCGACCTGGTCCTTGGAAGCGAAGGCGCCGGGCGCCAGGTCGACGAACTCCAGGCCGGGGAAGCGGTCGTGCCACGCGGGCCCGTTCGCGACCAGCGAGTCCCACCGCTGCGAACGCCAGCGCTCGGCGATGCGGTCGCGTTCCAGCACGAGGTGCTGCACGCCGCAGTCACTCAGGTGTTCGCTCATCGCCAGGCCGGCCTGGCCCCCGCCCACGACGAGGGCCTCCACCTCTTGGATCGACATCCAGACCTCCACTCCGGACCGGCGGGCGGACCGCGCCGGTCCGCCTCCATGCCTCTGTGCGTCTCAACCGGATCCTCGCCGCCGGGCACTTCCCGTGTCCAACAGATGTTTTTGGTACACGAGATCTGATTTTCCGATCCAGGATCGCCGCCCGTGGATCGATATTTTCGATTCATTGGTACTGAAACATCTACTGGACAGAAAGTGCGTGGCGAGGTCAGGCTGTGGCGACGGCGCCGCCGATCCGTCCGACAACCGCCGCCGGGAAAGGCCACGAAGTGACTGTTCATCGCCGCATCCGCCCGTTCAACACGCGCGACACCTACCCCGAGCAGACCCTCGACAACGACCTCTGCCAGGCCGTCGTCGCCAACGGCACCGTCTACGTCCGCGGCCAGATCGGGCAGGACCTCGACACCAGCGAGTCCGTCGGGATCGGCGACGCCGCCGCGCAGGCCGAGCAGGCGATGGCGAACATCAAGGTGCTGCTCGAAGAAGCCGGCAGCCGGATGGAGCACCTGGTCAAGCTCACCATCTACCTGATCGACCCGCGCTACCGCGAGGCCGTCTACCGCACCGTCGGGCGCTGGACCAAGGGCGTGCACCCGATCTCGACCGGCGTGGTGGTGTCCGCGCTCGCCCGGCCGGAGTGGCTGTGCGAGATCGACGCCATCGCCGTGATCCCGGAGGAGGAGAAGTGACCCTCTCGATCGTCGCCCGCGACACTTCCGGCGGCACCGTGCGATTCGGCGTCGCAGCCACCTCATCCAGCCCTGCCGTCGTCGCCCGCGTCGCGCACCTGCGCCCGGGCCTCGGCGCCGCGGCCTCGCAGAACATCACCGACCCGCGGCTCGGCGGCCGCCTGCTCGACGGGCTCGCCGAGCACGGCGACGCCGAGCGGGCGCTCGCCGGGGTCACCGCCGCCGCGGACAACATCGAGTACCGGCAGCTCACCGTGCTCGGCCCGACCGGCCCGGGCTTCGCCTACAGCGGGCCCCGGACGCTGGGCAAGCACGGTGCCGTCGCCGCGGACGGTGTCGTGGCGGCGGGCAACATGCTGGCCGGGAACCACATCCCGCAGGCCATTGCGGACGCGTTCACCTCCGCCACCGGCGAGCTGGAGCAGCGGCTCGTCACCGCCTTGCAGGCCGGTCTCGCCGCCGGCGGCGAGGAGGGCCCGGTCCACTCCGCCGGCGTCGTCGTGGTGTCCGATGTGGACTGGCCGGTCACCGACCTCCGGGTGGACTGGGCGGACGACCCCGTCGACCGGCTCGCCGAGTTGCTCGACGTGTGGCTCCCGCAGCGCGACGACTACGTCACCCGCGGGCTCAACCCCGCTTCGGCCCCGTCCTACGGCGTGCCGGGAGACGAGTGATGACGGCACTGAAGAACGCGGCCCGCGCCGAGGTCGACCGGCACGCCGGCGAACTGATCCGCCTGTCGGAACGACTGCACGCAGACCCCGAGACGGCGTGGGAGGAGCACCGCGCCGCCGCGGCGGTCCCGGAGCTGCTCGACCGCGCCGGGTTCGCCGTCACCTCCAGCTACCTCGGCCTGGACACGGCGTTCCACGCGAGCTTCGGCACCGGTCCAACGCGGATCGCGCTGTGCGCCGAGTACGACGCGCTGCCCGGCCTCGGCCACGCGTGCGGCCACAACCTCATCGCGGCCAGTTCCATCGGCGCCGCACTGGGGCTGGCCGCGGTCGCCGACGACGCCGGGGTGACGGTCGAGGTCTACGGCACCCCGGCCGAGGAGGGCGGCGGCGGGAAGATCGAGCTGCTCGACCGCGGCGCGTTCGCGGACGTGGACCTCGCGATGATGGTGCACCCGGCACCCGTCGACGTCGCCGAGGCGCGGCCGTTCGCCGTCAGCCACTCGAAGGTCTCCTACACCGGCAAGTCCGCGCACGCCGCCGCCTACCCCGAGGCCGGGATCAACGCCGCCGACGCGTTCACCGTCGCCCAGGTCGCCATCGGCCTGCTCCGCCAGCAGATCCCCGCCTCGGCGCGGGTGCACGGCATCGTGACCAACGCCGGCGACGCACCGAACGCGATCCCCGAGCACGCCAGCGGCCGCTGGTACGTGCGTGCCGAGACGCTCGCGGAACTGGCCGAGCTGGAGCCGCGTGTGTTCCGCGCGTTCGAAGCCGGCGCGCTGGCCACCGGCTGCGAGCTGACCGTGGAACCGGAAAGCAAGCCGTACGCCGAGTTCCGCGCCGACGAGGCGGCACTGGCGGCCTACCGCGCCAACGCGCTCGAGCTCGGCCGCGAGTTCGCGCCGGACGGCACGGCGGCCCGCATGAACCGCGCCTCCACCGACATGGGCAACGTCTCGCAGGTCGTGCCCGCCATCCACCCCTACATCGGCATCGGGTCCCTGCCGGCGATCAACCACCAGCGCGAGTTCGCCGCGCACTGCGTCGGCGGCACCGCGCAACGAGCCCTGCTCGACGGCGCGATCGCACTGGCGTGGACCGGAGTGGACCGAGCCGTGGTGCCGTGACCGCCCGCTCCTCGGCCCGCATCCGCAGCACGCTCACGTTCTGAATCCGCACCATTCCGGGAAGGACAACGATGTCCCACGCCCCGACGCGCACCGAGCACGACATGCTGGGCGAGATCAGCGTGCCCGCGGACGCCTACTACGGCGCCCACACCGCACGCGCCCTCGTCAACTTCCCCATCACGCGGGAGACCCTCGCCGACCGCCCGCACCTGGTCGTGGCACTGGCTGCGGTCAAGCAGGCCGCGGCCAACGCCAACGCGGAGGTCGGCGCCCTCGACCGCGCCAGGGCCAACGCCATCGCGGAAGCCTGCGCCGAGATCAGCAACGGCGGGCTGCACGACCAGTTCGTCGTCGACCTGATCCAAGGCGGCGCCGGGACCTCGACGAACATGAACGCCAACGAGGTCATCGCCAACCGGGCCCTGGAACTGCTCGGCCACGACCGCGGAGATCACTCCGCACTCCACCCGCTCGATCACGTCAACCTGGGCCAGAGCACCAACGACGTCTATCCCACGGCGGTCAAGCTCGCGCTCGACAGCCACCTCGGCGAGCTGCTCGCGGCGCTCGCCGGGCTGCGGGAAGCGTTCGCCGCCAAGGCGGTCGAGTTCGCCGACATCCTCAAGATGGGCCGCACCCAGCTGCAGGACGCGGTCCCGATGACGCTCGGCCAGGAATTCGGCGCGTTCGCCGCCACGCTCGGCGAGGACGAGCAGCGCCTCGCCGAGGCCCGGCTGTTGCTGCACGAGCTCAACCTCGGCGGCACGGCGATCGGCACCGGGCTCAACGCCCGCCCCGGCTACCGCGAGCTCGCCGTGGCGCACCTGCGCGAGCTGACCGGCATCCCGACGCTCGTCTCCGCCCCCGACCTCATCGAGGCCACCCAGGACGTCGGCGTGTTCGTCCAGCTCTCCGGCGTCCTGAAACGGGTCGCGGTCAAGCTCTCGAAGATCTGCAACGACCTGCGACTGCTCTCGTCGGGACCGCAGGCCGGGCTCGGCGAGATCACCCTGCCCGCCCGGCAGGCCGGTTCGTCGATCATGCCCGGCAAGGTCAACCCGGTCATCCCCGAGGTCGTCAACCAGGTCGCATTCGAGATCGTCGGCAACGACGTCACGATCACCCTTGCCGCGGAAGGCGGACAACTGCAGCTCAACGCCTTCGAGCCGATCATCGCGCGGGCCCTGACCGCCGGCCTCGACCACTTCACCGCCGCGATCGGCGTGCTCACCGAGCACTGCGTACGCGGCATCACCGCCCGCCGTGAGCACTTGGCGGGCATCGTCGCCACCTCCGCAGGCCTGGTGACCGCGCTGAGTCCCGCGCTCGGCTACGAAACCGCGTGCACCATCGCGCTGGAGGCGCACCGCACCGGCCGGCCCGCGCTGGAACTGGTGCGGGAACGGCATCTGTTGACCGACGAGCAACTCGGCGCGCTGACCACGCCACAGGCCCTCACCGGCGGGCCCGTCGGCTGACGTCCCCGGGCCGCGGTGAAGTCGCCGTTTCAGCCTCGTCAGGCTCGCGTTTCGGGCCAGCTCAGCGCCTCTGCATAGATCCTCTCGATGCATTGCTTTGGTTATTACTTCTTGTTAGATGCCACGGACCGCTCCTAGCGTCATCACGAAATCCGGTCCAAGGAGGCCGCTCATGACCACACGTGAATCCGCCCCGGCCGGGGAGCTCACCGAGACCATCGCCGATCCCGCGACGCTGCGCCGGAGCGTCGCCGCGGGCGCGGTCGGCGTCTTCGTGCACTGGTTCGACTGGGCCGCGTACGCCTATCTCGCGAGCACCATCGCCTCGGTCTTCTTCCCCGACGGCAACGCCACCGCCGGCCTGCTCGCCGTGTTCGGGGTCTTCGCGGTGTCGTTCGGCATCCGCCCCGTCGGGGCGCTGGTGTTCGGACCGCTCGGAGACCGGATCGGCCGCAAGCGCACGCTGTCGATCGTCATCTTCATGATGTCCGGCGCCACGCTCGCCATCGGCCTGCTGCCGGACTACTCGAAGATCGGGATCGCGGCCCCGCTGCTGCTGGTCTTCCTGCGGCTGCTGCAGGGCTTCGCCGCGGGCGGCGAGTTCGGCAGCGCCGCGAGCTTCCTCGCCGAGTTCGCACCGCGCCGCCGCCGCGGGTTCGGCGTCAGCTGGCTCGAAGTCGGCTCGCTGCTGGGCTTCCTCGCCGGGTCGTTCGTGTTCCTGCTGCTGTCGGTCGGCCTCTCGGACGCGCAGCTCACCTCGTGGGGCTGGCGCATCCCGTTCCTCATCGCCGCGCCGCTGGGCATCGTCGGTTTCATCGTCCGCAACAAGATCGAGGACACCCCCGAGTACCGCACCCTCGAAGCGACCGACAACGTGCCCCGCAGCCCCGTGCGGGAACTCTTCCGCAACAACAAGAAGCAGCTGCTGCAGGCCGCCGGCCTGATGACGATGATGCACGTGCCGTTCTACGCCGTGCTCACCTACCTGGTCACCTACGAGACCGACTACCTGGGCCACTCCGCCGGCAACGCCGCGCTCCTGTCCACGGTCATCTCCCTGGTCGGGCTGGTCCTCGTCCCGGCGTTCGGCCGCCTGTCCGACCGCGTCGGCAGGCGTCCGATCCTGCTCGGCGCGGGCATCGCGCTGTTCGTCCTCGCGACCCCGGCCTATCTGCTGATGCGCACGGGCCTCACCGGAACGTGGATCGGCGGGCTCGCGCTCGGCGTCGTGCTCGCCGCGATCCTGGGCACGTACGCGGTGTGGTCCGCCGAGATCTTCCCGACCCGCACCCGCCAGGGCGGCCTGTCCATCGCGTACAACCTGACCGCCGCCCTGTTCGCCGGCACCGTGCCCTACCTGATGACGGTCCTGATCTCGGCCACCGGCAGCACGCTGGTGCCCGGCCCGTACCTCATGGTCGCCGCCGTGATCGGGCTGATCGCGGCCTTCTCCATGCGCGAAACGGCGGGGAATCCGTTGCTGCAGGAAGAGGACCTCGCCGGAGAGCACACCGAAGCCTGAACCAGAGCCCTGACGCCGGCGGAACCCGACCGGCACATCATGGAGAACCGGCTGCACCCGAGCAGGTGCAGCCGGTTCTCCATGATCAGCCCAGCAGGCGCTGCCAGGTCCGCTGGTCCAGCACACCCGTGGCCGCCAGGCCGCTGGACGCCTGGAACTCCCGCACCACCGCGACCATCCGGTCGCCGAAACGCGCATCCGCCGCCACGTACCGGCCACGAGACGTCAGCAAGACCTGCGCCGCCCGCACCGCATCGCCACCGGCGCCCTGGCCCAGCACCGGCGTCAGACCGGCCCAGGCCGAACCGCCGAACAAACCCGGCTCCGGCAACCGCGTCGCGTAGCAGGACACGCCTGCCGCGCCGCCGGCCGCAACGACCCCACTGGCCTCGGCCTGCGTCTGCGGACCGAACACACCGTCCACCGGCACCGGAACTCCTTGCGCCCGCAGCAGGAGCTGCAACGCCGTCACCGACGGGCCCGCCGCCTCCGGGCGCAGCAGCGGCCACACCGCCGGCTGCACCACGGCCCGGCCCGCGGCCGCACCGACGGCCTCGCGCAGCTCCGGCAACCGTCCATACAGGACATCACCGGGGCATTCGGTGGCCATGAAGTCGCGGTGCCCGTAGATCTCGCCGGGCTCGATGCCGTACTGCGACACCATGTAGGTGCACAACAGCACCAGCGAATCCCACAGGTCTTCCGGCACGTCGGTGTCGACGTAGGTGCCCTCGTTCTCGATGCCCAGCGACACCGGGTTCTCCGCGCCCGCGTGCGCACCCTGCACGTGCTGATCGCCGGCGGTCAGCACCTCCAGGCTCCGGTGGCGGCCCTCCATCAGCCAGCCGCCGCGGGAGTTGGTGAAGTTCTGCCCGGTGTCCTTCCACCCGTTGGAATCCATGTGGAAGTCCTGGATCTGCCGGGCCAGCGCGAACGCCGCCTCCTGCGAGGTGTCGTCGACGTTGGGCGAGGCGGTGTGGTGCACGACGATCTTGACCGGCTTGCTGTCGAGCACGTCCACCGGCGAAGTGGGCTCCCGCGCCTGCCAATCCGCCGTCGACGCGATCTCCGGCGCGGCCGACCGCCGCGACCCGCCGGCGGCCACCGCCGGCAACCCGCACACGCCGACCGCCGTCGCCGCCAGCCCACCGGCTAACAGCACCCGACGGGCCATCCGAACATCGCGCAACGCCATAGCCACTCCCCAAACCGGACGAACATCATGATCAGGGCCGAGCCCGGAGCCCCGAACGGTACGCAGCAGTAACCGGAGCGGGGAATTCTTGGCGACAACCCGCCAACAACCGGTCAAGAAGCCACCACACCGCCGCCGGATGACAAGATCACCCGCGTCGAACGCGTCACAACCGAACCGCCGCCGCGTCCCTGTCTGTGACCAACGAACACCGCGGACAACGGGAGTGCGCAAGATGGACCGGTTCGTCACGTTCCTGCGCCGCCAGCTCGACATCGACCTCGAGCTGCTGCGCGTGGCCAGGCAAGACGCCGAAACCGGCGCCGTCCACGCCTGCCTGATCACCCCCATCCGGGGATTCCGGGAATGCGAGCTGAAATCCCGCCTGCTTTCCGCCCACCACCACTGCGGCACCGGCGGCGGCCCCTGCGACGAACTGGGGGAGAGCTACCCGCCCGAGGACGAGCGCGGCTGCCCCACCCGGGCGCTGCTCGGCCTGCCCTACACCGACCGCCCCGGCTACATCGCCCGCTGGCGCCCCTGAACCCGCCGACCCAGGGGCGCCGGGAGGCGCGGCGTCAGGAATCGGGGCCTGGCCCCGGAAACAGGGCGGGCACGGTTGTCCTACCGACGGGCGGCGAAGCTGCCGGGCGATCCGCGGACGCCGCACCAGCTGCGACATTCGGCGCTTTCGCAGCCGCCCCCGTCCAGGCGATCGCGTGCGAAGCGGAGCTGTTTCCTACCTTTCCGAGCAGTTCCGGAAGCAAACGGGCAGATTTGTACCTGCACCGGATTTCTCGTCCCGCCTCGGCGATACCATCATTTCCGATGAATAGCCGAGCGACGTTCGTTACTGGGTGCTGCTGATCGACTTCACCCCGATGACGCAGCGAGCATGATGAAGCCGCTCGCGCTGGCTTCTCTGGTCATTGTCACTGCTGTCTGGGGCGGGACATTCGCCGTCGTCAAGGACGTGACGCAGCAAGCGCCACCGATGGATTTCCTGGCCGTGCGGTTCCTCGTCGCGGCCGGTGCGCTGGCGTTGTGGAGTCCCGGCCGGTTGCTGGTGCTGAGCCGAAAGCAGTGGGGGCGTGGTCTCCTGACGGGGCTCTTGCTGGGCATCGCCTACATCGGGCAGACCTTCGGCCAGCAATACACGTCGGCGTCCATGCCGGGCTTCATCACCGGAATGTCCGTGGTGTTCACACCCATGATCGCCGGATTGCTCTTGCGGCACCGGATCGGATTGGCGACTTGGGGTGCGGTGACGATTGCCACGGTGGGCTTGGGAATCCTGTCGCTGCGCGGGTTCACGATCGGCCTCGGCGAGGGGCTCACACTGCTTTGTGCGCTCTTCTTCGCGCTCCACGTCATTGCGCTCAGCGAATGGTCCACAGCACGTGATGCATACGCGCTCACCGTGGTGCAACTGGCCGTGGTCGGTGCGCTCTGCCTGATGCTGGGCGCCCCGAACGGCATCGCCCTCCCCAGTGATCAGAGCTTCTGGATCCCCGTCATCGGACTGGCAGTAGTGGCGACAGCGGCGGCGTACCTCATTCAGACGTGGGCGCAGGCTCAGCTGCCGGTTGTCGTCGCGGCACTGGCTCTCACCATCGAACCGGTCTTCGCGAGCGTTTTCGGGGTGCTGGTCGATCATGACGAAATAACGATTCATATCGTCCTCGGAGGGATATTGGTTGTCGGCGCCATGGCTTTGACCGAACTCCGTTCCGCTGCGCCGAGTGCGAATCCCTAATGCACCGGCGAGTTCGTCCTGACCAGCGCGGCGCGGTCCCGGCAAGACCGCGCCGCCGATCACCCACCGACCGCGGCGACCTCCCCGGGCTCATGACATCGGACTCCCGACGCGCACCCCGGGACACAACGCCGGCGTCGAGCTGACGACGTCCGGCGACATCGGGAGTAGCACGATCCACAGCGGACAGAGCGGACAGATGATCAGGTATCGAGGATGCGCTCCAAGTGGTCGAGGTCCTGCCGGAGGAGCTTGATGGTCATAGGCGCCGCGAACAGCCGATTTGAGACCCTGCAACCGATACGCCTCGGCGTGGGCGTTTCGGTAGCTTTCGCGCAGGCAAGCCCACTGCGGCGGAACCGCAGCGAAGCTTCCGCATCCCGATCACGGCCGTCAACGAGCAGACCAGGAACCCCAGGGCTCAGCGCCAGTTCTCGTTCGGATGTTCCTCAACCCCCGAGGACCTCGACGGTTCCCGCGGCGCCGTCCACCCGCACCCGATCACCGCTGCGCAGCCGCGTCGTGGCGTTGCCGCAGCCCACCACGGCCGGAATCCCCAGCTCCCGGGCGACGATCGCGGCATGCGACAGCGGCGCACCCACGTCCGTCACCACCGCCGCGGCCCGCGGGAACAACGGTGTCCAGCCCACGTTCGTCACCGTCGTCACCAGGACCTCGCCCGGCCGCAACGAATCGCCCTCGTCGACCGAGGTCAGCACCCGCGCCGTGCCCTCGACGACACCGGCCGCGCCGGCGAAACCGCGCACCGAGTGCGACACCGGCGCCAACGCCACCGACTCGTCGAACACGTCCATCCGCCGCTCCGGCAGGGTCGACCACCGCACCGGGTCGAAATGTCCCCGGACCAACGTCGGGTACGGCCCCAACGCCGCATACGCCCGGTAGGTCTGCCGCCGGTCCGCGACCGCCCCCAACGGCTCCCGCGAACCGCCCAGCACCGCCAGGACCTCCTCGATCCGCAAGAAGAACAGGTCCTCGCCGCACCCCGTCAGCTCGCCGGCGCGCAACACGAAGGCCCGCAGCACCCAGAACGCCCGGATCAACTCCGAACGCGCCGCCTCCCGGCCCCGCGCTGACCGCGCGGCCCCGGCGATCCGGCGCCGCAACCCCCGCTCCTTTCCCGGGTGGCGCGACCGCAGCCGCGCCCACGCCGCATCCCGCGCGCGTTGCTGCCGCGCCAGCAACTCCGCCGGATCCACCGCCGACCGCAACCCCGCCAGCTGCCGGTCGATCCACTCCGGATCCTCGGCGGGCCGGGGCGCGGACACCTCGAACTCGTCCGGGCACCGATGCCCCCACGACCGCGCGAACGCGTCCCGGTCGATCTCCCCGCGCGCCAGCTCGCCCAGCCCCATCACCGGCCCCAGGCTCGCCAGCGCATCCCCGCCGGCGCTGAGCCCGCTCAGCAACGCGTTCGCGTCCGCCTCGCCGACCAGCTTCAGCAGCCGCGGCCGAATCCGCACCAGGCCGGCGCCGTCCAACCGCGCCCCGGCAGCCAGTATCCGGCTGGAATCCCGCAGCAACGGCTCCACATCCGAACGCCACAACACCCGCAACTCCCCGGCGCCACCGGCCGCGGCGATCCGCTCGTGCAACCGCGCGCACCGATCCGGCGAGGACGCCAGCAGTTCCGGCAGCCGCCGCTGGTACGCCGCGACGCGACGCAGGAACGGCAACGCGCTCGCCAGCGCCGACCGCACCACCCGCCACCGCGACATCGGCAGCGCCGGAACCGCCACATCCGCGGGGATGCGCCCGAACGCCTGCTCGCTGGCGGCGCGCACCAGCGAACCCAGCCCGAGCGCGTTGCCCACCGCGAACGCCAAGCTCAGGTTCAGGTAGAAGCGGCCGCCGATGTTGCCCGACAGCCGGTGCGGCCCGACCCGCGACAGCGCCATCGTCTCCGACATGAAGATCTCCACCAGAGACCACGTGCACGGCGTCATCACGCTCGGGATCGCCTCGCCGAGATTCGCGCACGTCCACAGGTAGTCGCCGCCGAGGCTGTCGTTCCACGTCTCCACCGGCCGGTCCCGCAGCCCCGTGATCGGCCGCGCCTGCACCACCCAGAACCGGCCGTCCCGGGCAGCCCACTCCACGTCCATCGGCCGCCCGTACAGCTCCTCGATCCGCACCCCCAGCGCCGCCAGTTCGCCGGCCTCGGCGGGGGAGAGGACCGGGACCCTCCGGCGCTCTTCCGGCACCGGTTCTTCCCTGGTGCCCTCGGCGGTGCGCACCGTCATCACCGCCTTGTCGCCGACGACCTGCTCGCGCACCTGGCCGTCGCGCGCCACCACGTAGGTGTCCGGCGTGACCTGGCCGCCCACGATCGACTCGCCCAGCCCCCATGCGGCGTTCACCAGGACGTCCTCACCGGCGCCGGTCACCGGGTCCCGGGTGAACAACACCCCGGCGGCCTCCGCGGGCACCAGCTCCTGCACCACGACCGCCAGCGCCACCTCGTCGGCGGCCACCCCGTTGCGCAGCCGGTAGTCGATGGCCCGCGCGGTCCACAACGATGCCCAGCAGCGCCGCACGGCATCCAGCACCGCAGCCTCGCCGCGGATGTTGAGGTACGTGTCCTGCTGACCCGCGAACGACATCTCCGGCAGGTCCTCGGCGGTCGCCGACGACCGCACCGCCACCGCAACGTCCTCGCCCATCCCGGCATACGCCGCCCCGACCGCCTCCGCGATCTCCGCGGGCACCGGCGACTCGGCGAACCACTGCTGGATCTTCTCCGACGCCGCCTGCGCGGTCTCCGGCCGGTCCGGATCGACCTCCGCGACCGCCGCCAGGATCCGCTCCTGCGCACCCGCGGTGGCCGCGAAATCCCGGTACGCCACCGTCGTGACGTCGAACCCCGGCGGCACCGGCAACCCCGCGCCCGCCAGCCGCGCCAGCGACGCACCCTTGCCACCAACCAGCGCCAAATCCGCGTCGGCGGCATCCAACGGCACTACAACAGACACCGGAACACCCCTCATTCCCCAGCGCCCAACAGGGCCTGGTACTTCGCTTCCGCATTGCTCAAGGACTCGTCCAGGTACGACACCGTGGCCGCCGCGAGGTCCCGGGCATCCTCCGAAGTGGACTTCCGCCCAGTCGCCAGCGCCCGGCACGCCGTCTCGGCCAGCAACCGCGCACGCGTCTCGTCGGCGACCGAGAACTCCGCCGGAACCAGCGGCGGCGCCAGGAAGAACCCGAGGAACACCGAGCTGACCAGCTGCACCAGTTCGGCCAGCCCCAGGTCGGTGCGGATCAGGCGCCGCTCGTGCAGCACCTCCAGGTACCGCACGAAATCGCTGCGCAGCGCGTCCCCGGCCTGGGCCGCCTTCTCGGTGCGGGCCAGCTTGCCGATCACGTCCATGTCCCGCGTCAGCACGGCCATGAGCAGGGGATGCCGCTGGTAGACCAGCGCCGTGTGCAGCAGCAGGTCGTGCAGCGACGGCTGCTGCGACGACTCGACCACCCGCCGCCGGACCTCGGTCAGCAGCCCGGCCCGTTCCCGCCGCAGCAGGACCAGGAACAGCCGCTCCCGGTTCTTCCAGTGCAGGTGGATCGTCCCCTTCGAGACCCCGGCCGACCGGGCGACATCGTCCAAAGTGGTCTTGTCGTAACCCCAGCGCAGGATCAACTCGGCAGCGGCGTCCAGAATCCGCTGCCCGCGCTGCCGGCGTTCGAGGGAACGATCCCGAGCACCATCCGCCACCCAAGCCTCCACGATGTTCTACACACGTTTGACCAGATTTACTCATCCGGTCATGAGTGCACAAGCTACGCCTGCCGCATGGAGGTGGCAAGAAGCAGGGGGCAGCTGTTTACGCGCTCTTGATGCCCTGCGGGCCGCCTGGCCGGGAGGGGCGGAACGAGGCGACGATCAGCCGGTGAGTTCGTCGAGGAACCGCCGCACCACCGTCGCGAACCGGTCGGGATGGGTGAGATGCAGGTCGTGGCCCGCACCCTCGATGGTGACCAGCTCGGTGTTGGCCCGCCGCCGGACCATGTCCGCGCCGTGCGCGGGCGGGATCAGCGGACTGTCCTCGCCCCGGATCAGCAACAGGGGCTGCTCGCCGCCGGCCCAGTCGTCCCACCACGCCCCGCACACGCCGCGCTTGACCTCGGCCATGTCCGCCGCGTCCCACCGGAATCGCCAGCCCTGCTCGTCCTCGACGGCGCTCTCGTCGAAGTGCTCGACCGCGCCGAACGGCGCGACGGCGCGCTGAATCCCCTCGCGCAGCGCCTGCAGGCTGGCGAAATGCCTTGGCAGGCGGGCGATCGCGGTGTCCTCGGGAACGGAGACCTCGGCCCCGACATCCACCACGACCGCCGCCGCCACCAGTTCGGGCCTGCGTGCCGCCAGCTGGTAGGCGTTGATCCCGCCCAGGGAATGCCCGAGCACCACCGCCGGCGCGAGGCCCAGCTGCTCGATCACCGACGCGGCGTCACCGAAGAACGCCTCGCGGCCGTAGTCCCGCGCGCGATCGGACAGTCCGTGCCCGCGCTGGTCCACCGCGATCACCCGGTACCGCGAGCCGAGGCGCTGTGCCAGGCCGTGGAAGGCGCGGCCGCGCCCGTAGGCGCCGTGCAGCGCGAGGACGGGGCGGCCGGGGCCGCCGAAATCCACATACGACAGACGATTTCCTTCCGGTGCGGTCAGGTGTCCCGTCATCATCGGCATCTCGTGATCCTTTCGCTCAGGCAACACTCTAATCGAGTGCTCTCTATTAGAGTTATTACCATGGCGATCGACACAAGGAAGGGGAGGGCTCGTGCTGACGTTGTGCATCCTCGGGTTCCTCTACGAGGAACCCCTGCACGCCTACGACCTGAGACAGCGGATCTCCGGGCTCAGCGGGCACATCCGGCCGCTCAGCGACGGCGCGCTGTACCCGGCGCTGAACCGCCTGCAGGCCGCCGGGCACCTCACCAAGCACGCCGAGCGCGGCACCGGCGCCACCCCGCGCAACGTCCTCACCCTCACCGACAGCGGCCGCGCGGAACTGCTGCGCCGGCTGCGCGAACCGGCCGAGGTCGAGATCACCGACCGCAACTCGTTCCTGATCCTGCTGGCGTTCCTGCGCTTCCTGCCGGACCCGGCCGACCAGGCCCAAGTGCTGCGCCGCCGGCTGGCCTTCATGGACCAGCCCGCCAGCTACTTCTACGACCAGGGCCGGCCGCTGCGCGCCGCCGACATGCCCGACCGCTTCCGCCGGGGAATGCTCACCCTCGCCGGCGCGACCAGCCGGGCGGACCGCGACTGGCTCGACCGCACCATCGCCGAGCTGGACCCGCAGTAACGCGGCCCGGCCGCGCGGCTCAGGGCCTGGTTCGAGGGGTTCCGGTCAGGTCGGCGTGGATCAGGCCCGCCGTGTTCGTCACCTGCGGGATCACGTCGCGCTGCATGGCCTCCGCGGTCTGGCGGCCGCTGTGCAGCGAGACGCTCACCGCCGCCGTGACACGGCCATCCTGATCGGCGACCGGGGCCGCCGCGCCGCGGAGTTCGTCGTCGAGCTCGCTGTCGGCCAGCGCCCAGCCCTGGCCGCGGATCTCGGCCAGGCGATCGCGGAACACCCGCTCGGACGTCGTGCCCGCGGCCCGGTCCAGCGCCGTCTCGGCGAGGGCCTTGTCCAGCGCGGCCGGCGGCAGGTTGGCGAGCAGGACCCGGCCGGCGGCGGTCGCGGGCGCGGGGAAGCGGGTGCCGAGGTTGATGCGGACCGCGGTCAGCCGCGGGCACATCGCTATCGCGACGTAGAGGATCTCCGCGCCGTCGAGCACCGCGAGCCCGGCGGTCTCGCCGAGCCGGCCGGACAGCGTTTCCAGGTGCGGCCGGGCGATGTCGCGCAGCGGCATGCTGGAGAGATAGCTGTAGCCGAGTTGCAGCACCTTGGGGGCCAGCCGGAACGTGCGGGCATCCTCGGAGGTGAGGAAGCCGAGGTCGCGCAGGGTCAGCATCAGCCGCCGGGTCGTGGCGCGGCTCAGCCCCGTCAGCTCGCCGGCCTCGGTGAAGTTCAGCTCGGGACGAGCGGCGGTGAAGGCCTGCAGGACGGCCATTCCCCGTTCCACGGCGGTGACGAAGTACGGTGCCGCCTGGTCCTGCTCGTCCACCACAACCTCCGGCGCGGGCGCATCGTGTGCAATATGCACGCTCAGCGTACCGCTTCGAGGATTCGGCCGAGCCGCAGCTCAACGATCCCGCGCAGCTCCGCGCGCGCCGTCCGCAGCTCGGCCGCCTCGTCCTGACTCAGCCGGCGGACGAGGTCGTCCCGGATCCCGGCGGCGGACAGCCCGGTCGCGCAGACCAGGTAGACATAGCCGAACCGCTCCCGGTACCGCCGGTTCAGCCCGGCGAACTCCGCGCGGACCGCGACGTCCCCACCGAGCACCCCCGACTGCTCCCGTCGCGACCAGCGGCCGGTCACCCCGTCCTCGCCGGGGTCGACCCCGATCGGATCGTGCCCGGAGATCACCTCCACCAGCTCGGCATCGGCCATGCCGTCGAGCAGGCCCATGCCCGCCGCGATCAGCGCCGATGCGGACGGAAAAGGGCGCCGGGCGGCCAATTCCCGCGACCAGCGCGCCGACGGGCAGCACGCGCGCAACGCATCACGGGCCGCATCGGCGGGCAACGCGTTGAGGATCGCGATGCCACTCACCGCTCGGTCGCCGATCGCACACCGGAGAGCGTCTCCCGGCACAGCCGCGTGGCCTCGTCCGAGGTGAGCCAGCGCGGGTAGCTGGTGATCCGCTCCACCGCCGAGTCCAACGCGGCACGCACCGCCCGGACTTCCTCGCCGCTGAGCTCCTCGCCCAGCGACCTGCCCAGTTCACGAGCCATCGCGTCGTTGCTCAGGCTGTCCCAGACCCAGCGCATCCGGGAACCGATGACCGACGGGTCGACGCAAGCGGAGACCGGCGGGAACGCATCGGTTCCCTGGCGCAGGCAGGACAACACGTCACCAGGCATGTGCCGGAGGAACGCGTACTCGCCGACCAGCGGCTTCAGCGGCGGGATCGGCAGCCCCATCTCGGCGGCCACGAGGTCGGCCAGCGGCTTGAGCCGGTCCAGCCGGATACCGGTGTCCACGCCGTAGAGGAACTCAAGGCTGGTGACCACCTCCTCCAACGGCGCGAACCCCGCGCGGTAGGAGACCCCGGCGACCGAGACGTCCGGGGACACCCCGGCGGTGGCGGCGGCGATCGCCCCGGCCGTGGCCAGCCCGAAGTCGTCGTGCACGTGCATCGTCACGGGGACGTCGCGCACCAGGGCAGCGCGGTAGCGGGCGATGAACACCTTCATGGCCTCCGGCGCGAGACTGCTGGTGGAGTCCATCAGGTCGATCCGCCGCGCGCCGAGCGCGATCGCGACGTTGGACACCTCGACGAGGCTGTCCCAGTCGCGCCTGCCCACGTGCGCGAGCGTGACCGTCACGTCCATCCCCAGCTCGCGGGCCAGCTCGAAGAAGTCGGCGAGCTCCTCCAACTGGTGCTTCTGCGCCTCCTTCGACGGCGCCTGCACGATGCCCGGCGCCAGCACGCGAACGCCGAGATCGGCCAGCAGCCGGGCCGTCTCGCGGGCCGTCACCGGCTGCCGGTTCACCCCGTCCGACAGCAGCGTGTCCGCGTAGACGTTGAGCCGGAACCCGAAGTCGCGGCCCGCGATGGCCCGGCAGAGTTCGAGTTCGCGGGGGATCGGGGCGCTGCCGCCGCCCCAGTTGATGTTGAGGCTCTCCTCCCTGACGCCGGCGTCGGCGAGCGCTTCGGCGATGCGCAGGAAACCGTCGATCGTGGTGGTCGCCCCGGCGGTGAACAACGTCTTGCGCAACGTGCTGTCGATCAGCTCGAACGGATCGGGCCAGCGGAAACCGCCCTGCACCTCGGGGTCGAAGTTCACCGGGCTGACCCAGTGGCTGCCCTCGCGGCGGTGCGTCTTGTCGGGATTGGGCATGCGATCCTCCTCGGGGCCTGTCATCGGGGCAGCGCGTCGAGCGCCGCCGTGAGGCGAACGCCGAGGTCGGAGACCGGCGCGCGGTCCGCCGCGGCAGCGGCCGCCAGCGCCGCCAGCTCGACGCAGGTCGCGTCGGGCTGCGCGGCGAGCCAGACCTGGTCGAAGTACGGCAGCTCCAGCTCGGCGCGGTGGAAGTCCAGGACCAGCCGGGCGTCCTCCGTCAGCAGGCGCGGCCAGTCGAGGATTCCCCGCCCCAGCGGGCACATCCGGCGCGCCAGGCCGCGCGAGGTTCGGCACAGCCAGGCGTCGTCGAGGTGGATCGCGCGGACGTGCGGCGCGACACGGCCAGCGGCGGCCACCGGATCTTCCAGCCGGACCACCACGTTCAACGGGTCGAAGGCGACGCCCAGCACGTCCGGGCCGACGGACTCCACGAGCCCGACGATCTCGAAGGTGGTGATCTCCTCGTGCGTCTTGATCAGCAGCCTGCTGCCCGCGTCGCGCAACGCGGGCGCCAGCCGCGCCAGCAGATCACCGGTGGCGCGCAACTGCTCCGGCCACGGGATCGCGGGGTCGAAGCGATCCGCCTCCATGCCCACGACCGCGGTCAGCTCGTGCACGCCGAGCGCGGCGGCCGACGCCACCGTCCGGCCGAAGCCGCGCAGCAGATCACCCGACCCCGCCGCCAGCAGCTCGGCGGCCCGGCCCAGGCGGTAGGCGTTGATCATGCCCACCCCGAGCGACACGGAGACCCGCCGATCGGCGGCGAACGCGGCGAACTCCGCCAGCTCCCGCGTCTCGTAGCGCGCGGAAATGGCCGTCACCGAAGGGAAGTGGACACCGCCGAAACCCAGTTCGCCGGCCTTCCCGACCGCCTCGGCCGGATCGGCCGGGGCGCCCGGGAGATCGCGCGCGCAGATCTCCACGTGCCGCCGCGCGGCGATCACCACGCCGTCACCGGCAGGTCCGCGGCCGCGCACACCGACCGCAGGTGCTCGGCGCTGCGCCGGATGTAGGCCACGGTTTCGGTGTAGCCGTAGGGCTGTTCGGCGTAGTCCTGCCTGGTGGGCAGCTCGCCGCTGCGGATCCGCTGCTCGTAGCCGTGCACCATCTCCAGGTACGCGGCCATCTCCTCGACCGTCAGGTCCGGGTGCCCGGCTAGGAACTCCGGGGAGTAGATCTCGATGAGGATGGGCTTGCGCGGCCGCGGCCGGTCGTCCAGCGACTCGTCGTTCTCGATCGTCAGGTGCAGGGCCGGGTTGGCCGCCGCGAGGATCGGCAGCAACGCAGCGAAGTCCACCACGCCGGAGCCGCACGGGCGCATCTGGTACGCGAGGTCACCGGACTCGTGCGCGATCAGGGCGTCCTTGATGTGCGTCTGGCGGACGTACGGCGCGACCCGCCGCGCCGCCCACACCGGATGTTCCACGCGTTGCAGGACGTTCGCCGTGTCGAACACGATTCCCGCGACGTCGGCGCCGACCGATTCCACCAGGCGCACCAGCTCGAACGTGGTGATCTCCTCGTGCGTCTCCAGGTTCAGGTGGATGCCGAGATCCCGCGCGATCGGCGCGAGCCGGTGCAGGAGCCGGTCGGTGGCGGCGAGCTGCTCGTCCCAGGTCACGTCCGTGCGGAAGCGGTCGTAGGCCCACCGGCCGCGGAACGCGGGCTTGTAGTTGGCCGTCGCCACCCACAGCTCCCGGCAGTCGATCGCCGCACAGGCCTCCATCATGCGCCGGAACCCCAGCAGCACGTCACCGTCGCCGACCGCACGCAGCTCCGGGGCTTCGGCGAGCGCGTAGGGGTTGACCTTGCCGAGCCCGGTCTCCAGGTACATGCCGAGCTCGTCGGCGCGCTGCCGGATCGCCCCGAGCTCGCCGGGGTCGAGGGTCGGGCTCATGTCCAGCACCGTCCGGAAGAACAGCCCCGCCATGCCGAGCTCGTGGCCGTGGTCGAGGCTGGCGACCGGCCCGCGCTTGGCGCTCTCGGGGATCTTCCGGCCGTCTACTCCGATTCGCATCCGGCGTCCTCTCATCGTGCGATCGTGGGATCGGGAATGGGCACCGCGTCCAGCAGCGCGCGGGTGTACTCGTGGCGCGGCGCGCCGAAAACCTGCTCGCGCGGACCGGACTCGACGATCTCGCCGCGCGAGATGACCGCGATCCGGGTGCAGAGGTGGCCGACCACGGCGAGGTCGTGCGCGATGAACAGCACCGCCAGCCCCAGCTCCGCCTGCATGTCCGCCAGCAGGTTGATCACCTGCGCCTGCACCGAAACGTCCAGCGCGGACACCGGTTCGTCGCAGACCAGCAGGCGCGGTCGCACCGCCAGCGCCCGCGCGATGGCGATGCGCTGCCGCTGCCCGCCCGAGAACGAGCCGGGGCGACGGCCCATGTCCAAGGGGTCCAGCCCGACCATCGACAGCAACTCGGCCACGCGGTCCCGCCGGCCCGCCCGGGACCGCTCCAGCCCGTGCACGAGCATGCCCTCGGAGACCAGCTGCTCGACCGTCATCCGCGGATTGAGGCTGGCGTGCGGATCCTGGAACACCATCTGCACTTCCCGCCGGAACCGCTTGCGCTGCGCCCGGTCCGCGCGGATCACGTCGATGCCGTCGTAGCGGATCTCGCCGCTGTCCGGACGTTCCAGCCGCAGCGCGCACTTCAGCAGCGTCGACTTCCCGGACCCGGATTCGCCGACCAGGCCGACGGTTTCGCCCCCGCCCACGGCGAGGTCGACGGCGTGCAGGGCGCGCGTGCCGCGGAATTCCTTGGTCACCGCGCGTACGTCGAGCAAGGTCATGGGCGGGCCTCCGCATCATCGCCGAGCAGGTGGCAGGCGGCGACGCCGTGCTCCAGCGCACGCGGCCGCGGGATCTCGGTGCTGCACCGGTCCACGCGCACCTCGCACCGGGGGTGGAACGCGCAGCCGGCGGGGCGGGCGGACGGCGTCGGCGGAACACCCGGGATCGACGCCAACCGCTGCGTCTCCCGATCGATCCGCGGCACCGCGCGCAGCAGACCCGAGGTGTAGGGGTGGGCGGGCTGCGCGTAGAGCGGGCGCACCGGCCGTTCCTCGGCCTTGCGGCCCGCGTACATCACGACGACCCGCTCGGCGAAACCCGCGACCAGCCCCAGGTCGTGGGTGATGAGCAGGACCGCCAGCCCGCGGCGGCGGCACACGTCGTCCAGCAGCGCCAGCACCTGCTGCTGCACCCGCACGTCCAACGCCGTAGTCGGCTCGTCGGCGATCAGCAGCTCGGGCTCGCCGATCAAGGCCATCGCGAGCACCACGCGCTGGCGCATCCCACCGGAGAACTCGTGCGGGTAGGCCCGCAGCCGCTGCGCGGCCCGGTCGACGCCGAGCTCGTCCAGCAGGTCCCGCGCCCGGTTCAGCGCGGTCCGCCGCGGAACTCCCTTCAACAGCAGCGGTTCGGCGATCTGCCTACCGATCGTCTGCAGCGGGTTCAGCGCGCCCATCGGATCCTGGAACACCATGCCGACCCGGCCGCCCCGCACCCGGGTCAGCTCGGCCTCGCCGCTGGACAGCAGTTCGCTGCCACCCAGGCGGATCGACCCGGACAACGCGACGTCGGGATCCAGCTGGAGCACCGACCGGGCCATCACGGACTTGCCGGAACCGGACTCGCCGACCAGCGCGACCCGGTCACCGGCGGCAAGGGCGAGATCGAAGGAATCCACCAGCGTCACCGGCCCCGCGGGCCCGTCGACCTGGACCGTCAGCCCGCGGATGTCCAGCAGCGGGGTCGCGACCATCGCGGACCTCATTTCTTCCTCAACGCGGGATTGCGGCGGACTTGCAGCAGATCGCCGAGCAGCCCGAAGGACGCGGCGGTGACGGCGATAGCCAGGCCCGGAGCCAGGGCCACCCACCAGGCGGTGGCGATGTAGCCCTTCGCGCCCGAGATCATGGCACCCCACTCGGCGCTGGGCGGTTGGGCGCCGACGCCGATGAACGACAGCCCCGCCAGCAGCAGCACCGTGAACCCGATGTCGCCCGCCCACTTGACCAGCAGCGCGTCCAGCGAGTTCGGCAGGACGTGGCGCAGCATCAGCCGGGTCCGGGACACCCCGAGCACGCGAGCCCCGGCGACGAACGGCATCGCCATGGTCTCGTGCATCACCCCGCGCAACAGCCGCGCGGTCATCGGCCAGCCGGCCAGGACCATCGCGATGATCGCGCTCTTGAGGCTCGGCCCCATCGCGGCGGCGAAGCCGAGGGCCACGACCATCCCGGGCAGCGCCAACGCGATGTCGGTGACCCGCATCAGCACCTCGTCCAGCCACCGGCCGCCCACGGTGGCCAGCACCGCGACCAGGCAACCGATGGCCGAATAGCTGACCACCACGAGCATCGCGGCCAGCAGCGTTTCGCGAGCCCCGGCCACCAGCCGCCAGAGCACGTCCCGGCCCTGGTCGTCGGTGCCGAACCAGTGCGCCGCGCTGGGCGGTTGCAGGGCTTCCAGCACGTTGGAGCGGAACGCCGACTCGGGCGCCAGCAGCGGCCCCAGCAGCGCGGTGGCCACGACCAGGCACACCAACGCGATCACGATCGCGTCGAGCGTGCTCCACCTGGTCGACCGCGTCGACCTGATGAGTTGCGGCACGGTACTCACCCGCCCATCCGGGTCGAGCGCAGCCGCGGATCCCGCACGAGCTGCACCACATCGGTCACAAGGTTAGCGAGCACGACGAGCACACCGATCGCCGTCACCGTGCCCAGCACCGCGAAGATGTCCCGCTGCTCCACCGCGTTCTGCAGGTAGGCGCCGACACCGGACAGCCCGAAGATCGACTCGACCAGCACCGCGGAGCCGACCAGGATGCCGACCTCGATGCCGGTGAGCGTCAGCACCGGACCCATCGCATTCGGCACCGCGTGCCCGCGCACCAACCGCCGCATCGGCACCCCTTTGGCCCTGGCGACGGTGATGTGCTCGCGGGCGAGCACGGTCAGCAATTCCGCGCGCAACAACCGGAACAGCTGCGCAGCGACCGGGACGGCCAGCACCGAGGCGGGCAGCACGAAGTGCTGGAGCGCGTCGTAGAACGCGTAGAGGTCACCGGCCAGCAACGCGTCGAGCATCGCCATGCCCGTGCGCGTCGGAACCTCGACGCCCGCGGAGAACCGGCCGGAGATCGGCAGCATCTCCAGCTTGGTGCCGAGCAGCCACTGCAGCAGCAACCCCAGCCAGAAGGTCGGCAGCCCAGCGGTGATGACGACCAGGATCCGGCTGACCGCGTCGGTGGCCGCCCCGTGCCGCAGCGCCGCGAACGTCGCGGCAGGCAACGCCACCAACAGCGCCAGCAGCAGCGCGAGCACCACCAACTCGGCCGTCGCGGGCAGCACCGCGAGCACATCGCTGAGCACCGGGTGCCGGGTCGCCGTGGAAGTGCCGAGATCGCCGTGCACGAGCCGGCCCAGGTAGCGGAAGTACTGCACGATCGCCGGGGCGTCGAGACCGAGCTGCGCGCGGGTCCGCTCGACCTGCGCCGGGGTGGCGCCGTCACCGGCCGCTACCTGCGCCTCGTCGCCCGGGATCAGCTTGATCATCGCGAACACCAGCGTGACCAGCCCGAGCACCGTCAGCAGCGCGGTGCCCAGCCGGCGCGCCAGCAACCAGATCGCCTGTCGTGATCCGCTCATCGGGCGCCTCCCGCCGACAGCCGCAGGTCCGGCACCGACACCCCGGACCCGACCGTCGCCGGGCGCACCCCGGACACCCGGTTCGCGAAGCCGATCGACTTCTCCAGTGTGTACATGGGCAGGGTGATCGCCTGGCGGTCGATCAGCTCCTGCGCCCGCAGGTAGCTCGGGCATGCCTGCTCGGCGGTGGGACTGGCCAGGGCCTGCTGCAGCAACGCGTCCAGCTCGGGATCGGCGTAGCCGGAGCGGTTGGTGCCCACCGACTCGGAGTGGTAGCCCCGCACCAGCAGCGCGCCCGGATCGGGGAACTGGGCGAACTCCTCCAGCAACATCATCTGCGGGATCTTCGACCGGTCCGACAGCCGGCTCAGGTAGTCGGCGAAGGCGATCGGTTCGAGGTTGAGCGTCACCCCGATCTCGGCCAGGTTCGACTGCAGCAGCGTCGCCTCCTGCTTCCACACCGTCGACGACGGCTGGAAGCTCATGGTCAGCGTCAGCTTGCCGATGCCCGCCCGGTCCAGGACCCGCCGCGCCTCCGCGAGGTCGCGATGCGCCGGCGGCAGGCCCGGGCGGCACGACATCGTGTTGGGCAGCGGCCCCGCGGCGACGGATCCCGCGCCGCCGCGGAAGGCCCGCAGCGCGCCCTGGTAGTCGTAGGCCAGCTGAATCGCCTTGCGCACCGCGGGATTCGTGGTCGGCCCGTCGACCATGTTGAACACCACCACCGATTCCAGATTGGTCGGGGAGGTGCGGACGGTGACCCCGTCGATGCCGTCCAGGGTGGCCGCGTCGGTCGCGGTCAGGGTGGTGGCCACGTCGAGGTTGCCCGCGCGCAGTTCGTCGCGTTGCGTGGCGCTCTCGGTGATCAGCCGGAACGAGAGCTCGTCGGGCCGGGCCGGGTCGAACTCCCAGTAGCCGGGGTGGCGGTGGATGCCGAAGGTGTCGCCCTGCCGCGCCTCGGTGAGCCGGAACGGGCCGCTGCCCGCGTCGTTGGCGGACAGCCAGCTCTGCGCGTCGTCGGTTCCCTCGTTGCGCCGCACCAGGGCGGAGTTGAGGATGTAGATCTTGCTGAGCCCGCCGAGGATCAGCGAATTCGGCTTGGTCAGCCGGATCGTCAGGTGCCCGGCGTCGCGGACCTCGGTGCCCGCGTACCCGGTCAGGTAGGTCGCCGCGCCCCGGGCCAGCCGCGCCGTCCGGTCCAATGTGTACGCGACGTCGGCCGCGGTCAGCGGGGTCCCGTCGTGGAACGTGACGCCCTCGCGCAGCGTGATGTCGACGGCGGTGGCGTCGGGGGACAGCGCGAAGCCCGACGCGAGCCGGCCCACCAGGCGCTGGTCGGCGTCGTAGGTGACCACCGTGTCGTAGAGGCCCTGCAGCACCACGTTGGCCTGCTGGTACTCGACGTTGATCGGATCCAGCGAATTGATCTTGTTGTTGTAGGCGACGACGATGTTCCGCCCGTTTCCCGCCGTGGCGCCCGCCCGGCCCCCGGCCGTGCACGCCCCGGCCGTGGTGGCGGCCAACGCGAGGGTCACCACCACCGCGGCGAGGCGCCGCGGCCTCGATCTCGCTCCGCTACCGGCCACCTGGGCTCCTTTCGCGAAGGCTCCGAGTGTACGCTCTACGTACATTCGACCGCATCGCGTACAAACTAGCCCGTGCGTAGTTGCCGATGCAATGGGGCGACGAGGTGGTTACCGACCCGAAACGCGCCCGGCTCGCCTTCGACCAGCACCAGGAGATCGAAATCCTTCCAAAGTGGACGTTCGTCGTGGTATCGGAGCGGAGCCGAGGGCGATCAGGCCACTGGGGATGCGGTGCCGGAGATCAGGTGTCCGTCGGCTAGCGAGGGTTACGCGCGGCAGACGACCGCGCGCCGCGCCGGGCGGTGCGGTGACAGTCGGTGGCCTGGGCAAGGATCTACAGGCATGAACTACCAGGACCGCGTCCGCGCCCACGTTGAGGAACTCCGCTCCACTCCATCCCGGACGTCGTTATCCGCACCTGCGAGACCGGATCGGGCCCGCCCCGGGAGCTCTCGGTCGACGACGCCGCGCTGATCGGCTCCGCCTGGGGCGACGACGCCGTCGAGGGCGTCCTCGACGGCCTGCGGGCCCACGGCACCGAACCCGCCGGCGGGGGACAACGCCGAACTCCTCACCAATAGAAGGCGCCACCCTCGTCGACCTCTACGACGTCGATGAGTACGTCACCCCGGCCGTGGCCGAGCTGACCCAGTTCTTCAACCAGAACCTGACCACCGCACAACCACATCGCGATCGTGGTGGTCGCAACGGATGCAAGCCGCTGCGACTGCTCGGGATGTCCAGGAACGTCTCAAATGGACGCCTCGCCCGGACGAGGAGCGCTCAGCTTTCGAACGCTTCGGAGACGTCGTCGACGAGCATGTCACCCACGTTGCGACGAGGAGAGGGCACCGACGGTGCACCGTGCCCGATCCGCAGCAGCGCACGCGGGACCACGTTCCCACCGAGCATCCGCTGGAGCTCTTCACGCGTCTCCGGCACCTCGACGACCTCGGAGATCATCGAGGCGACCAGGCCCTGCGCGGTCGTGGTCAGCCACAACCGTTGCAAAGCCTGCCCAGCCTGCAGGTCCGCCTCCCGGCCGCTGTGCCGGGTGCACAACACGACCAGCAGCGGATGAGACTCGAACTCCGTTCCCGGCGACCGCTCGGTGCGCCCCGCGGTGAAATCGCGGTGCACCCACTGGTCCTTCGGCTCCGGTTTGGGCCCCGCAGCCGACACCGGCACGCCCTCGGTGGTGTCATCGGTGCGCCCCGTCCAAGCCGCCATCTCGGTCCGGAAACGCGCATCGGCCATCTGCGCTCGATGCGCGCGGTGCACCAGACCCTCAAGCGCGCCGTGCTCGCCTGGCTGGACGATATGCAGCCACGCTTGCTCCTCATGGGCAGCACGCATCAGCAAGTGCCGGTCCGCTGTGGACACCGGGATGTTCCGGAACGGCTGCCGATGGCTGTGCCGCTCTGTGATCGCCTCGTAGCACCGCAGGTTGGCCGGGCGCTGATCCGCTTGGCCACCGCTGCGCACCTCGGCCAACGTGGTGGCGGCCGCCAAGCGCGGAAGCAGGGTCACCACCGGCCGGATGCCCGCCTGTTCCAGAGCGAGTCGCAGGTTGAACAGCGCCGCCCCGCACGCCAGCCGCAATTCCCGGTCCTCCGGATCGGCGACCGGCAGGTGCCGCTTCGGATCCGCGTGCAGTTCGATCAGGTGGGGCAGGACCCGGAAGCGCCACGGCTGGCTGTTGTGCAGCGACGGAGCCATCCCGGCCAGCCGGACGACCTGCTCCGTCTGGCTGGATGTCAGCCCGAAGGCAGCGGGGAACGTTCGCATGCACGACTCCTCACCCTCGATGCTGTCACTGTGACCGCTCGGAGTCCGCCGAGCGAGGGTCCAAGTGCCTTCGAACAGCACCGGAGCCACGAGTGACGAAGTGCCCTTGATCCCCGTCGCCCGTGGCATCCGGCGCATCCGACCTGCACCGACTGGGCACGAAGTCCTCCAGGAACGCCCGACTTGTGCGGTTCTGGAAGGGCCTTACGGTCGGTCAGGGGGAAGGAGACGAGCATGCGCAAGGCCAACATCGTGGGCGTCGACGGGTCCGAGGCGGCGCTGAACGCCGTGCGGTGGGCTGCGGCCGACGCCGCGTTGCACCGCGTGCCATTGCGGTTGATCTCGGTCGGAGCGGAGTCACTGCCGGACAAGGCGCGTGTGGCCGAGGAATCCGCACGGCGCCGTTGGCTGGCCGTGGCCGCTCAGCAGGTCGACGAGGTCGCGCCAGGCGTCGAGACGACGTCGGAACTGCGCCGAGGCGCCCCGCACGCCGTTCTCGTCGAGGAATCCGCACAGGCCCGCCGGGTGATCGTGGGGATCCGGGGCCTCGGTGAAGGCGGGGGCATGATGGTCGGCTCCACGGCCGAGACGGTCGCCATGCACGCCGAGTGCCCGGTGGTCGTAGTGCGTGCTCGCGACGTCGAACCGGCAGATCCGGGGCCGATTCTCGTCGGCGTCGACGGGTCCCGCGTCGGCGAGGCCGCCGTTGCCGCGGCCTTCGAGGAGGCATCGGTGCGCCACGCGCCGCTGGTGGCCGTGCACGTCTGGATGGACGTCGAAGTCGAGCCCTGGCTCGCCCGCGACGACGACCAGGAATGGGAGGCGATCAACGAGGCCGAGCGAGCGGTGCTCGCCGAGCGCCTCGCCGGGTGGCGGGAGAAGTACCCGGACGTCGAGGTGCATCGCGTGGTGGAACGGGACCGTCCGGTCCGATACCTGGTCGGACACGGCAGGGAGGCCCAGCTGATCGTCGTGGGCAGCAGGGGGAGAGGCGGCATGACCGGCATGCTGCTGGGCTCGACCAGCCGCGCCCTACTGCACATGGCCCCGTGCCCGGTCCTGATCGCCCGCTCCGCGGCGTGACCTCTGCGGACGATAGAGGGGCGATGCGGCGGGGAAGGGCAGCCTACGCACCGACCGCGCTCTGAGTGCACGGGGAGGGGACTGGGGCCGACCTCGTAGGGGCAGGGGATAAGTCTTTCCAGCAGACGAAGGGGAAGCGAGCTGCCAGAAGTGACCGAGGGCAGCGGCATCCAGGAGCGAATGTGCGTGGAGTAGCAACAAGTCCCGGGCGGCGCGAGCAAGGACCTTCGACATGCCTTCTCTTTCTCCATTTGATGGATAATGAACGTTATCCATCAAATGGAGACGTGGCGAGAGGAGAGAGCCGGAGCCCTTCCCGGGGGATAGCTGGTCGCTCGCCCAGGCCGATCGGCTCTCTCGTGGTCCGCACGTTCAACGGCTCCGCATCGGCACGCCACACGTCTTGCCGTCCGGCCGAATCATCAGGCCAGATCGTTCCACATGGCGCGCCCGGCTCGGCCCGCCGCGAATCATGTGGATCATGATCCGGCGGATTGCTTCGATGATGCTGCGCAGATGGACGTCCCGTTCCGCCTACCTGGTTTTGTCACTGTGACGTTAATAGGTAGAGGAACGGAGGCCCGGTAGATCAAGCCGGATGGGCGACCGGAGGGCCTTCGTCTGCATCCGACACCATGAGCCGGCCAAGCTCGGCACGCCACCTCGGCTCACGACGCAATCCCATGGTCGACATCGCACTGCGCCTGACACACCGCCGGCCGGCGCCGACGAGCCAGCCGGCCGTCAGGCGCCGGTTGCCAATCACGCCATCCGGCTCGTCGGCACTGACGTCGAAGTCAGATGCAACATGGCGCGAAAACCCGACAAACAGGCCCTTCTGGTCGCCATCTCCGCAGGTCGATCAAACGCCGATAATGTACATTATGTTAAGTAATGCATTCGCGAGGCGCTCCGACCACCACCCCGGCCTCCGGCCACGTCCCGGTCGCGCTATCGCCCGACCTGACTGCACACCGAGTCCGCCCATGCTCATCGACGCTCCGGCATCCCGAGCGACGGGAAGGCGGCTCCTGGCTCGGAATGCACGCTGTGGTCGCGCACCCGCGAGTCTGACTCGCCAGTTGTGCGCCAGCGAGAAATCTGCGCCGGACCGCCGGCCGCCTCTCCCCTCGGCGTCCTGTCCTAGATCAACATCGCAGAGATAGACGCATCGCAATGGGTTGATGGCTTGTGCGACGGAGTCGCCCCACTCCCCTTGTCTCCGAAGTCGAATCGTGCCGCCGGATCCGGAAATCCGTTGGGCGCGAACAACTTTCACGTGAGTTGGTCACTCAACACCGCTGTGTCCTCCCATCAGTGGCTATGCCGAGGGAAACGGCCTTGCACGGACGACCATTCCTCCCGCCGCACCGGATGATGAGTGCCGAACCAATTCGCTTCGCAGCAGGTCTGCTCGTACGTCTGGAGGCATCGGTGGCAGTTCTGTGCAGACCGGCGGTTGCGGTTCCCGAGCACGTCATCACCGTGGAGGAAACTCTTGAGCACGCCCGTCGAGTCCACGGCGATCACCCGCAACTCCCCCTCGCCCTGCGGTTGATCAGCAACACCGGGGTCCGCAAGCGCCACCTCATCCGGCCGATCTCCGAGACGTTGCAGCATCCGGGGTTCGAGGTGCGCAACAGGATCTACGAGGAGCAGGCCAAGCTGCGCGTGCCGGCCGTCGTGTCCCGGGCGCTGGCCAATTCCGGGTTGCGCGCCGAGGACATCGACCTGCTGGTGTACGTGTCGTGCACCGGGTTCATGATGCCGTCGATGACGTCGTGGCTGATCAACTCGATGGGGTTCCGCCACGACACGCGGCAGCTGCCGATCGCGCAGCTCGGGTGCGCTGCGGGTGGTGCGGCGATCAACCGCGCGCACGACTTCTGCACCGCCTATCCCGACTTGAACGCGTTGATCGTGGCCTGCGAGTTCTGCTCGCTGTGCTACCAGCCCGACGACCACGACATCGGTTCGTTGCTGTCGAACGGGTTGTTCGGCGATGCCGTCGCGGCCGCCGTGGTGCGGGGTTCCGGTGGTAGCGGGGTTCTGCTGGAGCGCAATGCCGCGGCGATGATCCCGGACACCGAGGACTGGATTTCCTACCAGGTGAAGGCCACCGGCTTCCACTTCCGGTTGGACAAGCGGGTGCCGACGACGATGGAGCCGCTGGCACCGGCGTTGCGTGCGTTGGCGGATCGGCATCGGTGGGATGTCTCGGGGCTGGACTTCTACATCATCCATGCCGGTGGGCCGCGGATCCTCGACGATCTGACGAAGTTCTTGGGGGTGCCGCCGGTGGCGTTCCGGTACAGCCGGGCGACGCTCACCGAGTACGGGAACATCGCCAGCGGCGTCGTGCTCGATGCGTTGTTGCGGATGTTCGACGAGGGTTCGGTGCCCGATCGGGCGCGTGGGGTGATCGCTGGTTTCGGCCCGGGCATCAGTGCGGAGATGGCCGTCGGCAGTTGGGTTTCGGGGCCGGAGCCGACGATCGTGCGTCCCCGGGGTGAGCAGGTGGAGGTTGCGCGTCCGTTGGGAGGTCGCTGATGTCGGATCGGTGTCCGGTGCGGGGCTACGTGCCGCCGAACATCGCCGGGGTGGGGTTCGATCCGGATCTGGCCGCGTTCTTGCGGGACGAGCCGGTGGCGCGGATCCGGATGCAGTTCGGGTGGGGTGAGGCGTGGCTGGTGACGCGGTACGAGGACGTCAAGTTCGTGACCTCGGATCCGAGGTTCAGCCGGGCGGCGATCGCGGGCCGGCCGTTCCCGCGGATGACGAAGCACATCATCCCGTTGGACCGGGCGGTGAGCTATGCGGATCCGCCGGGGCATGCGCGGATCCGGCGGGTGGCGGCGAAGGTCTTCGCGCAGCGCAACGTCGAGCGGTTGCGGGCACGTGCCGAGCAGGTGGTGGCCGAGCGGATTGCGGCGTTGGTCAGCGCGGGGCCGCCGGCCGATCTGGTGGAGCACGTGGTGGCGCCCTTTCCGATGGCGATGATCGGTGAGGTCGTGGGTGTTCCGGAGGACGATCGGCCGTGGTTGATGTGGTGCGCGGAGACGTTGTTCAGCATGGCGCGCGACGAGTCGGAGGTGGCTCGCAACGGTCGGATCAAGGACGAGTTGTACGCGTACTTCCACAAGTTGGTGGCGCGGCGCCGTCGGGAGTCGGGTGATGATCTGCTGACGGTGCTGGGTGATGCGCGTGATCGTGGCGAGATCGATGACGAGGAGCTGGGCGCGCTGGTGGTGCTGGTGTCGCTGAACGGGTGGCACGCGGTTCGCCACAACAGTTCGAACATGGTGTACGTGCTGTTGACGGAGCCGGGTTTGCGGGATCGGTTGGTGGCCGAGCCGGGGCTGGTTCCGCATGCGGTGGAGGAGCTGCTGCGTTTCATCCCGCACAAGCGCGGTGTCGGGCAGCCGCGGGTGGCCACCGAGGACGTGGTGATCCGGGGTGTTCGGATTCGGGCCGGGGACGTCGTGCACGTCTCGTACGTGACGGCGAACTGGGATCCGGAGGTCTTCCCGGAGCCGGAGCGGTTCGATCTGGGGCGTGCGGAGATTCCGCACGTGGCGTTCGGGCATGGCCCGCATTACTGCGTGGGGCCGTTGTTGGCGCGGATGGAGTCGCAGGTGCTGCTGGGTGGTTTGGTGGAGCGTCTCCCCCGGCTTCGGTTGGCGGTGCCGCCGGAGGAGGTCCGGTGGCGGCAGGACGTGATGATCCGCGGTCCGGTCGGTCTGCCGGTGACCTGGTGATTCGGGGAAGGTTCAGCGCTGATGCAGGGTTTGGTCGTTCCGCCTGGTGGTGGGAAGCGGATCGTGACGGGTGCGCAGGACGTGACGTTCAAGGTCACGGGGGCGCATTCGTCGGCGGCGTCGAGTTTCGAGGTCGTGGTGCCGCCGGGTTTCGACGTCGGTGCGCATGTGCACGCCCGCAGCGAGGAGTTGTTCTACGTGCTGGAGGGTGAGCTGGAGCTGTTGGCGTTCGAGCCGGTCGTGCGTGGTGGGGGCGACTGGTCCGAGTGGGAGGGCGAGTCGGGGCAGCGGGTTTGTCGTGCTGGTCCGGGCAGTGTCATGTTCGTGCCGCCGGGGTGTCCGCATGCGTTCGCCAATCGTGGTGAGGTTGCGGCGCGGATGTTCTTCCAGTCGTCGCCGCCGTCGCATCACGAGCGGTACTTCGAGGAGTTGTTGGAGATCCTGGAGGCTCCGGGTGGCGTGGATGATGTGGCGGTGGCGGAGTTGCGGCGGCGGCATGACATCGAGCAGTTGACGCCGTTGCGGTTCGATGCGTGAGGTGTTGTTAGGCGTCGGGTAGTGCTTCGCCGGTTTCCAGCAGGGTTTTGAGGCTGGAGAGCAGGGCGGGCCAGCCTTGGGTGATCATGGTGAGCACGGTGCTGTCCGGTTCGAAGCCGTCGTGGATCACGGTGAGTTTGACGATGTCGCCGAGGGGTTCGATCTCGAAGGTGACCTTCGATCGGGGTTCGGCGGCGATCGTGGTGAGCGTGTCGTGGTCGATGCCGCTGCCTTCGGCCCATTGCGGGGTGAAGGTGTGCCAGGTGTAGGCGAGCTTGCGGTGGGGTTCGGCTTCGAGGACGACCTGGGCGGGGTCGGTGATCGTGGTGCCGGGTACGTGCCAGGTCATGGTGGAGCCGGGTTGCCAGTCGGTGTCGATGGTCAGGCCCCAGTAGCGGCGGGTGAAGGCGGGGTCGGTGAGGGCTTGCCAGAGCCGTTGCGGCGTGGTGTTGATGTAGGTCGTGTAGACGAATTCTGGGTTGTTCACGGGTTGCTCCAGTGCGGTTTTGAGGTCTGCGAGTGCGCGGATGCGTTGTCGGTCGTACTGGTCGATCCAGCGTTCGGTGAGGGCGTTGATGGGTTCGGCGTTGAGGTAGTGGAGTTTTTCGCGGCCGCGTCGGACGGTGGTGACGAGGTTGGCGGCTTCGAGCACTGCGAGGTGCTTGCTCACGGATTGCCGGGCCATGTCGAGGCCGCTGCACAGTTCGCGCAGGGTTTGGCCGTTGTGGGCGTTCAGGTTGTCGAGCAGTTGGCGACGGTTGGGGTCGGCCAGTGCTTTGAACACGTCGTCCATTTCACCTACCAAAGCGCAGTCGGTTGGCTGCGTGAATATAGGCAGCCAACCGGCTGCATGTCAAAGGGTGGCCAGTTAGGCTCCCGGTATGGCTGTGGTGCTGGTGCACGGCAGTTTCCTGGGGCCCTGGTCGTGGCGCGATGTCGTCGCAGACCTGGAGGGCGTGGGGATCGGGTGCTCGGTCGCGGATCTGCCCAGCGGGTTCGGCGGCGTCCGCGATGCGGCCGGCGATCTGCACGACGACGCCGCCCAGGTGCGGGAGCTCCTGGACGCGGTGACCGAGCAGGTGGTGCTGTGCGGGCATTCCTACGGCGGTGCGGTGATCACGGAGGCGGCGGCCGGGCATCCGGCAGTGCGGCGGTTGGTGTACCTCGCCGGCGCGATGCCCGATGCCGGGCAGAGCCTGACCGATCTCGCTCCCCCGCCTGTTGTTGGGCCCGGGGCGCGGGAGGCGGTGCGGTGGCGTGTGGACGGCTTGCTGGAGCTGACCGCGGATTCCGCGCGGGAGGCGTTGTTCCACGACTGCTCCGCAGCGCGGGCCGAGGAGGCGATTTCGTTGCTGCGACCCAGTAACCCGGTGATCGGTGCGCAGGGTGTGCGGGCGGCGGCGTGGCGGGAGGTGTCGGTGACCTTCGTGCGGGGCGCGGCCGACCGGATGCCGGAGCTGGTGTCGGGTTCGGTCGAGTGGGACGCGGTCGAGGTCGTGGAGTTGCCGACCGGGCACTGCCCCAACTGGTCCCGGCCGGATCTGGTCGCCGCCCTGCTGGCCGATCTGGCGGGGTCGCTGTGACGACGGCTGTGGTGTCGTGCGTGCTCGGACGCACGACACCACAGCGGGTCAGTCCTGCACGGCCATCTCGCCGAGCAGCGACCAGTCCTGCTGGTCCACGGTCGCGTTGACGATCCGCGGGGTCTCGGCGAGGTGCGGCGGCAGGGTTTGCCGGGCCTTCTCGAAGTGTTCGGACTGGACGTGCGCGGCGCCGGCCTGGTCGTCGCGGAAGGCTTCGACCAGGACGTACTCGTTCGGGTCGTCGAGGCTGCGGGACCAGCCGAACCACAGGCAGCCGGGTTCGGCGCGGGTCGCCCGGGTGAATTCGGCTGCGATCTCCGGCCACCGGTCGGCGTGTTCGGGCCGGATGCGGAACTTGGCGGTGATGAAGATCATCGCGGGTACTCCTTCGGGCGTCGTGGTGCTCGGCTTCCACCGGGCTCGATGATCCTAAGGAACCGCACGCGGGGCGATTCGGGCTGGTCGGCTTCGATTCAGCCCAGGCCGAGGCGTTGCGCGTAGTGCTCGCGCAGCTGCTCGGTGCGGTCGGCGGGCCAGGGGCAGCGGATGTCGCCGTGCAGGGCCGCGAACACGATCTCGAAGTAGACCTGCCATGCCGCCAGGAGGGTGGCCTGTTCGGCGGCCTGTGCGGCGGGCACGGTGTGGGTGAACGTGAGGCGGGTGCCGATCGGGTGCTGGTCGCGGAGCTGGAACCGGACGGTGCCGCCTGGTTGCCAGGCGTATTCCAGGGCGTTCGGGGCTTCGACGCTGGTGAGTGCGCCGGCCTCGCCGTAGCCGTGGGTGCTTTCCAGCGGAGGCCGGGTGCCTGCGGTGGGGTTGCTGTCGCCGGTGATGAGCGCCCAGACCGCGTGGGGTGGTTGGACGAAGTCGCGTTCGAAGCGGATCTCGTGGCCGTTGTCGGTCTCGTGCAGTTCGCCTTCGCCGAGGCCGAACTGCTCGATGTAGGCCTCGGCGCGTTCGAACCAGGTCTGCATGGAGAACTCGGCGGTCGTGCCGGTGAGCCGGGCGGCGAGGCCGTCGAGGCAGGCGTCCCAGCCGGCGGCGTGGCGGGCGGTCGACGGGCGGTCGCTGTCGGGGCCGTGCAGCGCGTGGCTGAACACCAGCAGGCAGCCTTCGGGGCGCGGGAGCAGTTCGCAGCGGATGACGTCGGTGTCCCAGCGGAAGGCGAAGACCTTCGGCGGGTCGGCTTCGAGGATCTCCCCCTCGTCGGCGGTGTCGGAGCCTTCGAAGGTGAAGCGCATCTTGGCGCCCGGGACGGGATGGTCGAAGTCGATGCGGGCCGGGAACCAGTGGGTCAGCTCGGCGGGGTCGGCGATGGCGCGCCACACCTTCTCCGGCGGGTGGTGCAGCAGGCGTTGCAGGCGCAGGACGGGGCGGTCGCCGATCATCGTGACGGACGTGTCGGTGTTCATGGCTGGGTATCCTCCGGGTCGGGCATGGCGTCGAGGTGGCGTTGCAGGGCGTCGAGGCGTTCGTGCCACATCTGCCGGTAGGGCGCCAGCCAGGCGTCGATCTCGGCCAGTGGCTCGGGACGCAGCCGGTACCAGCGGCGTTGGGCGTCCTGGCGGACTTCGACCAGGCCTGCTTCGCGCAGCACCTTGAGGTGCTTGGACACCGTGGGCTGGCTCAGCGGGAGGTGGTCGACGAGGTCGCCGACGGCTCGTTCGCCGGTGCGCAGCAGGTCGAGGATGTCCCGGCGGTGCGGTTCGGCCAGGACTTCGAAGGTACTTGCCACCCCGTCAATATAGCCGAGTGGAAATATGCCCGCGAATCCGGCCGATCAGGCCGTGAGCACGGCCTGGGTCTGGGTGGTGTGCCCGATGCGGCGCCCGTCGACGTCCAGCAGCTCCGTCTGCACCGCGATGTTCGTGCGGCCCACGTGCAGCGGGCGGCTGACCGCGTGCAGAGCACCCTCGCGCAGCGCGCGGAAGAAGTTCGTCTTCGATTCGATCGTGGCGGTGTGCGCGCCCTCGGGGAGGTTGAGGAACGCGCAGATCGCGCCGATCGAATCGGCCAGCGCCATGACCGCTCCCCCGTGCAGCACTCCCCCCGCCGTGCAGCGCTGCGGTGCCCAGTCCAGGTGCCCGCGGACCTCCTCGGCGCTCGCGGAGTCGATCTGCACACCCAGCGACACCGCGAACGGCATGAGCGCGACGAGCTGCTGGTGGTCGATGGCGGTCATGAGCTCTCCTCCGCGAGGATCCGGGTCGCGGCGGCGACCAGTTCGGCGTTGTCGGCGGCGACCTGCCCGTCGGGCAGCAGCAGGGTGTCTTCCAGGCCGATGCGGGTCGCGAGCCCACGGCGGGCGGCGACGGTCAGCACCGGCCACGCACCCGCTGCCTCGCCGTGCAGCAGGATCGGTGTCGCCGCCGGCCGCAACCGCTCCAGCAGGGCTTCGGCGGTCGCCGGGGCGCCGCGCGCGGTCAGGTCGGTGATCTCGGCCAACACCCGCAGGACCCGGCCGCGGTGCGGGGAACGCAGGAACTGGTGGTCGCCGTCGGTGCCGGAGTAGATGCCCGCCTCGACGCCGATACCGCGCTCCAGCAGCACGGCCGCGACGTCGTCCGCGCCGGGCTCGTGCCAGTTCACCGAGGCGTGATCGGGCAGCACCGTCCACGCCCGGATGGCCCGGATCCGGTCGGCCGGGTCGGGCGCGGTCCAGGCGCCGGTGGTGACGCCGACCGCGATGCCGGGTGCCGCGGCCCGCACCGCGCGCAACGCGGCGGCGACCGCGTGCGGGTCGAGGCTGTCGGTCCCGTCGGGCGCCTTGGGGTGCAGGTGGATGTCGGTGGCGCCGGCGGTGATGCTGTCCGCGGCGGCCTTGGCCAGTTCCTCGGGCCGCACGGGCAGGTGGAAGTGCTCGCGCGGCGAGCGGGCGCCGTTGAGGCAGACCTGCAACATGCGCTGATTCTCCCCTGCGCCGGCAGGGGTGCGGAAGCTGACGACCCCGTTTCGTGATCATCGTGAGCGCGACAATCCGCCCGGATCGGTGATTGCGGCGCCTGTACTAGCGTGGTGGCCGTGGTGTTGAGCAACCGGATCCTGCGGGGCGTGGCCGCCGGCGAGATCACCCTGGCGTTCCAGCGCTGGCCCAGCCCGCTGGCGCGGGCCGGCTCGCGGTTGCACACCGCGGTCGGGGTGATCGGTGTCGACGAGGTCGCCGAGGTCGATCCGGCCCAGATCACCGATGCCGACGCCCACCGCGCCGGCTTCGCCTCCGCCGCCGGTCTCCGGTCCTCTTTGGACAAGCACGGCCGCGGCGCGGTCTACCGCCTCGCCCTCAGCTACGCGGGCTCCGCGCCCCAGCTGCCGCCGGAACCGGTGGAGCTGCGTCCCCGCGAGCGCGCCGAGATCGACCGGCGATTGGCGCGGCTGGATGTCGCCTCCCCGCGCGGGCCGTGGACCAAGGCCGTCCTGGAGGTGCTGCGGCGGCGGCCCGGGCTTCGGGCCGCCGAACTCGCCGCCGACCAGGGGCGGCCGGTGTCCCGCTGCAAATCCGATGTGTGGCAGTTGCGCGAGCTCGGCCTCGTCGAGCCCCAGGAGTCGGGCTTCCGGCTGTCCTCACGCGGGCAGTCCTACCTAGACGGTCCCACCTGAACGAGGAGCACGTCCTGATCCATCAGACCCGCCCCGCCGACATCTTCGCCGATGCCGGAACCGCGCTGTGCGCGGCGATCCGGGCCTACAGCAGCGGTGATGCCACCACCGCGCACAGCGCGGCCGAACAGGCCCGTGCCCTGGACCCGGACAGCGAACTGGCGCGGCTGCTGGCCGTGATCACCGCGGGCGGCGATGCCGCGGGCGTCTACGACTCCCCCGCGGCATTCCGGGCGTTCATCCGCGGCGGCGGCAACATTGGCCTCTACGAGGCCACCTCCGGCGCGCTGCGCGAGCTCTATCAGCGGCACCGGCCTCAGCGGCTGCTCGACATCGGTACCGGCGACGGGATGGCGCTGCTGCCCGCGCTCACCGAGCACAGCCCCGCCGTCGGGGTCGTCGAGCCCAGTGCCGCGCTGCTGGCCGAGACCACCGCCGAGCTGACCCGACGCGGTATCCCGCACCTCGCGTGGCCGTGCACCGCCCAGGACTTCACCGCCACCCACACCCGGCGCTGGGACCTGGTGCAGTCCACCTTCGCGCTGCAATCCCTGCCCGAGGCCGACAAGGCCCGGGTGCTGCGCTGGATCGCCGCGCACACCGACCGGTTCGTGCTGGTGGAGTTCGACGTCCCGGAGGTCGCCTCGGTGTGGGAACCCGCGTGGTTCCGCGACTGCCTGGCCCGGCTGGAGCGCGGCCTGCGCGAGTACGACGACGACCGCGATCTCGTCGGCGCCGGGTTCATCCTGCCGGTGATCCTCGGCAAGTTCGGCACCGCCGCGCCCGCCAACTACGAGCTGGCCGTCGAGGCTTGGGAAGCGCTGCTGCGCGAGGCTGGGTTCGCCGGGATCACCACCCGGCGGCTGGCCGACTACTGGTGGCGGCCGGCGTTCCTGGTCGAGGCGGTCACCGGGGCCGGATGATGCCGCGCTGCAAGGCCGTGGTGATCGCCGCGGTGCGGTTGTCCACGCCGAGCTTGTCGTAGATGTGCACCAGGTGCGTCTTCACGGTCGCCTCGCTGATGAACAGCGCCTTCGACAGCGCCCGGTTGGACCGGCCCTGGGCCAGCAGCTGCAGGATCTCCACCTCGCGCGGGCTCAGCGCGGGCTGCGGGCGGCGCAGGTGACCGAGCAGTCGTGCCGCCACGCCGGGTGCCAGCGCCGTCTGACCTGACGCCGCCAGCCACACCGCCTGGCACAGCTCCTCCGGCGGGGCGTCCTTGAGCATGTAGCCGGTGGCGCCGGCTTCCACGGCGGTGAGGATGTCGGCGTCGGAGTCGTAGGTGGTCAGCACCAGCACGGGCGGGCCACCCTCGGCGGTGATGCGGCGGGTGGCCGTGACGCCGTCCATGCCGGTGGGCATCTGCAGGTCCATCAGCACGATGTCCACCTCGGTGCCGGCCAGCACGTCCAGCGCGGCCTGCCCGTCGGCGGCCTCGGCCACCACCGTCATGTCCGGCCGGTCGTCGAACATCGCCCGCAGCCCGCGCCGGACCACCGGATGATCGTCGACGAGCAGGATGCGCAACGATTCGGCCATCACCGGATCTCCTCGTCGGTCAGGGGCAGCCGGATGGCCACCGCGGTGCCGTCACCGGGCGCGGACTCCACCGCGAGCCGCCCGCCCAGCGCGCCGATGCGTTCCCGCAGCGCGATCAGCCCGTATCCGCTGCCATCCGGTGCGGGCCGGACCGCGGCCGGGTCGAAGCCGGCGCCGTCGTCGTAGATGTCGAGGGTGACCTCCGTGTCGAGGAAACCGAGCGTGACCACCGCGGTGCGGGCGCGGGCGTGGCGGACGACGTTGCCGAGGCTGGCCTGCGCCGCGCGCAGCAGCGCCACCTCGTAGCCGGACGGCAGCTGCACGGGCACGCCATCGGTCTGGAAACGGCAGTGGATGCCCGATTCCCTCGCGGTGTCCTCGCACAGCCGCTGCAGTGCCTGCGGCAGTCCCGCACCGGTCAGCGACGGTGGTCGCAGGTCCCGCACGAAGCGGCGGGCCTCGTCGAGGTTGTCCGCCGCCGTGCGCTGCGCCTCGACGATGCGGGCGCGGGCTTTGTCCGCCTGCGGCGGCAGCGCCGAGTCCGCCGCGCGCAGCAGCAGCACGATGCTCGACAGGCCCTGGGCGAGGGTGTCGTGGATTTCCCTGGCCAGCCGTTCGCGCTCGGCGGCCACCCCGGCCTGGTGCTGCGACGACGCCAGCTCCGCGCGGGTGCGGGTCAGGTCGTCGATGAGGGCTTGCCTGCGCTGGCTCTCGGCGTAGATCGCCGAGTAGCCCCAGGTGATCACCACGGCCACCCCCGCCCCGACGACCGGGCCCAGCACCATGCCCACGCTCCAGGTCCCGGCGTGCCAGCCCTGGGCCGAGACGACCAGGGCGGTGACCACCACGACCGCGACCAGCGCGTGCCGCCCGCGCAGCAGGTGCAGGTGCAGGAAGAACAGCGGGAACGCCAGCCACGAGAAGTCCGGGCTGATCACCAGCAGGCCCGCCCACACCGCGGTGACCGCCGCCAGCCACGTCATCGCCAGCCACCGCCGGTGCAGGGCGTGGCGCACGGCCGCGCCTGCGGCGTACACGGCGGTGAGCAGCACCGCGCCGGCCACCGCCAGCCAGCCGGTCGGGCCGGCGGGGTGGGTGAGGAACACCCGCGCCGTGGCGATGCCCAGCAGCAGCAGGAATCCCGCGTGGAACACCAGCCGCATCAACCGCAGGATCGCCACCGGGCCGGGACCGGCGGGCAACGACGTTTCGGACACTGTGGACACCTTAAGGCCTGCGGGTGGACGGGGCGGACGGTGCTCGCCAGGGTCCTTTCTAGACATCGCGGCCGGGGCGCGGCATCGATCGTTCGGTTGAGATCGGGGTGCACCGCGCGGCAGGCGCGGAATCAATCCGTGCGGCGATGGCAGCGGGGCCGATCGCGGCGAGGCTGGATGCCGGAATCGACCACGACCGGAAAGCAGAGCACCGTGTTCCTCGCCATCCGCGACATCCGCTTCGCCAAGGGGCGGTTCGCGCTCATGGGCTCGGTGGTCGGGCTGATCACACTGTTGATCGTGCTGCTGTCGGGACTGACCGCGGGACTGGCCCACCAGTCCACCTCGGCCATCTCACAGCTGCCCGCCACCCACATCGCCTTCGGCACGACCAGCGCCGAAGCCCCCGAGCAGTCCTTCGCCGACTCCTCGGTCACCCAGGCCCAGCTCGACGCCTACCGCGCCGCACCCGGCGTGCAGCGCGCCGCGCCGCTGGGCATCACCCAGACCCGACTGGAAACCGCCACCGGCGGCGCGGCGGCCACCATATTCGGCGTGCGCTCCGCCGACGGACTCGCGCCCGAGGCGGTCACGCCCGGCACGCTGGTGATCAGCCGCGAGCTCGCCGAGGACAACGACCTGGCCGTCGGGCAGACCGTGCTGGCGGGCACGCAGCGGCTGACCATCAGCGGCATCGTCGACAACGCCTACTACAGCCACACGCCGGTGGCGTGGACGGCGCTGGAGACCTGGTCGACGCTGCGGCCCCCGCGCGTCGACGCGCCGCTGGCCACCGTGATCGCTGCCGAGGTGACCACCGATCCGGCGCAGGCCGACGCCGCGGCGGGCACCACCACGGCCACCACCGGAGCCAGCCTGTCGGCCATCGGGTCCTTCTCCTCGGAGAACGGGTCGCTGCTGATGATGCAGGGCTTCCTGTACGCGATCTCCGCGCTGGTGATCGGTGCGTTCATGACCGTGTGGACCATCCAGCGCAGTGGCGACATCGCGATCCTCAAGGCCCTGGGCGGCGCCACCGGGTATCTGCTTCGGGATGCGCTGGCGCAGTCGGCGATCGTGCTGGTGCTCGGCGCCGGTGTCGGCGGCGCGGTCGGGGTCGGCCTGGGGGCGCTGGCGGTGCAGGTCGTGCCGTTCCAGCTCACCGCTGCCACGACGGTGCTGCCCATCGCCGCCATGATCGTCCTGGGCATGGTCGGTGCCGTCCTGGCCGTCCGGCGCATCACCTCCGTCGACCCGTTGACCGCTTTGGGAGCAGCCCGATGAGCCTCAACCTGACCGATGTCCGCCTGACCTACCCCGACGGCGACCGCGTTCTCACCGCCCTCGACGAGGTGTCGCTGCAGGTCGAGCCCGGCCGGATGCTGGCCGTCGTCGGCCCCTCGGGGTCCGGCAAGTCGAGCCTGCTGGCCGTGGCCGCGACCCTGCTGCGTCCCGATTCCGGCCGCGTGGTCGTCGACGGCGTCGACGCCGGTGGTCTTTCCGCCGCCCAGCGGGCCCGGCTGCGGCTGGAGAAGATCGGCATCGTCTTCCAGCAGCCCAACCTGCTCGGTTCGCTGACCGCCGCCGAACAGCTGCTCGCCGTCCAGCACATGCGCGGCGGTTCGGTGCGGCGGCAGCGCCGTGCGGCCGCCGAAGCGCTGGCCGCGGTCGGGCTGGATGGCAAGCAGCACCGGCGTCCGCACCAGCTCTCCGGTGGTGAGCGCCAGCGGGTCAACATCGCCCGCGCCCTCACCGGCAGGCCGGCGGTGCTGCTGGTGGACGAGCCGACCGCCGCGCTCGACCAGGAGCGCGGCGGCCAGATCGTCGAGCTGCTCGCCGAGGTCACCCGCCAGCACCAGGTCGCGACCGTCATGGTCACCCACGACACCGAGTACCTCGACCAGGTTGACGAGGTGGCCGTGATGCGTGACGGGGAGCTGGCCCGTTCAGTAGCGGGTGCCCATCGCTGAGCGCACCTCGGTGAGGGTCGCCTCGGCGATGGTGTTGGCGCGCTCGTTGCCTTCGTGCAGGATCCGGCGGAGATAGCCGCGGTCCTGCGCGAAGGCGGCGCGGCGTTCCCGCATCGGTGCCAGGTGCTCGTTGACGGCCTCGGTGACAGTGCGCTTCAGCGCCGCCGCGCCACCCGGACCGATGTCCGCGGCGACGTCGTGCGGATCGCGCCCCAGGCACAGGGCCGCGAGCAGCACCAGGCTGGAGACCTCCGGGCGCGACTGCGGGTCGTAGGTGATGTGGCGTTGCGCGTCGGTCTTCGCGCCGCGGATCAGCCGCGCGGTCTCATCGGCGGTGGCCGACAGCGTGATCGCGTTGCCGCGGCTCTTGCTCATCTTGGTGCCGTCGGTGCCCAGCAGCAGCGGCGCCGGCGACAGCAGTGCGTCGGGTTCGGGCAGCAGCCGCCCGTAGCGGTCGTTGAAGCGGCGCGCGATCGTGCGGGTCAGCTCCAGGTGCGGCAGCTGGTCCTGGCCCACCGGTACCAGATTGGCCTTGCAGAACAGGATGTCGGCGGCCTGGTGCGCGGGGTAGGTGAACATCAGGCCGCTGACGGTCGCCTGCCGCGAGTGGTTGATCTCGTCCTTGACCGTGGGGTTGCGGCTGAGCTCCGAGACCGACACCAGGCTCAGGAACGGCAGGAGCAGCTGGTTGAGCGCCGCGACCGCGCTGTGGGTGAAGATCGTGGCGGTCCGCGGGTCGATCCCGGCGGCCAGGTAGTCCAGCACCAGGTCGTCGACGTGCTCGCCGAGGTGTTCGGTGAGGTCGCGGTCGGTGAGCACCTGGTAGTCGGCGATGATCACCATCATCTCCACGCCCTGGCGCTGCAACCGGACGCGGTTGTGCAGGGTGCCGAAGTAGTGGCCCAGGTGCAGCAGCCCGGTCGGGCGGTCGCCGGTGAGCACCCGGAAGTCGTTGGGGCGCAAGGCGATCTGTTCCTCCAGCTCGGCACTGCGGCGCACGGCGGTGGAGGTCTCGATCACGGTGGTCATGGTGTTCTCCTCGGTCTGGTGGGGCCCGGTCGACGCCCTGGACGTGCGGAGAACACGAAGAAGGGCCGTCCATCCGAACGGCCCGAGATGTGCGTGCTTGAGGTGGCCGCTCCTAACCGGAGCGCCACCACGAGAGGCACGAACTGCGAATCACACCAGCATCTTAACCCGTCCCTGCGGCGCGCTGCCCGCGCTGTAACCGACGCCATCTCGCGGCGCCGGCCGGCCCGGGGAGGCGGTCAGGGGACCTCCAGGGTCATTTTCGTGTTGGTGACGGAGAACCCGAGTCGCTCGTACACTCGCTGCGCCGGATTGCCGACCGTGACGGCCAGCCCCACCTCGTGCCAGCCCTGCGCGTTCAACCACGCCATGGCCCGCCGCAGCAGCAGGCCGCCCAGTCCGGCGAATTCCGCTACCGGGCGGCGGAACACATCGCCCACCCACGGAACGCCGTCGTGATCGTTGATCACCAGGCCCGCCGCGACCCGGTCCTCGGCGTCGACCACCAGCGCGCTGCATCCCAGCACCGGCCCCAGTACCCGGCCGCTCAGCAGTGGCTGCAGCAGCTCCGCCAGCACCTGCTGAGCGTTGCCGGACACGCGGTCGGGATGTTCCGGCGGGAACGCCTCCAGCCACGCCGGCAGCAACTCCGACGCCGGGCGATCGCAGGCCACCACCCGCAGCGGCGCCCCCGGCACCAGCTCCGTCCACTCGGGCGGCGGCGGGTCGCCTCGCAGATCGCGGCGCATCGCATGCGCATGCCGCTTCAGCCGCGCCCCCGCCCGCAGCAGCGCCTCGCCCTGCTCGGGAGTGACCGACAGCTTCCACCCCGGCAACTTCGCGCGGAACAGCGCCAGCGCATCGGGCCCTTCGATGGCCAGCACCCGCGCGACGCGCGGCATCCCGGCCGGGGCGTAGGACACCGTCGTGGTCCCGTCCGACAGCACCGCGGCCTCACCGGTGTGGTTCTCCTGCAGCATTCGACAAGCACTACACCCGAATCTCGTGCTGGGGCAACTGAATTAGCGCCGGCGCCGACGCGTCGGGGGGCCTGTTCCGCTTGGAGCAGACCCCCCAACACCGGTGACTATCCGCGGACCGGTGTCACTGGTCCTGGCCTTCGTCGGTCGCCACGGCGTGCGCCACGCCGTCCTGCCCGTACCCGTCCTGCCCGTTGGAGCCGGTGCAGCTGCCGCTCTCGCATGCCGGGGCGGGCAGCGTCGTGACGTTCCACGGCTGGTCCTGGGCCTGTGCCAGGCCCGCGGTGGTGCCGGCGAAGGCGGCGGCGAGGACGGCGACGCTGAGGATTCGGCGCATGATCACGTATCTCCTGGAATGCTCGGGCCCCCCGTGCGGGGGCCGGTGGCCCCAGGTCAACACCGACCGGCGCCGCGCGCCGACTGGATCACCACGACAGGCGAGCGGATCTACCCCGTCCGGCGGACGGCGGCGCGGAAATTCCCTTGACATCCGCGGCGGGCCGGCCGCTAAGATCAACACCACTATGAAGAACTGACTTCGAGCCAGGCCCGCGTCCGAGGCTTCCGCGACCGCTTTCACCGGTTCGCGTCGAATCATGCCCGGCGGGCGACTGCCATCGAGTCCTCCGGTGTGACGCCCCGTGTCCCATGCTTCTGCTGCTTCGTCCTTCGTCCTGCGCGCGCGTGATCTCGTCAAGTCCTATGCGGACCGAACCGTCCTCGCCGGGGTGTCGCTGACCGTCTCGCCCGGCCAGCGCATCGGCCTGGTCGGCGAGAACGGCGCCGGCAAGTCCACCCTGCTGCGCATCCTCGCCGGTGCGGAAGATCCCGACAGCGGCGAGCTCGCCCGCCCCGACGACCTCGGATTCCTGCACCAGGAACCACCTTTCACCCCCGGCACGACGCTGGCGGCCGCGCTCGACGAGGCGCTGGCCGACCACCGCGCCGCGCAAGCCCGCCTGGCCGAACTCGCCGACGCCCTCGGCGAGGCACCCGAGGACCCCGGGATCCTCGCCGCCTACGGCGAAGTCCTCGACTGGGCCCAGCAGCACGACACCTGGAACGCCGACCACCGCGCCGAAGTCGTCCTCGACGGGCTCGGCCTGGGCGGCATCACCGGCGACCGGCGCATCGGCACGCTCTCCGGCGGCCAGCGCAGCAGGCTGGGCCTGGCCGTCCTGCTGCTGCGCAGGCCGCGCGCGCTGCTGCTGGACGAACCCACCAACCACCTCGACGAATCCGCCCTGACGTTCCTGCAGCAGCACCTCGCCGCGCTGCCCGGCGCCGTCGTGCTGGCCAGCCACGACCGCGTGTTCCTCGACGCGGTCTGCACCGACATCCTCGACCTCGATCCCGCCGTGGACGGCCCCACCCGCTACGGCGGCACCTTCACCGACTACCTCGCCGCCAAACGCGCCGAACGCGCCCGCTGGGAACAGCGCTACACCGCCGAGCAGAACGAACTCGCCGCCCTGCGCCACGCCGTGGACGTCACCGCCCGCCAGGTCAGCCACCACGGCATGCGGCGCGACAACGCCAAGATGGCCTACGACTACTCCGGCGGCCGGGTCCAGAAGCAGATCTCCCGCCGGGTGCGCAATGCCCAGCAGCGCCTCGACGACCTCACCGCCGCCCAAGTCCGCGAACCGCCGAGCCCGCTGCGCTTCGCCGCACCCCTCACCGGCCGCGAAACCACCACCGATGTGGTGCTGCAGATCCGGGAAGCGGGCGTGCGCGGGCGGGTGTGGATCGACGAACTCGACGTCACCGGCACCGACCGGCTGCTGATCACCGGCGGCAACGGCGCGGGCAAGTCCACCCTGCTGCACCTGGCCGCCGGCCGGCTGGCACCCGACACCGGCAGCGTGCAGCGCCGCCACGACGTCAGCGTCGGCCTGCTCGAACAGGACGTCACTTTCACCGAACCCCGCAAGAGCCCCCGGCAGATCTACGCCACGCCCCACCGGGAGGACCGGCCCGACCTGCGCGACCTGGGCCTGCTCGCCCCGGCCGACCTCGACCGCCCCGTCGGCGTCCTCTCGGTCGGCCAGCGCCGCCGCCTGGCCCTGGCCCTGCTGCTCGCCGATCCACCACAGGTGTTGTTGCTGGACGAACCCACCAACCACCTGTCGCTGACCCTCGTCGGCGAACTCGAAGACGCCCTGCACACCGCGCCCGGTGCCATCGTCGTCGCCAGCCACGACCGATGGCTGCGGCGACGCTGGAACGGGCCCACCCTGAACCTGCACGACGGCCGAAGCGCCTGAGGGGAGCCGCCACCATGCCCAACACGCCCGACCCCACCCGGGTGCATCCCAGCACCCGGCCCGAGCTGACCAACGTGGCCTTCCTGTCCACAGTGGTCAGCTCCCCGCTGATCGAGGTCGGCGAGTACACCTACTACGACGACCCTGCGGGCGCGGCCGAATTCGAAACCCGCAACGTGCTCTACAACTACGGGCCCGCGCGGCTGCGCATCGGCCGGTTCTGCGCGCTGGCCACCGGAGCGCGGTTCATCATGCCCGCCGCCAACCACCCCATGATCGGCTGCTCCACCTACCCGTTCACCATGTTCGGCGGTGACTGGGCCCAGGCCACCCTCGACCTCGCCACCAGCCTGCCCGCCAAGGGCGACACCGTCGTCGGCAACGACGTCTGGATCGGCCGCGACGCCACCATCATGCCCGGCGTGCGCATCGGCGACGGCGCGATCATCGCTACCGGCGCGGTGGTCACCGGCGACATCCCCGCCTACGGCATCGCCGGCGGCAACCCGGCTCAGGTGATCCGCCGCCGCTTCTACGACGACGACGTCGAGCTGCTGCAGCGCATCGCCTGGTGGAACTGGCCCGTCCAGACCATCACCACCCACGTGCGGACCATCATGGGCGGCGACCCCAAAGAGCTCGCGGCCCTGGCCCGCCGGAAAGGGCTGCTCGATGACTGAACGCCACATCACCACCCCCGACGGCCTGCTGCTGTGGAGCGAATCCCGCGGCGACCCGGCGGACCCGCCGGTGCTGCTGATCATGGGCGCCAACACCAACGCGCTGGGCTGGCCCGACGAGTTCGTCGACGCCCTCGTCGCGCACCACCTGCACGTCGTGCGCTACGACCACCGCGACACCGGCCGCTCCACGCACCTGGACATCACCGACTACGCCCTGACCGACCTCGCCCGCGATGCCGTGGCGGTCCTCGACGGCCACGACATCGCCACCGCCCACGTCGTCGGCCTGTCCATGGGCGGTACCCTCGGCCAGCTGCTCGCCCTGGACCACCGCGACCGGCTGCGCACCCTCACCCTGATGCTGACCGCCGCCCTCGACGTCGACTTCGCCGACTCGATGCGCCGCGCCGTCGAGGGCGAACCCACCGACCTGCCCCCACCCACCCCGCGGGTGGTCACCGCGATGGCCCACCGCGCCGACCGCGCACCCGACCGCGCCACCGCGCTGCAACGCCGGATCGACGAGTGGCGACTGCTCGCAGGCGACGAAATCCCCTTCGACGCCGCGGAGTTCCGCCGCTGGGAGAACGCCGCGATCGACCACGCCGGCAGTTACCGGCAGCCGTCCGCGCACGCCTTCGCCACCCCGGTGCCCCACCGAACGCGGCGCCGAACTGCGCCACGTCGCCACGCCGACCCTGGTCATCCAGGGCCCGCAGGACCCCATCAACCCGCCCCCGCACGGCCGGCACCTCGCCGACCTCATCCCCGGCGCCCGCTGCGCGACCATCCCCGGGCTCGGCCACGCCCTGCCCGGCGCGCTGCACCGCCAGATCACCACCACCATCACCGACCACATCGGACACTTCGAGAGGACCACCGCGTGATCGACCCCCGCCTGCGCGACCGCGTTGCCGTGATCACCGGCGCCAACAGCCCGCTGGGCATCGGCGCCGGCATCGCCCGAGCCCTGGCCCGCCAAGGCGTCAAAGTCGTGCTCGCATCCCTGCCCGAAACACCCCCGACCCGCGACGCCACCGGCGCCGACCGCACCTACAGCACGGCGAAGGCAACCGACACCGACCACGTGCGCGACGCCCTGCGCGCCGACGGCGCCGACGCCGAATCGCTGGCCGCCGACCTCGCCGACCCCGCCGTCGTCCCGGCGATCTTCGACCACGCCGAAACCCACTTCGGGCCGGTGGAGATCCTCATCAACAACGCCGCCCACTGCGTGCCCGACACCTTCGGGACCGAGCCCGCGCGCGGCGCCACCACCGTCGCCGCGGCGAGCCTGGACGCCCACCACGCCGTCAACACCCGCGCCCCCGCGCTGCTGATGGCCGAATTCCACCGCCGCCACCGGCGCCGCAAGGCCGGCTGGGGCCGCATCATCAACATCTCCACCGACGCCGCGCCCGGCGCGGCCGACCAGATCTCCTACTGGGCGACCAAGAACGCGCTGGAATCGCTGAGCCGCTCCGCGGCCATCGAACTCGGCGCCGCCGGCATCACCGTCAACATCATCTCGCCGGGCCCGGTGCAGACCGGCTGGATCAGCGACGACATGAACACCCGCTTCGCCGAGTTCAGCCCGCTGGGCCGCGTCGGCCGCCCCGACGACATCGCCGACCTCGCGGTCTTCCTCGCCTCCCACCAAGCCCGCTGGGTGACCGGCCAGACCATCTACGCCGGAGGGGGCAAACGCATGATCTAGCGCCGTCCACTGTGTCCGGCGGATCGGCGCGGCGGGGAAACCGGGAACGAAACACCGGAATGCCGGAGCGAAATCGTTGTTACGGTCCCGGCATGCCACGCGTCGTCGATCTCGCCGGGTACCGCCGGTTCTGGGCGGCGTCGACCACCTCGATCTTCGGCACCCACATCACCGGCCTCGCCGGGCAGATCCTCGCCCCGGCCACCCTGCACGCCACCGCGATCGAACTCGGCCTGGTCAACGCCGCGCGCTGGGTGCCCTACCTGCTGTCCGGGCTGCTCGCCGGTGTCGTCGTCGACCCCCAATGAACTGGCCTATCGCCAGTCCGTCACGCCACATCGGTTGAAGGGCCGGATGAACACCACCATCCGGTCGGTCAACCGCGGCGCGATCGTCCTCGGCGCCCCGCTGGGCGGCCAGCGCCGACGCCGCTACCGCACGGCGCTGTGGGTCGGCATCGCCGGGCTCGCCGTATCGGCCACGGCGCTGGCCGCCTCACCGTTCCGCCACGCCGGCCACTCGGAGCCGGTCGTCGGCACAGCCTGACCCCCGTGAGCGTTTTGGGGTGTTGTGGCGCCCCAAAACGCTCACGGCTCGGCGCATCTCACCGCACTGCGGAAACGCGGTCACCCACGTGCCGACTTGCGCCTGCGGCGAGGCTGACGGTGATCGCCACCAGCCACAGCAGCACGCCGACCACGGCCAGGCGGTGCAGCCCCGCGACGAAATCAGCAGGTGCTTCCGGCGAGCCCGCGACCGCGCCGAACACCGCGACACCCAGCGCGGTCCCGGTCTGACGCATGGTGTTGTTCACCCCGCTGGCCAGCCCCGAACGCCGCGGACCGAGCGCACCGACCGCGGCCGCCACCACAGGCGTGGTCAGCAACCCGGCACCGATCCCGCACGCCACCAGCACCGGAACCACCTCCGCATAACCACCGCCCGGAGACGCCAGGGCCCAGCAACCCGATCCCGCCGCGGCGATCACCGCGCCGCACACCATCGGCACCCGGGGTCCGAAGCGCGCCACCAGCCGCCCGGCCACCGGCGCCAGCAGCACCAGCGGAATCGACATCGGCAACAGCAGCGCACCGGTGCGCGCCGGCGAGTTCCCGCCGAGGGTCTGCAGGTACAGCGACAGCACGAACAGCGTGCCGTTCATGCCGAGATTCATCAGCAGCGCCACCGAGTTCGCCGTCAGGAACGGCCGGTTGCCCAGCCACGAACGCGGCATCCGCCGCCCGGCCGCCCCCAGCGCGATCACCGCCAGCACCAGCGCTGCCACCACCGATGCGTCCAGCCCCGCCTGGCCGGCCTCGATCACCGCGAACACCAGTGCCGTCAACCCCGCGACCGCGCCCGCCAGCACCCCGACGCGCACCCGCTGCCCGCGATCGCCGGGCACATCCGGCACCAGCGCGCGAACCCCCACGACCGCGGCGATCACCACCGGCACGTTCAGCGCGAACACCGACTGCCAGCCGCCCCACTCGACGAGGAGGCCGCCCACCAGCGGACCGGCCGGCAACGCCAGCGACGACACCGCCGCCCACACCCCCAACGCCCGCGCCCGCGCCGCCGCATCCGGATACACCCCGGCGATCACCGCCAGGCTGCCCGGCAGCAGCAACGCCGCCCCCACGCCCTGCACCGCGCGGGAGGCGACCAGCGCCCCGAGCCCCGGAGCCAGCGCGCACCCCAGCGACGCCGCGCCGAAGACCGCCAGCCCGGCGAGCACCACCCGGCGGTGCCCGAAGCGGTCGCCCAGCGCGCCGCCGACCAGCAACATCCCGGCGATGGCCAGCGCATACCCGTCGACCACCCACTGCGTCCCCGCCATCCCCGCGCCCAGCGCACCGCGGATGGCGGGCAGGGCCACGTTGACCACCGTGACGTCCAGCAGCACCAAGAACATGCCCGCGCACATCACCGCGAGCACCAGCACAGGAGAACCTCGTCTCTTCAACACGCACCGAGGCTGCACCCGCAACACTTCACGCCGGCCTGAAACGTCGCGGGCGCAGAATGGGCACATGGCAGTCCAGGGAGACAGCGACATCACCCGGCCGCGCCAAGGTGCTGCAGGCGCTGGCCGACGGGCGATCGCTACCCGCCTCGGTGCTGGCCGCGGAGGCCGGGCTGTCGGCCAGCGCCGCCAGCGCGCACCTCGCCAAGCTCTGCGCGGGCGGCCTGATCGAGGCCGAACGCTCCGGGCGGCACCGCTACTTCCGGCTCGTCGACGACCGGGTCGCCGCCGTGCTGGAAGCCCTCGCCGCCATCGCACCGGCCGAACCGGTGCGCTCGCTGCGCCAGGGCTCCCGTGCCGCCGCGGTGCGCGAAGCCCGCAGCTGCTACGACCACCTCGCTGGGAGGCTCGGCGTCGCGGTCACCGCGGCACTGCTGGACCGTGGCGCGCTCGCCGCCGACGACGGCATCCCCGACACCCGCCGCCGCCCGCACGAGGGCCTGTCCGTGCAGCTCAGCGACCATCCCTACCGGCTCGGTCCGCACGCCGAAGAGGTCTTCGCCGCCCTGGGCGTGGACCTGCGCGCCGCGCAGGCCGGGCCGTCGCGACGGCCGCTGCTGCGGTTCTGCGTGGACTGGAGCGAACAGCGGCACCACCTCGCCGGCCGGCTCGGCGCGGCACTGCTGACCGGGTTGCTCCATTCAGGCTGGCTGGCCCGCAAACCTCAGCAGCGGGCGCTGAAACTCACCGCGCACGGCGCCGACGGGCTGCAAGCCGCGCTCGGCATCACGCCGGGCGAGCCCGGTCTGTCAGCAGCCGCACCGCCAGCCCGGCCAGCACCACGCCCATGAAGTACCGCTGCACCCGCAGCCACCCCGGGCGCCGGGCCAGCATGCCCGCCACCGACCCGGCCGTCACCACGATCAGCGCGTTCACCGACAGCGCCACCAGGATCTGCACCACGCTCAACGTCAGGCTCTGCAAGGCCACACCGCCCCGCGCGGGGTCGATGAACTGCGGCAGCAGCGACACGTAGAGGACCGCGATCTTCGGGTTGAGCAGGTTGGTCACCAGCCCCATCGCGAACAGCTTTCCCGGCCCGTAGGCGGGGGTGGGCGCCGGCGCGAACACCGACACCCCGCCCGGGCGCACCGCCTGCCACGCCAGCCACAGCAGGTATGCCGCGCCGGCGATCTGCAACGCCGTGTACAGCGCAGGCACCAGCGCGAACACCGTGGCGATGCCCGCGGTGGCCGCCGCCGCGTACACCAGGAACCCCACCGCCGTGCCCAGCAGCGACACCAGCCCCGCCCGGCGTCCCTGCGTCAGCGACCGCGACACCAGGTAGAACATGTTCGGTCCCGGCGTGAGCACCAGCCCCAGCGCCACCACCGCGATCCCCGCCACCGCCGGAAATTCGACCACCACGCCACCTTCTCGCCGCAACAAACCGTCCTCGTCGGACACTAGGCAGCCGCGGCGGCGGCGCCAACGGCCAATCCGGCGGCACTGGCCTCACCCGTCTAGGAGCCCAGCTCCGCGAGGTCACCGTCGCCGAGCCTCAACCCACCGGCGGCCACGTTCTCTTCCAGGTGCGCCAGCGAACCGGTGCCCGGGATCGCCAGCGTCACCGGGGAAACCGCCAGCAACCAGGCCAGCGAGACCTGCGCGACACTGGCGGAAAGCCGCTGCGCAACCGTCTGAACACCGGCCGCGTCCATTGGCGTGCTACCGCCGCCGAGCGGGAAGAACGGCACATAAGCAATCCCCGACCGCTCGCATTCGGCCAGCAACTGCCGGTCCTCGACGTGCTGCACGTGGAAGTGGTTCTGCACCGCCGTGACCGGGGCGACCGAGCGCGCTTCCGCGAGCTGCGCAGCGTCCACATTGCTCACGCCGAGGTGGCGGATCAGCCCGGCCTCACGCAGCTCGGCCAGCACCGCGAACCGTTCCGCGACCGACGACCCGTCCGGGCCGATACCGCCCGCCCGCAGATAGACCAGGTCCAGCCGCGACACCCCCAGCCGCCGCAGATCCTCCTCGACCAGGCCCCGCAACTCCGCCGCCGTTGCCTGTCCCCGGAACGTCCCGTCGGCGTCGCGCAGCGGGCCTACCTTCGTCGCGATCACCACACCCTCGCGGTGCGGCCGCAGCGCCTGCCGGACCAGTTCATGCGCACTCGTGCCACCGAGGCGGTAGAAACCAGCGGTGTCGATGTGGTTGACGCCTAGCTCCACGGCTCGCCGCAACACCGCCACACCAGTCGCCGGATCGCGCGGCGGCCCCTCCAGCGAATTGGCGACCAGCCGCATCGCACCGAAACCCATCCGGTTGATCCGCAGATCACCGCCCAGCAAGAACTCGCCACCCACTGCGGCTGTCAGATTCGTCATGCGCACCAGCCTCAAGGCCCACCCGGCCGGGCCACCAACGGCTGGCAGCTTGCTGCCAACGCACTTGCACCCGCCGCCTCGAACGTCTCCGTAGACTCCGTGGGCATGGGTGACCACCAGGTGATCGCGGTGCGTGGCGAGGCAGATCTCATCCGCCGGGCAGGACACCTGTTCACCGATGCCCGCACCGAGTTCGTGTGCGCCGCCACCGACCTGCGCACCTGGTCGCACCGGCGCCTCCGGCCCACCGGCGAACCTGTTCCGGACCTGCGGGTGCGCAAGCTGTTCACCTCGGCCGCGCTCTGCGATCCGCAACAACGGCAGCATTTGCTGCGGATCGCGGATGTGGGCGCGGAGGTGCGGATCTGCGCCGCCCCGCTGCCTCACGAGACGATCATCATCGACCGGCGGGCGATGATCCTGGCCGGCGCCATCACCGCGGGCGAACGCGAGTTCACCGCGACCACGGCGCCGACCTTCATCAACGGCGTGCACGCCCTGTTCGACGCCACCTGGCACGCGGCCATCCCACTCGCCGGCTACTTGCGCCAGGAACTTCCGCAGATCGACCAGGCCGGACGCAGCGTCCTGCAGGCGCTCAACGCCGGGCTCACCGACGAAGCCGCGGCCCGCCGCATCGGCGTCTCCCTCCGCACCTACCGGCGGCGCGTCGCCGAGCTGATGACCCTGCTGGACGCCAACTCCCGCTTCCAAGCCGGTGCCCGAGCCGGCGAACTCGGCCTCACCAGTTGAAACGCCGTGGTCAGTACTCGTCGTGGTACTTCACCTGCGGGCTGCCCGCAGGGGCACCCAGCCCGGTGGCGCGGCCCTCGGGTTCCTCCCAGTCCTCCTGCCGCCCCAGGGCGGTCAGGTCCAGGAAACTCGTGGTGCTGCCCAGCACGTCCATGCCCCGCCCGTAGGTCGAGTAGGTGTGGAACACGCGGTCGCCGACGCGCAGGAAGCAGCTCAGCCCGGGCAGCTCGAACGGCTGCTCACCGGAGACGTAGTAGCCGGTGCCGACCCGCCGGTGCTCCTCGGCGGTGCGGTAGTTGTACTCCACCGGGCGCACCGACTCGTCCAGCGTCACGTGGAAGTCGTAGTTGAAGTCGCTGCCGTAGGAGGAGTACCAGGGCACGGCCCAGCCCATCCTGGCCCGGAACGCCTCGATCTTGGCCAGTGGCGCGCGCGATACCAGGACCAGCGACGTGCCGCGGGCGTGCAGGTGGGCCAGGTGCCCGATCTGGTCGATGAACGACGAGCAGCTCCGGCAGGCGCCGTCCCACCTCGGATCGAACATCGCGTGGTAGATCACCAGCTGCGGCCGTCCGTCGAACAGCTCCGGCAGGCCGACCGGCCCGGCCGGGCCCTCGAACCGGTAGTCCGCGTCGATCTCGACCATCGGCAGCCGCCGCCGGTCGGCGTTGAGCGCGTCTCGGGCGCGGGTGAACTCCTTCTCCCGCACCAGGAAATCGCGGCGGGCCGCCAGCCACTCCTCGCGCGAAACGATGTCGGGAACGCTCATCACATACTCCGTCAACCTCGTGGTTTCGCCTGCACCACGGGTAGACCGGCGCGCGCCGCGAAACTCATCGCGCCAGCGCCCGGCGCGCGTGCTGCAAGAAGTCGCGTTCGGCTGCGTTGTCGGTTCCCGCGATCGCCGCGTCGTAGGCCCGCGTCGCTTCCTCGACGCGCCCCAAGCGGCGCAGCAGGTCCGCGCGGACGGTGTGGAACACGTGGTATCCGCCGAGGTGGAGCTCGTCCACCAGGGCCAGTCCCGCTTCCGGGCCCTCGACCTCCGCGACGGCGACCGCGCGGTAGAGCGCCACCACCTGGCTCGGCGACACCGCCAGCAACTGGTCGTACAGCGCCCGGATCTGCCGCCAATCGGTGTCGGCGGCGGTCGGCGCGTCGCTGTGCACGGCGTTGATCGCTGCCTGGATCTGGTAGGGGCCGGGCTGGTTGCGGCGCAGGCAGCGGCGCACGAGGGCCTGGCCTTCGGCGATGAGGTCGCGATCCCAGCTGCCGCGGTCCTGGTCGGCCAGCAGCACCAGTGCGCCATCGGCGGTCGTGCGCGCCGCCCGCCGCGATTCGACCAGCAGCATCAGCGCCAGCAGCCCCAGGACCTCCGGCTCGTCGGGCATCAGCTCGGCCAGCAGCCGCCCCAGCCGGATGGCCTCCGCGCACAGGTCCTCGCGGACCAGCCGAGGCCCCGAGCTGGCGGTGTGGCCCTCGTTGAACACGAGGTAGACCACGGCCAGCACCGCGCGCAGCCGGTCCGGCAGGTCGGCTTCGCTTGGCACCTGGTACGGGATCCCCGCGTCGCGGATCTTGCCCTTGGCGCGCACCAGCCGCTGGGCCATCGCCGGCTCGGCCACCAGGAACGCCCGCGCGATCTCCGCGGTGCTCAGCCCGCCGAGCAGCCGCAGCGTCAGCGCCACCTGCGCGCCGGTGGACAGCGCCGGGTGGCAGCACGTGAAAATCAGCCGCAACCGGTCGTCGTGCACGGGCCCCTCCTGCTCCGGCGCGTCGCGGGCGTGCAGCAGCGCGGCCTGCGCGTGCCGGTCCTCTCGGGAGGCCTCCCGGCGCAGCCGGTCGACCGCCCGGTTGCGCGCCGTGGTGATGATCCAGCCCGCCGGACTCGGCGGCAGGCCCGCCGACGGCCACTTCGCCACGGCCGTGGCGAAGGCGTCCTGGACCGCTTCCTCGGCGATGTCGATGTCGCCGAAGACGCGGACCAGGACCGCTACCGCGCGGCCGTACTCCGCGCGGAAGACCCGTTCGACCTCCGCTACGCCGACGACCGGCACGTCTCGCCCTCGTCGTCCTGCAACGGCCGCACCTCGATGGGCAGGGTGATCGCCTTCGCCAGCTTGCGGCCCCACTCCAGCGCGGCGTCCAGGTCGGCCGCCCGGATGATGGTGAACCCGCCCAGGTGTTCCTTGCCCTCGGTGTACGGGCCGTCGGTGGTGAGCACGTCGGCGCCCTTCGCGTGCAGCACGGTCGCGGTGGTCGGCGGGTGCAGGCCGGCGGCGAACACCCACGCCCCGGCGGCCTGCATCTCGGCGTTCACCGCCTGCACGTCGCGCATGATCGGCTCCAGCACCTCCGGTGGCGGCGTGGGCCCGTCGGGCTGGTAGATGCTCAGCAGGTATTGCTTCATCGCGTTCTCCTCGCGCTCGTGAAGCCGGCTCCGCCCCGGCTCCTCACCCACTACACGAACGGCTCCGCGCCGGATCGACACCACGGTGCGAAGAATTTCCGCGGGCCGCCACCCAGCACGTACCGATGATCACGCGGCCGCTGGACTGTGGTCTGCCTCTCCCCGCCGGTCGCGGCTGAATCGGTCCGGCGCGCGGTCCACTGTGATCCGTGGCGGGCCCGCAACGGCACCGGCGCGCTGGGGATAGCATCCGGCTAGGCAATCACCCGGCGAGCAGGAGAACGAAACCTCATGACCCAAGCTCCCGTCACCGTGACCGTTACCGGTGCGGCCGGTCAGATCGGCTACGCGTTGCTGTTCCGGATCGCATCCGGTCAGCTCATCGGGCCCGACACCCCGATCAAGCTCCGCTTGCTGGAGATCCCGCAGGCGGTCAAGGCGGCCGACGGCACCGCGATGGAGCTCGACGACTGCGCCTTCCCGCTGCTGCAGAGCATCGACATCACCGACGATGCCCGCACCGCGTTCGACGGCACCAACGTCGCGCTGCTGGTAGGCGCCCGCCCGCGCACCAAGGGCATGGAGCGCGGCGACCTGCTGGAGGCCAACGGCGGCATCTTCAAGCCGCAGGGCGAGGCGATCAACGCCGGTGCCGCCGACGACGTGCGCGTGCTGGTGGTCGGCAACCCGGCCAACACCAACGCCCTCATCGCCCAGGCCCACGCGCCGGACGTGCCCGCCGAGCGGTTCACCGCGATGACTCGCCTGGACCACAACCGGGCGCTGTCCCAGCTGGCGCAGAAGCTGAACGTGTCGATCACCGACATCAAGAAGCTCACCATCTGGGGCAACCACTCCGCCACCCAGTACCCCGACCTCTTCCACGCCGAGGTCGGCGGCAAGATCGCCGCCGAGCAGGTCGAGCAGGCCTGGCTGGCCGACGAGTTCATCCCGACCGTCGCCAAGCGCGGCGCGGCCATCATCGAGGCCCGCGGCGCGTCCTCGGCCGCCTCGGCCGCCAACGCCGCCATCGACCACGTGCACACCTGGGTCAACGGCACGCCCGAGGGCGACTGGACCTCGGCGGCCGTGGTCTCCGACGGCTCCTACGGCGTGCCGGAGGGCCTGATCTCGTCGTTCCCGGTCACCGCGCGTGACGGCAAGTTCGAGATCGTGCAGGGCCTGGAGATCGACGAGTTCTCCCGCGAGCGCATCGACGCCTCGGTCAACGAGCTCGTCGAGGAGCGCGACGCGGTCAGCAAGCTCGGCCTGATCTGAGCCACCCGCGCAAAGCCGAAGTGGGCCGTCCCGGTTGCGGGGCGGCCCACTTCTCGTTGCGGATCCGGTGATATTCGGTTGCCGGGACCGGCCGCGGGGCAGGACCATCGGCGCATGGCCCACCCCCCGGAACTGATCACCCTCGAATCGGCGGTGCTGCGCCGCTGGCGCGGTGGCGATCTCGCCGAGATGCACCGAGTGGTCACCGAGGCCCTGCCGCACCTCCGGCCGTGGATGCCGTGGGCCGCCGGGGACTACTCGCTGGACACCGCCGTCGAGTTCCTCGACCGCTGCGACCGCAACTGGCACACCGGCAGCGCCTACACCTACGCCATCATCGTCGACGGCGCGATCGCCGGCTGCGTCGCCATGGAACGCCGCATCGGCTCCGGCGGCCTGGAGATCGGGTACTGGCTGCACCCCGACTACACCGGTCTCGGCCTGGCCACCACCAGCACCGCCGCGCTGGTCGACGAGGCGTTCGCGCTGCCGGGCATCGACCGGGTGGAGATCTGGCACGACGCGGCGAACACCACCAGCGGGCGCATCCCGCAACGCCTCGGCTTCACCTGCGTCGACCGCCGCAGCCCCAGCCGCGACCCCCGATCGGGCAGCGAAGAGGGCATCGACGTCATCTGGCGGCTGACCCGCCCGGCCCCGCGGTGACGCCCGAGGTCACCATCGCCGCCGGCCGGATCCGCGGCCGCCACGGCGCAGTCCACTCGTTCCTCGGAATCCCATACGCCGCAGCACCGTTCGGGCCGAACCGGTACCAGCCGCCCAGGCCGGCAGAGACCTGGAACAGGGTGCGCGACTGCGTGGCGTTCGGCCCCATCGCACCCCAGGACGCGGAACTGCCCGGCGCGCCGACGTGGTCCGGCGCCGACGACGTGCTCACCCTCAACGTCTGGGCGCCGCCTGCCGCGCACCGGCTCCCGGTGCTGGTGTGGATCCACGGCGGCGCCTACACCTTCGGTTCCACCGCCCAGCCCGACTACGACGGCACCGCCCTGGCCGCAACCGGGCTCGTCGTAGTCACCGCCAACTACCGGCTGGGTTTCGAAGGGTTCGGGCATCTGCCCGGCCATCCCGACAACCGCGGCCTGCTGGACCAGATCGCCGCGCTGCGCTGGGTGCGGGAGAACATCGCGGCATTCGGCGGCGACCCGGGCAACGTGACGGTCGCCGGGCAGTCCGCCGGCGCCGGATCGGCGGCGTGCCTGCTGCTCATGCCGCAGGCACGCGGGCTGTTCCGCCGCGCCATCCTGCACAGCGTCCCCGACTCCTACTCCACCACCGACGCCGCCGCGGCCATCACCGCCGAGATCACCGCGCGAATGGGCACCGATCCGCAGACGGCCCCGCCCCGCGAACTCGTCGCCGCCGCGACCGAAGTCTCCGGCGCCCCGCAGCCCGGTTCCCGGCGCCAGTACGACCCGGTCCTGTTCGGCCCCGTCGTCGACGGCCGCACACTGCCCGCGGCACCACTGTCCACAGTGCACGACACGACCATCGACATCCTGGTGTGCCACACGGCAGAGGAGTACTGGCTGTTCGACGCGCTGGACACCATCAAGCGCGTCGACACCGATGTCCAGCTGCGCGGCTTCGCCCACGCCATGGCCATCCCGGACACCGTCGCCGAGCGCTACCTCGCCCTCGCGTCCTCGCCGCGCGAGGCCTATCTCGCCCTGTTCGGCGACGCGATCTTCGCGGCCCACAGCACGCGGCTGGCCGAGCACCACGCACGCCACGGCGGGCGGGCGCACCTGGCCCGTTTCGCCCGCATCCGCCCCGGAGTCCACGCCTGGCACGGCGCCGATGTGCCGCTGAACTTCGGCAACCTCGCCGCGGCGGACTTCCTCCTCGGCGGCCCACCCGACCACCACGACCAAGCCCTGTCCCGGCGCATGATGCGCGCCTGGCGCGACTTCGCCCGCACCGGCGACCCCGGCTGGCCACAGGTCACACCCGGCGAAACCCCGGTGCACACCTGGGCGACACCCGGCGACCGGCTCGACCGGGCCGGCGGCGAACCCTGGCGCGCCATGCGGTGACCGGCGTCAGCCCGGCCGGTTGCCCATCGCCGAGGGCTGCAGCAGCGAGATCGGGTTGCCGTCGAGATCGGTGAAGGTCGTCATCCGGCCCCACGGCACCTCCTGCGGGTTCCCGGCCTCCACCCCCGCGGCGCGCAGCTCCGCGATATCGGCGTCCAGGTCGTCGGTGTGGAACTGCAGGTGCACGGGCCCGCCGAATTCGCGCCCGTCGACGCTGAAGTCGACCAGCACCACACCGGTCTGTGCGCCGGGCGGGGCGACCATGACGAACTGGCCGTGCGGGCCGGCGATGTCCACGACCAGCTCGAAGCCGAGGACGTCGACGTAGAACTCGCGGGCCTTGACGTGGTCGGCCACCGGCACCGACACGAACTGCAGACGTGAGATTCGCATGTCGACACGGTAGGTGCCGCCTACAGTTCGAGCACCAGATGCGGACGGGACCACGTGATCGCGCCCTCCGCGGGAACCGTCCCCACACGCTGAGCCCCGACCGACAGGTAGAAGCCCTCCGACGGCGGGTGCGACACCACGTGCACCCGCCGCAAACCCCGGGCGCGGGCCTGCGCGCGGGCGTCGTCGATGAGCATCCGGCCCACGCCCCGGCCCTGCGCGGCGTCGTCGACGAACATGAAGTCGAGCTCGCCCTCGCCGGCGCCGCCACGCCCCGGGACGATCACCGTGCAGAAGCCCAGCGGCCGGCCCGACTCGTCGCGGGCAACCCGCACCAGGTGCGCCGCCAGGTACTCGGCGTCGATGCCCAGATCGGCCACCATCACCCGGTAGTGCCCGTCGTAGGCGCTGCTGGTCCGCACGATCCGCGTCAGCCGTTCGGTATCGGCGACCGTCGCGTCCTCGATCTTGATTGCCATGGCAACCAGTCAATACCAACGCCACGACACCCGGCGCGCCCCGCCGCACCGGAAGCGCGGTTCACCAGACCGACTCGATGGCTTCCTCCAGCGCCATCATCCGGTGCGGGCCGGCGAGGTGCCGGGTCACGAACGCGCAGGAATACCCGTGCTTCCGCGACACCCACGCCGTGGAGCCGCCCAGTCCGCCCATGGCCAGCTCTCCGTCGTAGTGCTGCAGGCCCAGCGTCCACGTCACGTCGAAGCCGAGGAACAGGTCCCGCCCGCTGACCTGCGGCCGGATGAACTCCCCGTGCAGTTCCCCGCCCAGCAGCCGGGCCACCGGCCCCTCGGCGTCGGCCAGCCCGGCGAAGAACCCGCACAGCGCCCGGGCGGTGGTGTGCATGCCGATCGCCGGGAACTCGGCGCGGCGCCAGCGCTCGGAGTTGTGCAGCGCCACGTCGAACGCGCCGGGCGGTACCGCCAGCGCGCGGTGCGTCAGATCGCCCGGCTCGCCGAACTTCCAGGACTCCGGGTCGGCGACCTCCAGCTCCGCGACCCGGCCCAGGTCCGCTTCAGGAACCCCGAAGTGCGCATCCAGCCCCAGCGGTCTCGCGATGTCCTCCCGGAACACCGTCCCCAGCGAGCGCCCGGTGACCGACCGCACGACGCCGTCGAGCAGATGACCGTAGGTCAGGCCGTGTTCGGCCACCGCCGTGCCCGGCGGCCATTCCGGCGCGGCCGTGGCCAGTTGCGCGCGCAGCCCGGCGTCGTCGAACGGGTCCGCGGCGGCGGGGAACACCGGTTGCCCGGCCTGGTGGCTGAGCAGCTGGCGCAGCGTGGTCGCCGACTTGCCGGTCGCCGCGTAGTCCGGCCACAGCGCGGCCACCGGGGTGTCCAGCGCGATCCCGGCTTCGGCGAGCACCTTCAGCAGGGTCAGGGCGGCGAACGGCTTGCTGACCGAGTAGACGTGCACGAGCGTGTCCTCGCGCCATGGACTGGTGCGCGCGGCATCGGCCCACCCGCCGGAGAGCCGCACGACCTCCTCGCCGCCGTAGCGCACCACCAGCCCGGCACCGGTCTCGCGGCCGCCGGCCAGCAGCTGCGCGAAGGTCTCGGCCACCTTGGCGAACCGGTCGTCCACCACGCCCCGCGGTTCCATCGTCCTCCAGCCCTTCGGTGTCCACTGTGGAGCAGATTCCGGCGGATCCGGCTCAGCGACCGTCCACTGACAACCAGACTATTCGGACGATCAACTCTTTTTTCGCGACGAGTGAAAGCCCCATCGCGGCGCCCACCGGTAGGGTGACGTTATGTCCGATGCGTTCCGCCTGATCCGCTGCGGAAAACTGTCCGATGTGGCCGAATACGCCTACGGCGCCGTCGTGCGCCCCGACTCGCAACTCGTCTTCGCCGCCGGAGCCTGCCCGCTCGACGAGGCCGGCGCGACCGTGGCCGTCGGCGATTACGCCGCACAGGCGCACCAGATGATGCGCAACCTCGAAACCGCCCTGGCCGACGCCGGGGCCCGACTGTCCGATGTGGTCAAGACGACCGTCTACGTGGCCGCCACGCGGCAGGCCGACCTGGTCACGACGTGGGAAGTGGTGCGCGACCACTTCGGCGACCACGACCCGCCCAGCACCCTGCTGGGCGTCACGGTGCTCGGCTACGACGACCAGCTGGTCGAGATCGACGCGCTGGCCGCCGTGAACCCCTGAGCCGAGCCCGCGACGCGAAATCCAGGTGCGGATCAGGAAACCAATTGACAGGCTGGTGGTCATGAACCACGCGCACGACGCCGCCACCACCGGGCCGCAGGCCCAGGTCACCACCCCCATCACCGCGGTTCTCCTGCGCGGCGCGCTCGACCTGGAACGCACCGAGCACGGGTTGCTGCCGCACCGGCTGCCAGCCTGGGCGCGTGCGCAGTACACCGATGGGCAGCTGGCCATGGCCGAGTCCCAGCCCTCCGGCGTGCGGTTGGTCGTCAGCACCCGAGCCACGGTCATCGAGCTGGACGTCCTCCCCACCAAGACCGTCTACCAAGGTCTCCCGCCGCGCCCCGGCAGCGTCTACGACCTGCTCGTCGACGGCCGCCTGATCGACCAAGCGAGCGCGCCGGGCGGCAACGTCGTGACCGTGGACATCGCCACCGGCTCCACCGAGACCCGGCCCGGCCCGGTCGGCACCGTCCGGTTCGCCGGGCTGCCCGACCGCGTCAAGGAGGTCGAGATCTGGCTGCCGCACAACGAGCTCACGCAACTGGTCGCCCTGCGCACCGACGCTCCGGTCGAGCCGGTGCCGACCGGGCGGCGCAGGGTGTGGCTGCACCACGGCAGCTCCATCAGCCACGGCTCCAACGCGGCCAGTCCCAGCACGATCTGGCCCGCGCTGGCCGCCGCCCTCGGCGACGTGGAACTGATCAACCTGGGCTTCGGCGGCAGCGCCCTGCTCGACCCGTTCACCGCCCGCACCCTGCGCGACACCCCCGCGGACCTGATCAGCGTCAAGATCGGCATCAACGTCGTCAACGCCGACCTGATGCGCCTGCGCGCCTTCACCCCAGCAGTGCACGGCTTCCTCGACACGATCCGCGAAGGACATCCCACGACGCCGCTACTGGTCGTCTCGCCGATCCTGTGCCCCATCCACGAGGACACCCCCGGCCCCGGCGCTTTCGACATCGACGCGCTCCGAGCCGGCAAGGTGCAGTTCCGGGCCACCGGCGACCCCGCGGAGCGCGCGGCCGGGAAGCTGACGCTGAGCGTCATCCGGGAGGAGCTCGCCCGCATCGTGAAGCAGCGCGCGGCCGACGACCCGAACCTGCACCACCTCGACGGCCTCGAGCTCTACGGCGAGGCGGACTTCGCCGAGCTGCCGCTGCCCGACCGGCTCCACCCGGACGCCGCCACCCACCGCCGCATCGGCGAACGCTTCGCCGAACGAGCCTTCGGCTCCGACGGCCCGTTCACCGCCGAACGAGCCCGCTGACTACGCGCCACCGTGCTGCCTACCTGCTGCGGAACCGGGCGGCAGGCGGCGCGGTGATCTGAAGGCTGCTACGCCGGCTCCACGGGCGGCGGCGCCGCAGCTGCCCGCAGAGCACGCAGCTCCTCCGTCGCCGCGTCGAGCTGCCGTTCGGCGCGCTCCGCGCGTGCCAGCGACTGCTCCCGCGCGTCCTGCACCGCCGCCACCCGCTGCGCGGCGGCGGTGCGCTCGGTCTCCATCCGCTCCGCGGCCTCTGTCCGCAGCTGCTGGAGTTCCGCCGCCTGCTGCTCGCGCAGCACTGCGAGCTCGTCGCGCTGGCGCTGCACCTCCGCGCGCGCTTCCTCCGCTACGCGCTTGAGCTCGTCCAGCTGTCCCTGCGCGGTCTCCGCCGATTGTTCGGCGCGCGCTGCCCGCTCCACCGCCGCCGCCTGCTGCTGCGCCGCGGCATCCATCTGCCGCCGCGCTTCCTCTTGCGCCGCTTGGATTTCCGCCGCTGCGCTCGCCTTCGCCTGCTCGATGGAGTTGCGCGCGTCGGCGATCTGCCGCTCGGCGTCGCGCCGGGCCGCCGCGGTGGCGACCTCGGCTTCGTTGCGCGCGGCCTCGATGTCCTGCCGCGCCCGCTGCTCGGCTTGGTCCGCCCGTTCCACGGCATCATCCCGTTCCTTGCGGGCGCTTTCGGCCTCCTGTCCGGCGGTTTCCGCGGCCGCGGTGGCGTCCTCTGCCGCCGCCTCGGCGGCGCTGCGCGCCTGTTCGGCGTCGCGACGCTGCTGCTGCGCGGTGGCCAGGGCCTTCTCGGCCTGCGCGATGCGGTGCGCGGCTTCGGCTTGGGCCGCCTGGATCTGCGCCTCCGCCGCGCTGGGATCAGCGATCGTACCGAGTTCGGCGATGCCGGCACGCAGATTCCGGGTCAATTGCTCCGACAGGAGCCGGTACTGCCGCAGCAACTCCTCGGCCCGCAGCCGCGCGCTGTCGTACTCGACGGCCGCGACCGGCGAAACCTCGGCCTGATCCTGCACGGCTTGCAGGCGCTGCCGTTCCTTCCAGGCGCGCCAGCGGGTGTGTTCGGGAAGATCGCAGTACTCCGAGGGGCGCCCCGGGCCGCCGGTGCGCACGACCTCCCGCGAGCACCCGGGGAACCGGCACACCCCTTCGGCCTGCTCCTCGGACGTCGCGTCGCGCACCTGCTGCTCACCCATGCCGCGGACGTTATCAACCGCGACCGGCGGCACGTCGGACCTGCTGGCGGGGCACGCCGCCGCCCCCGGGACCCGCCCCGGTAGCACGACCTGCGTCCCGCCCGCCGCATCTGGTCGGGGAGAATGGGAGGAGAGAACACCTCGCGGCAGGAGATCACGCACGTTGTCCGACCAGCACCAAGCCCCACCCGCCGATGGGGGTCTGCACGCCGACTGCGCGAACTGCTTCGGACTGTGCTGCGTGGCACTGCCCTTCGCCGCCTCGGCCGACTTCGCCGTGAACAAGGACGCCGGGACGCCGTGCACGAACCTGCTGGACGACTTCCGCTGCGGCATCCACTCGCAGCTGCGCGAGCGGGGTTTTCCCGGCTGCACCGTCTTCGACTGCTTCGGCGCCGGGCAGAAGGTCTCGCAGGTCACCTTCGGCGGCACGGACTGGCGGCAGGCCCCGCGCACCGCCGGGAAGATGTTCGCGGTGTTCCCGGTGATGCGCCAGCTCCACGAGCTGCTCTGGTACCTCACCGAGGCCTTGACCCTCCCGGCGGCCGAGCCCGTGCACGACGACCTCCGCAAGGCGCTGGAGGACACCGAAGCGCTGACCCGCGGCAGCGCCGATGAGCTCACCGGTGTTGATGTCGCGGCGCTGCGCCACGACATCAACACCCTGCTGCTGCGCACCAGTGAGCTCGTGCGGGCCAAGGTCTCGGGCCGCAAGAAGAACCACCGGGGCGCGGACCTCATCGGAGCCAAGCTGCGCGGCGCCGACCTGCGCGGCGCCAACCTTCGAGGCGCCTACCTCATCGCGGCCGACCTGCGCGGTGCCGATCTGCGCTCGGCCGACGTGATCGGCGCGGACTTCCGCGACACGAACCTGCGCGGGGCCGACCTCACCGGCGCGATCTTCCTCACCCGGGCCCAGCTCAACGCCGCCAAGGGCGATGCCGCCACGAAGCTGCCCCCGGCGCTTTCCCGCCCCGCGCACTGGTGATCGGCCGCGCTGCCGCTCAGCCGCCGTGGACGACGACGGAACGGGCGTGACCGGCTTGCAGCGCGGCCGGCTGGCCGTCGTCGACCCGCTGGGAGCCGTAGACGACGAGGGACCACAGCAGGCACGCGAATGCCGCGGTGTGCACGAGGGCGCGGACGATGTTCCAGGTGGCCCAGCTCTTCTCGAACGCGCTGCGCGCCGCGGCGAAGTCGGTGGTGGCCGCGGCGAGCTGGTCGTTGAGGGGAACGTTGACGGCTGCGGTGATGGCGAACGCGACCAGGTAGAGCACCAGCCCGGCGATCAGCCAGGGCAGCGCCGGGCGTCCGTATCCCTGCCAGGCGAGGAACACCGCCAGGGCGATGAGCGGGATCGCACCTATGAAGGGCACCAGGAAGGCCGGGTTGAGGATGGCTTTGTTGATGTTCTGCATGGCCTCGACCAGGGTGCGGTCGGAGGAGCGGCCGAGACCGGGCATGACCGCGTAGGCGAAGCCGGCGAACAGCCCGGCCATCAGCGCGCAGGCGATCGTGGCGGACAGCATCGTGGCGGTCTGGAGGAATTTCAACGTCGATCTCCCGTTCGGTCGTGGATCGCTGGGCGGCAGGGGTGCGCGTTACCGCCGGGTTCCGGGCTTGGGCAGCGGCCGGGGGCGGGGCGCGGAGCGCGGAGCGCGGCATCGGGGGCTGCGGGCGGTGTTGGCGCTTCGGGCGAACTCGCATCTCGGGTCCTCACTTCCAACTTCGATTGAGGTACTTTGATTGAAGTGGTTGATACATAGTACTGCATTTGAAGTGGTGTCAATGAGTTTCGGGAGATCGACATGCGACAGAACCCCGCCCGCCGCACCGCCCTGCTCGATGCCGCGATCGAGGTCCTCGCGCGGGACGGGTCGCGCGGGCTGACGCTGCGTTCCGTGGACAAGGAAGCGGGCGTTCCCACCGGCACGACGACCAACTACTTCGCCAACCGCGCGGAGCTGCTCCGCCAGATCATGGCCCGCACCCACGAGCGCCTCACCCCGGACCCGGTCGAGATGGCCGAGACGATGAAGGCCGCGCCCAGCCGCGAGCTCACCGCCACGCTGCTGCGCCAGCTCGTCGAGCGGATGCGCGGCGACCGCAGCAGCCACCTCGCCATGCTCGAACTGCGCCTGGAGGCCACCCGCCGACCGGAGCTGCAGGAAGACCTGACCACCACCTTCGCCGACATGCTCAAGAGCAACATCGACTGGCACCTCGAAGCCGGCCTGCCCGGCGACCGCGCCACCGTGCTGCAGCTCCACCTGGCCATGCTCGGCGTCATCGTCGACGACCTCACGGTCCCCGGGCTGCTGCAGCCGTACGGCATCGACAAGATCGTCGACGACCTGGTGGACCGGAGCCTGCCGGAGAGCTGACCAACCGCGCGGTCGCCCACCCGCTCATCGGCGGGCGGCCGCTTCGCCCGGCCCCCGGTCGGCCGTCGGTGATCTTTTGGCAAGATCGCCGGGGTGCGCTTCTACGCCGATCTGCACATCCATTCGAAGTATTCGCGCGCCTGCAGCAAGGACTGCGACATCGAGCACCTGACCTGGTGGGCGCGCCGCAAGGGCATCACGCTGGTCGGGACCGGGGACTTCACCCACCCGGCCTGGTTCGCGCACCTGCGCGAAGTCCTCGAACCCGCCGAGCCCGGCCTGTTCCGGCTGCGCGACGACCTCGACGCCGCGATGACCCGCGGCATGCCCACCAACTGCGGCGGTCAGGTGCGGTTCATGCTGTCGGTCGAGATCTCGACCATCTACAAGAGCGGCGAACGCACCCGGAAGGTCCACCACCTCTGCTACCTACCGGACTTCACCGCCGCCGAGCGGTTCAACCAGCGGCTGGGCCGCATCGGCAACCTCGGCTCGGACGGCCGCCCGATCCTCGGCCTGGATTCCCGGGACCTGCTGGAGATCACCCTCGAATCCGGCGACGGCGCCTACCTCGTGCCCGCGCACGTCTGGACGCCGTGGTTCGCGGTGCTGGGCTCCAAGGCCGGGTTCGACGCGATCGAGGACTGCTACCGCGACCTCGCCGGGCACGTCTTCGCGCTGGAGACCGGGCTGTCCAGTGACCCGGAGATGAACTGGCGGGTCTCCGCGCTGGACAAGTACACGCTGGTCAGCCACTCCGACGCGCATTCGCCGCCGATGCTGGGCCGTGAGGCCAGCGTCTTCGACACCGACCTGGACTACTCCGCGATCAAGCGGGCACTGGAGACCGGAGAGGGCTTCGCGGGCACGGTGGAGTTCTTCCCCGAAGAGGGCAAGTACCACCTCGACGGGCACCGCAAGTGCCAGGTGCGCTTCGAGCCGGGCGACACCCGCTCCCACAGCGGACTGTGCCCGGGCTGCAACAAGCCGCTGACCGTCGGCGTGCTGCACCGCATCGACGCGCTCGCGGACCGGCCCGAAGGCATCTGCCCACCCGGCGCGGCCGGGTTCCGCAACCTCATCCCGTTGCCGGAGATCGTCGGCGAGGTCCTCGGTGTGGGCCCCAAGAGCAAGAAGGTCTTCGGCGAGGTCAGCGACCTCACCACCGCCCACGGCCCGGAACTGCAGATCCTCCAGGACGTGCCGGTCGACGAGCTGCGCCGCAGCAACGCCGCGGTGGCCGAGGCGATCGACCGGCTGCGGCACGGCCAGGTGCTGCGCGATCCCGGCTACGACGGCGAATACGGCACCATCCGCGTTTTCGAACCCGCCGAACTCGCCCGCCTGCGCACCGGCGATGCGCCCGCGCTGTTCGACGACGCGCTGTTCGCCCCGCAGCCGGAACCCGAACCCGCTGCCGCACCGGTCCCCCAGCCACTGGCCGAACCCGAGCCGCAGCCGGCTCCCACCTGGAACACCGGGACCGGTGTGCTCGCCGGGCTGGATCCCGGCCAGCGGGCCGCGGCCGAGGTCCCGGGCGGTCCGCTGCTGATCGTCGCCGGGCCGGGCACCGGCAAGACCCGCACCGTCACCCACCGGCTGGCGCACCTCGTCCTGGAACGTGACGTCCCGGCGGAGGAATGCCTGGCGATCACCTTCACCCGCCGCGCCGCCGAGGAGATGACCGAACGCCTGCACGCGCTCATCGGCGCACCCGCGCAGCGGATGACCGTGGCGACCTTCCACTCCTTCGGCCTGCAGATCCTGCGCGAACACCACCGCGAACTCGGGCTCGGCGCCGACTTCGGGCTCGCCGACGCCGCCCGCCAGCAGGAGATCCTCACCGCCATCACCGGCGACGAACGCAGCGCGCGGCGGGTGAAGGCGCAGCTGTCACCGGCGCGCCGCGGCGGCGAGGCGGACCCGGAAACCCAAGCCGTGCTAGCGAACTACCTCGCGGGACTGCGCGAGCAGAACCTCGTCGACTTCGACGACCTCGTCGTGCTCGCGGTGCAGCTGCTCACCGACCACCCCGGCATCGCCGAGCAGTACCGCCGCCGCTACCGGTGGATCACCGTCGACGAGTACCAGGACGTCGACGAACTCCAGTACCGGCTGCTGCGGCTGATCGCGCCGGCCGAGGCCAACCTGACCGCCATCGGCGACCCCGACCAGGCGATCTACTCCTTCCGCGGCGCCGACGTCGGCTTCTTCCTGCGCTTCGAGCAGGACTACCCCAGCGCACCGGTCCTGGCGCTGACCCGCAACTACCGCAGCGGCGCCCACATCCTCGACGGCGCGATCCGCGCCATCGCACCGTCCACACTGGTCACCGACCGGCGGCTGCACCCGGCTTCGGACCGCGAGGCGCACCGCATCGTCGCCCACCGGGCCGGCGACGAGCGCGCGGAGGCGGCGTTCGTCGCGCGCACGATCGACCAGCTGCTCGGCGGCGCGTCGTTCCACTCCCTCGACAGCGGCAGGGTCCTCGGCGACGGCCCCGGCGGCATCGGGTTCAACGACGTCGCGGTGCTGTACCGGACGGACTCGCAGTCGCACGCCATCCTCGACGAGCTCACCCGCTGCGGCCTGCCGGTGCAGAAGCGGTCGCACGACCGGCTTTCCGCCCGCCCCGGCGTCGACCTCCTGGTGCGCGAACTGCTGCACGTCGCCGACCGCACCGGCCCGGTGACCGACCAGCTGCGCATGGCCGCGAAAACGGTCGCCGACACCGTGCCCGAGGACACCCGGCCCGACATCCACACCGCGGTGGAACTGCTCGGGCCGCTGGCGCAGCGCTGCGGCGAGGACGTGCCGCGGTTCTGCCGCGAGGTGCTGCTCGGCGCCGAGGTCGACACGCTCGACCCGCGAGCCGAGGCGATCTCCCTGCTGACCCTGCACGCCGCCAAGGGCCTGGAGTTCCCGGTGGTGTTCCTGGTCGGCTGCGAGGACGGCCTGCTGCCGCTGCGCTGGCCGGGCACCGAACCCACCGCGGAGGAAGTGGCCGAAGAACGCCGCCTGTTCTTCGTCGGCATGACCCGCGCCCAGGACCACCTCTACCTCACCGGCGCGGCACGGCGAACGGTCCGCGGCAGCACCCAGGACCGCCAGCCGTCACCGTTCCTGTCCACCCTCGGCGACACCACCACCCAGGCCGCGACCCCGGCACCACGCCGCCCGCGTCCCGCGCAGCTGACGCTGCTGTGACGCCGTTGCCCCGCCTCGGTCAGGACTGCCGACCGAGGCGGGCGCGGGCTTCGCCCAGCGCGAAGCCCAGCAGGTTCAGCCCTCGCCACTGCTCGGGGTTCTCGCAGCGCGGATCGTCGGCGGCGAGGCCGATGCCCCAGATCGAGTCGACCGGGCTGGCCTCCACCAGGACTCGGCCGCCGGTGCCCAGCAGGAATTCCCGCAGGTCCAGGTTCTGGCTGAACTTCTCGACGCAGGCCGTCAGCACGATCTCGTAGCGGCACGCCTCCCAACGGCGCTGGCCGAATCCGCGCACGCCGCGCCCCAGCTGCTTGGCCTGCCGGGGATCGGACGCCCGCAGGATCTCCTCCGCGCTGCCGGTGTCGCCGAACAGCACCGCCTTGCGCCACATCATGTAGTGCTCGGCGGTGGCGAACCTCAGGCCGTCCACCGTGAACGGCGCGGGCCACCACTGGCTCAGGCAACCGCGCCCGACGCGGCCATCGCGCTCCGGCCGGTGGCCCCAGAAGTGCAGGAACTTCACGCGCTGACCTCGCCGCACCCGGCTGATCAACTCGTCGACGTCCGCTGGGCCGATGTCCATGTGGGACAGTCTTCCGCTCAGGCCGGCTGCGGGCCAACGAATTCGCGCACGGCTGTCGACGAGCCCGGCACCGGCGGATGTCATGATCAGCGCATGAGTCGCCCCATCACGATCATCACCGGCGCCAGTCGCGGCATCGGCGCGGCCACGGCGTCGTGGCTGGCCCGGGCCGGCCACGACCTCGTGCTCGGATACCGCGACAACGACAGCGGCGCCGAGCGCGTCGCGGCCGAAGCCCGCGGGCACGGCGCCCGGTGCGTTGTGGTGCGGGTGGACGTCAGTCGCGAGGCCGATGTGGACCGGTTGTTCGCCGAGGCCGCGGACCAGCTGGGCCCGGTCACGGGGCTGGTCAACAACGCCGGGCTCACCGCGCACATCGGCGATCTGGCCGACACGCCGGTCGAGGTGATCCGCCACGTCATCGACGTCAACTTCCTCGGCGCGGTGCTTTGTGCGCGTCGCGCCGCGCAGGTCATGTCCACCCGCCGCGGCGGCGGTGGCGGGGCCATCGTCAACATCTCCTCCAGCGCGGCAACGCTCGGCTCGCCGCACGAGTACGTCCACTACGCCGGAGCCAAAGCCGCCGTGGACGCGCTGACGGTGGGCCTGGCGAAGGAACTCGCCGACGAGGGCGTGCGCGTCAACGCCGTCGCGCCCGGACTGGTGCGCACCGACATCCACGCCAGCGCGGGAGCGCCGGAACGCATCGACACTGCGGTGGCACGCGTGCCGTTCGGCCGGGCCGGCGAACCCGACGAGATCGCCCCGGCGATCGGCTGGCTGCTCGGCCCGGAATCGGCCTACACCAGCGGGGCGGTGCTGCGCGTCGCTGGCGGGCTGTAGAGGCGAAAACCCGTTGCCCGCGATCGTAGGGTTGATCTCGTGCAATCGGTGCTCGTCAACTTCGTCTACTGCCATCCCGTCGGACACGCCGTGGAGGCGCTGCAGTACTGCCTGGGATATCGCCGCGCGAACCCGGATCGGCGGATCGCGGTGGTGCTCAACTCCGCCACCGCCGTCGACCTGGCCGCCTGGTGCGACGCGATCGACGAGATGTACACAGTGGACATCGACGTGTTCGAGCCGCCGACGGCCGACGTCCTCGCGCACATCCCCGCCGAGTGGGACTGGGGCGTCGACGACCCGCGCGGCCACCAGAAGTGGCAGCACGACTTCTTCCCCGGCCTGCAGCGCTACTACGAGCTGTCGGCCGAGCACTTCCGCACCACCGGCGGGCACACGCAGGTCGGCGCACCCGAACCGGCCTACCAGGCGCGCAACCCGCTGCGGCTGAACCTGCCGGTCGCGGCGCGCGACTGGGCCGCCGAGCTGTTACCGCAGCACGACGCGCCGACCATCGCGGTGCTGCCCGGCGGCAGCGCCCAACGGTGGCGCTACCCGTCGCTGGCGTCGTGGCAGCGGATCCTCGGCGCCATCACCGACCGCTGGCCGCAGGCGCGGATCTGCTTCACCGGCAAGCTCGCCGACGACGGCCGCACCAGCACCGGGTTCACGCGCGCGGAGTTCGACGCGCTGGCCGCGACCGTCCCGAACGCGGCGTGGGCGCTGGACGTGCCGCTGGACCGGCAGCTGGCCGCGATGCAGCGCTGCGACATGCTGCTCTCGCCGCACACCGGGTTCGCGTTCGCCGCGCTGGCCGTGGGCACCCCGTGGCTGGCGCTGGCCGGGAACGACTGGGCGGAGTACTACTTCAACCCGGGCGTGCCGTTCTACTCGGTGCTGCCGGACCTGGAACGCTTCCCCTGCTACGTCATGCTGGGCAACACGCCCGAGCCCGTCGACGACGACGGCCCGCGCTCGCCCAGCATGTCCGCGGCCCGCATCGACGCCGACCTCCCCGACCTCGTCGACGGCGTGGCCCGCCTCTACGACGGTGCCGCGGACTTCGATGCCGCGATGCGCGATCACGCCACCCGCCTGCACGAGCTCTTCGGCGGCCGCACGGAACTGATGTACTCGGTGGACGACCTGCTGACCACCTACCTGTGACGGCCGCCAGGGCCGGCCTCGGGAACATCGGCACAGCGGTTATCGGTGAGAACGATCATGGTCGGCCGGCACAGTGATCCACTTCGCCGCTGGGGTTCGGGGAAATGCCGCTCGCGGTGCCGTGGCCGGTGGTCGAGCACTTGGCCGCGCAGCTTGGCATCGAGGACCGGCCGGTAGTCAAGCGGTATGCCGAACGGCGTGCTGTACGACCACGCGTGGGAGATCCGGGATGCCTACGGCTACCACCCCTACGAGGACGCCGAGTGGGGCCGCCTTCGCCTTCTCGGCGCACCCGCTCGGTGGCCTGCCCGTTTCGCCTGGTCGGCCGGCTCCGCCGGGTTGCTGCTGTCCCTGCGGTTTTCACGCGGCGCTGATCGGTGCCGGGTTAACGGGGAGCCGCCAGTCGCCGCCGCGGTCTTCCCTGGAAAAGCGCGCGGTGAGTTCCGGGACGCGGAGGAAGCAGGCAAGTGCGGTGGTGGCCTGGAAGACATCGATCGCGCGCTGAGTCATCGGCATGCCCAAGCGCAGCAGCCGCGGGTTGACTTCGCCCTGGATCTCGTTGACGAAGGGTCGCAGCGTTTGGTCGTAGTCCGCCAGGGCGGTCGGCAGGTCGCCGGGGTGACGGTTGATCTCGCCGGCCAGGACGTGGGCGCCGACCAGGCCGCCGGAAATGCCCATGCCGCTGTAGGGGGAGGCACAGTGCGCGGCGTCGCCGGCCAGGACCACACGGCCCTTGGACCAGGTGTCAGTGCGGACCTGGACGATCTCCTGCGAGTAGAAGAACGGGCTGGTCACCATGCCCTCGACGAAGCGCTCGGTCTGCCAGCCGGCGTCCTGGAACCGGTCGGCCCAGAACGCCTGTTGCTGCCCGATGGGAGCGCGGTGGATCGCGGAGGCTTCCTCGGATTCCTCCCGCATCACGAAGTACGCCTGGGTCTCGGTCGGGTTGTGGCTGCGGCGCATGATCTGCCTGCCCCCCGGGACCATGTAGGTGTCCCGGATGTTGCTGTCGGTGGCGATGCGCGGGACGAACCAGTAGGCCATGTGGATGCCGACGCGCCAGTACGGGTCGACATCCTGCGGCAGGACGGCCCGCCGGATGCGTGATCCCTGTCCGTCCGCGCCGATCAGGAGATCGAATTCTCCGGATGAGCCGTCGGAGAAGTGCGCGACGACTTTGTCCTCGTCCTGCTCGAATCCGTCCACGCTCTTGCCGAAGACGTACTCGGTGTCGTTCTTCGTCGCGTCGTGGAGGATGCGCACCAGATCGCCGCGCATGATCTCGTACTCGGAGGTGAGGGTCTGCCGGCCCTTTCCGGAGGTATTGGCCATGATCGTCGCCCTGGCCTTGCCGCGGGCGTCTACGAAGGAGACACCCGCCTCGTCCACGAGCGCGTCGCGAACGGTCTCGAGGAGGCCCATCCGGTTGACAGCCTCGATACCTTGCCCCCGCAGGTCGACCTGAGCGCCGGTGGCTCGCAGCGTCGGGAAGCGTTCGGCGACGGTCACCTGGTGGCCGCCCCGCGTGAGCCAGAACGCTATGGCCTGCCCCGCGACCCCGCCGCCGGCGACGAGGACCCGCAAGGACTGCGTTCCCGATCCCGTGATCATGGCCCCCACCCCAAAATCTATCAGTGAATGATTCTTTTCCAGCGTCACCTATCGGCGATAGGTTGTCAACGTGACCAAGATGAACCGCGAGACCGTCATCGCCGAGGCACTCGGCCTGCTCGACGAAGTCGGACTGGACGCAGTCAGCACGAGGCAGCTGGCGAAGCGCTTGGGCGTCGAGCAGCCATCGCTCTACTGGTACTTCCGCACCAAGAAAGACCTCCTGGCCGCCATGGCAGAAGCGGCGATGGCGCCCCACACGGCGCAACCGCTACCGACGCCCGGCGACGACTGGCGCGACTGGTTCCTGGAGAACACACGCAGCTTCAGGCACACCCTCCTGATGCGCCGGGACGGCGCACGGCTCCACGCCGGCACCACCCCCACCAGCGACCTCGACCGGATCCGCCGCAAGATGGACTTCCTCACCACCTCCGGCGTGCCCGAGCATGACGCGAAGATGGCGATGCTGGCCGCCGCCCGCTTCACGGTCGGCAGCGTCCTGGAGGAACAGGCGGAACCGAGCCCCGGCACCACCGCGCTACCGGCCGACGTGCCGACGATCGATCACGAGTCCGCATTCGAGGCAGGCCTCGCCCTCATCCTGGACGGCCTGGAGCAGCGCACCGCACAGGGACACCCTGCGTCCAATGAACCCGTGCAATCCGGGGGCTCACGTAGGCCCGAATCCAATCAGATCCGATGGTGATTGCCGACGGAGTTTGACGACGGATAGGGTCCGATCCTCCGTACGGAAGGGGCCCCTCGGTGGCGAATCTGGTCTACAAGCGGGTCTCGACCGATCAGCAGTCCACCGCCCGGCAGAACCTCGTCCTGGACGAGGCCGCTACGCACGGCCGGGCGACACCGTGCACATCTCCGAGATGTTCCGCCTCGTACGCGGCACCGACCACATCCTCGACGTGCTCGACGTCCTCCACCGCGAACAGGTGGCCGTCGGCGAACTCCAGCGCGAGCTGAGTACGAGAACCGGGTCAGCACACTCGCGCCGCCCGGACCATGATCGTTCTCACCGATGACCGCTGTACCGATGTTCCCCGAGGCCGAGGGCCGGTCCGAGAGCCGCGCAGTACCCCCTGCAGCCGAAATGCGCGACCTCGGACACAGCCCCGGAGGCACCTCCGGCCGGCAAGCGCCTCCGATGGTTGGACCGCGCCGGGCCGCGAAACTCACCGCGACCGCTAAGATCTGGTGCCAGGCCTGCTCCAGTGGCCGTTCACGCCGCGCTCACCCCGGCGTTCCCGCCGCATCCGGCGACGACAATCACCGCACTTCCGTTCGCGACCGTTGCGAGGGTTCGATGGTGGAGGTCGGCATGTCGCCAGCAGATTTCGTCGTGATCACCGGTGGTCCCGGGGCGGGCAAGACGACGCTCGTCGAGCGCCTGGCCGCCGCCGGATGCGCCTGCTCGCCGGAGGCGGGCCGCGGCGTCATCGCAGATCAGCTGGCCGCCGGAGGCCGCGGTCTGCCCTGGGCGGACCGGGCGTTGTTCGCCGAGCTGATGCTGCAGCGGGACCTGCTTTCCCACCGGCAGGCCCGCCGCCGGCGTGGACCGGTGATCTTCGACCGCGGGCTGCCCGACATCGTCGGCTACCTGCGGCTGAGCAGCCTGCCGGTGCCCCCGCACGTGGACGCCGCCGCGCGGCGGTTCCGGTACCGCAACCGCGTGCTGATCGCCCCGTTCTGGCCGGAGATCTACCGCCAGGACGGCGAACGCAAGCAAACCCCGGCGGAGGCCGAACGCACCTACGAGCACATGCTCGCCGCCTACACCGACTACGGCTACGAGCTCGTCCACCTACCGCGAACAACGGTCGACCAGCGAATGCGATTCGTGCTCGACGAACTCGCCAGGCACGAGCGCCGCCGGTAGGCGGCCTGCGGGCGAGGTCAGGTGCTCATGTAGGTGCTGAGGTGGTCGACGAGGTCCCGGTCGAGGTCGTTGATCTCCCGTGCGATGACGCTCAGCTCGGTGACCAGTCCGGGCAGGTCGAGCATCACCTGGCGCAGGTGCTGGCGGTCGGCGGGCGAAGCGTGTTCGGCGATGCCCGAGACAGCTCGGCCGACGCCGAGCACGCGCTGACGCAGCTGCTCGATGCGTTGCGCGAGGGCGGCCAGCCGGCTTCCCAGCTGGTCGAAGGGTGTCCGGTCGACCGGCGGGTTCTTCCCGAGGTGCTCCGCGACCTGTTGCGCTCCGGCGGTCAGCCTGCCGTGGTCTTCGGCGAGTTGCCGTTCGGCGACGGCCAGGCGGTCCAGCACGTGCTGCTTCGTGATCCCTGCCCGGTGTCCCTCCTCCAGGCCTTTCCCGCGGTGCAGCGCGTTGTAGGGGACGCCGAAGTTCTGCGCGATGTCCATGACTTCGTGCAGCGTGTGGTAGGCGAGCTCGAACGAGTGGTCGTAGTCCAAGCGCCAGAAGGCGAAGATCCCCCAGGCGACCGCGCTGATCTCCTCGATGGTGCCGCCGGCGGACTTGGCGAGGTTGAGCATGCGCATCGCGGTGAACGACGAGCCCGCCCACACCGGGATGTCGTGCCGTCGGGCGAGGCGGGTGCTCTCCGCGGACTCCCGGCGCGTCGACGGATGGTTCTTGACCTTGCCCCCCGGCAGGACGGTGGACTCCTGGCCCCGGTCCTCGTCGGCCTGCACCCGGTTGCCGTGGTCGTCGATCGCTGTGGTGGTGACGTTCTGGCCGTGCTGGTCGGCGATGACATCGTTGCCGGCCGTGGGCGGGTTCCACCGCTGGTGCTTGCCGAAGTACTCCATCAGGTCGTGCAGGACGACGATCTTGTCGCGGAAGCTGAACTGCTCCGGAGCCTCCAGCACCTTCCACATGCCGCCGTTGATCCGGGTGCGCAGCTGATCCCTGATCTCGGCCGGGATCTCGGCCTTCCCCTGGATGATCTGGTCGAAGTAGTGCTGGTAGTGGCCGAACTGGCGGTTGCCGCCCGCGTCCGGCTGGAGGGTCGTGCCGGTCTCCAGTTCCTGGCGGATGTATTCCCACCGGAACGGGCCGGTGGGACTCCGCTCCTCGGCTCGCCGGTCCTCGACGATCGCCCTGACCCGGGTGAGCAGGATTTCGAGGTGCAGCTCGACGTCGGAGTTGTCCTTGACGTTGCGGGCCAGTTCTTTCTCGTCGCGCCGCGCGGGTTTGGCCCGCATCCATCCGCTCAGCGCCAGCGCGAGATCGGTGTAGGTGTGGTAATCGCGGTCCTGCTGTTTGGCGCCGAACTGCGGATGGGACTTGGCGCCACGGGCGCCGGGTGTGCCGGCGGCCCATTTGAACAGCTGCGGTTCGAGGGTTTCCCGCTTGCGCTCGAATTCTGCTATCTCGTTCTCGGGCACGCCGCTGCCGTTGCGGCTCTCCTCCCTGAGCTTGTGGACGAGGAGGCTGAACAGCCCACCGGCGTCGGTGGTTCCCCCGGCCGTTTTCGCCTCTTCCAGCAGGTCGCTGCCCTCTGGTTTTTCCGCGGGGCGCATGGTGATGCTCCGCTGGATCACCCCGGCGGCGTGCGGCTTCGGCTGGCCCCCGCGGCCCTGCGTTCGGTCGTTGCGCTGGATGGCCGGCGCGTGTCCGCAACCGTCGCCGCACGCGTGTTGCTGCGCGGCGATCAGCTTGCTCACGGCGTCATTGCCTGCGGTGCGCTGCAGTGCCAGCGCCGCCTGCGGGGACAGCGGTGTGCGTGTCAGGCCGCCGGCAGAGGGCTTGTCCGCGGCCTGGTGGAGCGCCCGCTGCGGCTGCGACATCCGGTTGGATGCCTGGTCGTGTGCGCGCATGCGACTCCCTCCGCAGAGCCAGGTCCCGAGCCGATGCTCCCAGCGGGCGACTTCCCCAGGAATGTCCGAAAGGGCACGACTGCGCCCCGAAGGGCATGACCGGACGGACATCGGCAGGTGAGCAGCCGGCTCATCCCCGACCGGGACCGGTTTCTCTAGCTGTGCGCGCGGTAGAGGTCGGTGAGCAGGGCGACGGCGGCTTGCGCGGTCGGGTGCGGGTCGTCGCGCCACCAGATCAGGCGGACCGCGATGGGTGCGGCATCGCGCAGCGGGCGGAAGACCACGCCGGGTCGCGGGTACTGGTCGACGGTGCTTTCCGCGGTGATGCCGACGCTGCGACCGGTGGCGATGGTGGTGAGCCAGTCGTCGAGCTCGTGGGTGTACTCGATGGCAGGCCGGTTCTCCGGCGGCCACAGTTCGGTGGTCGTGGTGCCGGTTCGGCGGTCGATTAGGAGCGTGCGTTCGCTGATCTCGGCCAGCCGGATGGAACGGCGGCGGGCCCACGGATCGTCGGACGCCACCGCGCAGAACCGGCGTTCCAGGCCGACGATGACGCCGTCGAAGCGCCGCTGGTCGGGTTCGGTGCGCACCACGGCGGCGTCGCAGGCGCCTTCGGCGAGGCCGCCGGTCGCGGAGTTGGTGCGCACCAGGCTCAGTTCGACGTCCGGGCGCAGCGCGGGCCACCTGCGCTGGAAGTCCACCGTGTGGCGGCCCATGGCCGACCAGGCGTAGCCGATGCGCAGCCGGGTGTGCCCGGAGGTGGCGTCGCGCACCAGGTCCTCGGCCTCGGCCAGCAGCCGCCGGGCGCGGGCGATGACCTGCGTGCCGACGGCGGTGGGCACGACCTCGCGGCTGGTGCGGCGCAACAGGCGGACGCCGAGGGCGGCTTCCAGCGAGGCCAGCGTGCGGGAGACGGCCGCCTGCGAGACGCCCAGTTCGATGGCGGCGTCGGTGAAGGTGCCCTCGTCGGCGATCGCGACCAGGCAGCGCAGCTGCCGCAGCTCCACATACATAACTCAAGCGTATAGCTGACGCGCCGGATGCATTTTGCGCAAGCACCGCGGCGGCGCAGGCTCTGTGCCATGCAGACGACAGCGCAGGTGCGGCAGCCCGTGGCGGTCCCGGCGCCCACCGCGAAAAACGGTGGCCGCTACGCGGGAATCGCGATGATGGTCGGCAGCGGGCTGTCCAATCAGGTCGGTGCGGCGATCGGATCGCTGGCGTTCCCGGTGATCGGGCCGGCCGGTGTCGTGGCGGTGCGGCAGTGGATCGCCGCCGTGGCACTGCTGGCGGTGGGGCGCCCTCGGCTGCGGGCGTTCACGTGGCGCCAGTGGCAGCCGGTGCTGCTGCTGGCGGCGGTGTTCGCGACGATGAACCTGTCGCTGTACAGCGCGATCGACCGCATCGGCCTCGGTCTTGCGGTGACGCTGGAGTTCCTCGGTCCGCTGGCGGTCGCGCTGGCCGCGTCGCGACGCGTGGTGGATCTGGGGTGTGCGGTGGTCGCCGCCGCGGGCGTGGTGGCGCTGACCCGGCCGCAGCCGACCACGGACTACCTCGGCATCGGCCTGGCGCTGCTGGCCGCGGTGTGCTGGGCGTCCTACATCCTGCTCAACCGCTCGGTGGGCCGCCGGTTGCCCGGTGCCGAGGGCACCGCCGCCTCGGCCGGGCTGTCGGGTCTGCTGTTCGTGCCGATCGGCATCGCGGTGCTCATCCAGCATCCGCCGACCCCGGCGGCGCTGGGTTGCGCGGCTGCGGCGGGCATCCTCTCCTCGGCCGTGCCGTTCCTGATCGACATGCTGGCGCTGCGGCGGGTTCCGGCGCAGTTCTTCGGCATCTTCATGAGCATCAACCCGGTTCTGGCAGCCGGCGTGGGCCTGGTGTTCCTCGGCCAGAACCTGCAGGTGCTCGAATGGCTGAGCATCGCGGCGATCGTCGCCGCCAACGTCGTCAGCGTCGTCACCGCGCGCCAGTAGCTGCGCTTGCGAAAGCCTTGACCTGGGCGCGCAGCAGCCGGTCCCAGCGGAGGAAGTTGGCCATGGCTTTCACCACCCCCACCCCACCGCCTGGTTGATCCGCAACATCCGGCACGGGGAGGACACCGGGTACCCAGCTTCCGATTCATCTCATATTTGAGCTAGTCTCCCGAATATGAGAAATGGCTCTGAGATGGACACCCGGCTGGCGGGTCGGCTCGCGGAGCTGCGGGTGGAGCGCGGCTGGTCGCTGGAGGAGTTGGCGCAGCGCACCGAGATCAGCCGCTCGACGCTGTCGAGACTGGAGCGAGCCGAGATCAGCCCGACCGCGGCGCTGCTGAACAAGTTGTGCGCGGCCTACGGGCGGACCATGTCGCAGTTGCTGGCCGAGGTGGAATCGGAGCCGCCGCAGCTGGTGCGCGCCGACCGGCAGGAAGTGTGGCGGGACGCGGCATCGGGCTTCACCCGGCGCTCAGTGTCCCCGCCGCACCCGGGACTGCGCGGCGAGGTCGTCGAAGGCGTGCTGGAACCGGGCGCGGACATCTCCTACGACGGCCCGGCCGTGCCGGGCCTGGAGCAGCACATCTGGGTGCTGGCGGGGGCCCTGGAGGTCACCGCGGGCGACCACGTGCACGAGGTGCGGGCCGGTGACTGCCTGCGGTTCCGGCTGTGGGGCCGGTCTCGCTTCCGCTGCCCGGGCCCCGAACCGGTCCGCTACGCCCTGCTGATCGTCCTGCCCTGATCCCCCGGAGGGAACCCGCCTTGCCGACCATCACCCGGCTGTCCGCCGCCGATTTCCGCGACAACGTGAAGGAACTGGCCGACCTCCTCGTCGACGTCGTCGACGGCGGCTTCTCGCTCGGGTTCCTCGAACCCTTCGACCAGGACGCGGCCGCGGCCTGGTGGGAGACCCGGGAACCCGCGATCGCCGACGGCAGCCTGATCGTCTGGGCCGCCCACGGCCCCGACGGCATCACCGGCACCGTCAGCCTCGCGCTGGAATCCAAGCCCAACGGCCGGCACCGCGCCGAGATCGTCAAGCTCATGGTGCACCGCGACGCCCGCGACCAGGGACTGGGCCGCGAACTCCTCGCCACCGCCGAACGGGCCGCCGCCCACGCGGGCGCCATCCTGCTGCTGCTCGACACCGCCACCGGCAGTCCCGCTGAGGGGCTCTACCTCGCCGCCGGTTGGACTCGGTTCGGCATCGTGCCCGGCTACGCCGCCGACCCGGCCGGTCGCCTCGAAGACGGCAGCTTCTTCTACAAGCAGCTCGCCTGAGAAATAATGGAGTCGACTCCAATATTAGAGTCGAGTTAAGCTTGTGGCATGACCGAGGGGCTGCGGGAGCGCAAGAAGCGCCAGACACGGCAGCGGATCACCGAAGTGGCCGTCGGCCTGTTCGTCGAGCGAGGCTTCGAGCACGTCACGATCGCGGAGGTCGCCGCGGCCGCCGAGGTGTCGGCGAACACCGTCTACAACTACTTCCCGGCCAAGGAAGACCTCGTCCTGCCACCGGACGAAGCGTCCCCGCAACGGCTCGCCGACATGGTGCGGCAACGCCGCGTCGGCGAGTCCGCCGCAGACGCGATCCTGCGCGAGTTGCGCGAGGAAGTGCGCCGCCGCGACCGCAAGGTGGGGTTGAGCGGGGGTTTCGGCCGCGTCTTCGACATGATACGGGCCGCGCCCACGCTCCTCGCCCGGCTCGAGTCCCTCGGCCAGCAGATGACCGACACGCTCGCCGCCGTCCTCGCCGAGGAGACCGGTGCCGCACCGGACGACCCGCTGCCCCGGGTGATCGCCCACCAGCTGGGCTGCTTCCACTCCCTGGTGTTCGCCGAGATCGGCAAGCGCCTCGCGGCCGGCGAGCGCCCCGACGCGATCGCCGAGGCCGCGCTGGATCTGCTGACCACCATCGAGGACGTGCTCGGCGACCGCGTTCTCACCTACGCCGCGCGAAAGGACCAACCGTGTTCCGAGTGACGATCCGAGGCAAGTTCGACGGACTCAGCGAAGCCGGGCGCGCCGCCGTCCTGGCGGCCACCGACACCGCCTTCACCGAGGCGGGCACGTTCACCCACGACGACACCGTTTCGGCGTTCACCTTCCGCTGCCAGGTTCCGGCGGAACGCGAGGACGACGGCGAGCGGGAGGCGACCCAGCGCGCACTGGCGGCGCTGGACGCCCACGGCCACCCGTACCAGGTCCTGCGCACAGCGGTGACCGACATGCGCCAGATCAAGATCCGCCGGAAGGGCCGCAAGCCCTGATCCCGGCGATCGCCGGATCATTCGTCGATGTCGAGGGCTCCGGCGATCGCCCGGGGCACCGGGAGAGCCGCTCCAGAGGCAGCAGCCGCAACGACGGCTTGATCCACGTCATCCTGTTGAACGAGAACGGCGGGACGAACCGGTTGGCGCGCAAGGCCGGATCGGCGACGGCCGGATGTTCCATCCAGCCAACGAATATTCGGTGGCTGCGCGCGTGGCGGGCTGGGAAGATCGGCCGCATGTCGGCGAGTTCGTTCGAGGAGTTGGTGGCCGAGGCATCGGCCGCACCGGTCGATGGGTGGGATTTCACCTGGTTGGACGGTCGCGCGACCGAGCAGCGCCCGTCGTGGGGTTACCAGCGGCTGCTGGGCGATCGGCTGGGCGTCGCGTCGTCCGCGCTGGACGTGCAGACCGGTGGCGGCGAGGTGCTGGCCGGCGCCGGGAACTTCCCCGCCGTGATGGCCGCGACGGAGTCCTGGCCGCCGAACGTCGCCAGGGCCACCGAGCTGCTGCACCCGTTGGGCGCGGTGGTCGTGGCAGCCCGGGACGAGCCGCCGCTGCCGTTCGCGGACGCGGCGTTCGACCTGGTCACCAGCCGTCATCCGGCGACCGTGTGGTGGGCGGAGATCGCCCGGGTCCTGCGGCCCGGGGGAACCTACTTCGCCCAGCACGTCGGCCCGGAGACCGTGTTCGAGCTGGTGGAGTTCTTCCTCGGGCCGCTGTCCGAGGACATCCGCCGCAAGCGCCATCCCGACGTCGAGACGGCCGAAGCCGAGGCGGCCGGACTGGACGTCGTCGACGTGCGCCTGGAGCGGTTGCGGATGGAGTTCTTCGACGTCGGCTCCGTCATCTACTTCCTGCGCAAGGTGATCTGGACGGTTCCGGACTTCACCGTCGACCGCTACCGGGACCGGCTGCGCGAGTTGCACGAGCGGATCCAGCGAGAGGGCCCGTTCATCGCCCACTCGGCCCGCGTTCTCGTCGAGGCCCGCAAACCTGCCTGATCTTCGTCACCGTACTGAGATCAAGATCGGGCACGCCCGGGCGCCGGGAAGCGGTCAAGATCAAGTGCTTGGCGTTGTTGGCTGTTCTATTGCCCCCTGGGGCAAGCCAGATCAGATGACACCGGTCCGTGCGGCAGTCCCGTTCTTGCGCTGGTTGGCATTGAAGCGCGCTTTCTTCTGGCGATTCCCGCACGTGTTCATGTCACACCATTTGCGGGTGCGACTTTGGCTGGTGTCGAAGAAGGCGGCTTGGCAGGTTGGTGATGCGCACAAGGCCATTCTTCCGTCTCGTTCGCCTGCGATGATGCTGATCGCGTCGGCGGCGATCACGCTGAGGGCATCTTCCACGCAGGAAGCCGAGCTGAGCCGCCATTGACGATTGCCCTCGGGAGTCAGGATAGCCGCGGCCCGACCCTGAATGCTGCAGTCATTGATGACTTGGACAGCAGACACGGGGAGAGCGTCTTGGATCGCGGTCGCTGTCGCGGCGGCGTGAATCGACTCCCTCAGCTCCCGAGCGAGTTCGAGCTGGGCGGCGGTGCAGGAGTCCACGGCGAGGCCGCTCACCGCCAGCCAGTCGACGAGTCGCTGCGGCGTGGGAATGCGCTCCACAGCGTCGCCACGACGCTCCGTCAGAGTCGCCGTGAAGCTGGTCGCTAGCACGTTACCGAGGCGAAAGTCGGGGAACCCAGCACGCATGGAACCACCTTAGCTGGTTGCACGCAGGCATGACGACATGCTAGAACCACCTTAGCCGGTTCCGCGATGGCCAGGAGGTCTCATGCCCCGTCTCACCAGCGACGTGCAAGCATTTGAAGCCCACGCAACTGACGCTGACCTCGACGATCTGCGCGCGCGATTGGCCGCGGCGCGGCTACCGGAGGCCGAGACGGTCTATCGCGCCGCGCCCGACCCTCGCCGATGGGAACAGGGCGTTCCCCTCGCCGACCTCGTCGAGGTCGTGAACTACTGGCGCACCGGGTACAACTGGCGGTCGTTCGAAGAGCGCCTTAACCAGATCGGCCAGTTCCGCACGACCATTGATGATCTGGGAATCCACTTCCTGCACCGCCGATCCGCGCGCGCAGATGCCACTCCTCTGATCATGACGCACGGCTGGCCGGGCAGCATTGCTGAGTTCATCGATGTAGTAGACGAGCTGGCAGATCCGGACGATGCAGACGCGCCAGCGTTCCACGTCGTGGTTCCATCGCTACCAGGCTTTGGTTACAGCGATAAGCCGGCCACCACCGGGTGGGGAACCGAAAAGATCGCGGCCGCATGGGTGGAACTGATGGGAAGGCTCGGCTACAACAAGTTCGCAGCCCACGGCGGCGACTGGGGAGGCAATATCACCACGGTTCTCGGCGGCAGGTTCCCGGCGCACGTTCTCGGCATCCACACAACGTTCGCGGAGGGACCGCCCGGGTTGACAACGGACGGGCTGACGGCGACCGAGCGCAAATGGACCGAGGAAACCCGCCATTTCTGGCGCCACCGCGCGGCGTACGCGAAGCAGCAGGCCACCCGACCGCAGACCATCGGCTACTCGCTCGTCGACTCACCAGTCGGGCTTCTCGCCTGGATCCTCGACAAGTTCGCCGAGTGGACAGACACCGAAGACAGCCCGTTCGACACGATTTCCAGAGATAGAATTCTTGACGACGTCACCCTGTATTGGCTGACACGGACCGGCGCATCGTCGGCCCGCATCTACTACGAAAGCCACAACTCGCTCGACCCCGAACTTCGGGTCGACGTCCCGACAGCAATCACTATGTATCCCCGCGACATCGAGAAGTATCCGCGCGCCTGGGCACAGGAGCGTTACCGACAGATCGTCCGATGGAGGTCGCCCGAAACCGGGGGACATTTCCCGTCGCTGGAAGTTCCCGAGTACTTCGTCAAGGACCTGCAAGAAGGCCTCGCGGCAGTGCTCGCCGCTAATCGGTGAACGAGGCTGGGTGCCGGCACTCGGCCCGATCCGGGGAGCTGAGCTGCTCGCCGGCGCTTAGCGGAGGATCCTGTACGGCTGCTGCTCAAGCCCCGCCTCCGGCTACCTGAACGCGGTGGACAAGTACGTCGTGTCGAGCACGTTGACCGAACTGAGCAGAACTCCGCGGTGCTGCGCGGACCGCTCCTCGACGAGTACCGGTTGTTCCTCTTCCCGGTGGCCGTCGGTCACGAAGACCGCCTTTTCGACTCGACCCGTGAGGATCTCGAACTGCTGGAGACGCGCCCGTTCACCTCAGGCGTCGTGCTCCTGCGCCACGCGCCGAAACGCTAGCCGGATCGACAAGACCGACCAGAACAAGCCCATTGATCATTTACGTCACCGTGACGTAAATGATCAATGGGATCGCTCGGGTGATTTCGGGGTTGTTTCGCGGGTTTCGCTGGTCGCTCCCGCGACGAGGTGGGCCGGGTCGCGGGTCAGCGACACCGCGACGTGGTCGTAGAGCTGGGTGACCGCCGCCGAGGAGTGCCCGAGCGCGTCGCGGCGGTCTTCCAGCGCCGCTCCCCTTTCCCGGGCGATGGTGTTGAAGGTGTGCCGCATCGAGTGCGGCGTGATCCGCTGCGGCATCGGCACGCCGGCTTCCGCGGCCATCGTCTGCACAAGCCGGAAGACCTGGTGGCGGTTGATGCGCTCGCCGTGCCGGGTCACCACCAGGGCTCCGGTGTCGGCGTCCGGCCGCTGCGCCAGATAGGCGTCCAGGACCGGGACCAGCGGCGCCGGGATAGGCCGGGTGCGAACCTTGCCGCCCTTCATGTGCACGGTCAGCACCCGGAGGCCGTCGCGCTGACCGAGGTCGGACAGATCGGCGTGGCACAGCTCCGAGACGCGGATACCCAGATCGATCAGCAGCATCATCACGAGCGCGACCGCCTCGTGCGAGAGGCTGCGGTGCCGGTAGTCCCGGCTGGCGGTCAGCATCTGCGCGGCCTGCCGCTCGGAGACGCTGGCGGTCGGCGAGTGCTGCCGGTCGTAACGGGGCCGCGCAGCGTCGCGAGCCGGGTTGGCGTCGATCGCCCCGGCGCGCACGAGGAAGGTGTACCAACTGGAGACGGCGGCGAGCTTCCGTGCCCGGGTGCTGGCCGCGAACCCACGCCCGGTGCGCGGGTTGGTCGCCGCGGCGAGCTCGGCGCCATACATCTGCACCTCCGGGAGGCGCACGTCGAGCGGATCGAGTTCCCGGCGTGTGCACCACTCCACGTACTCGCGGAGATCCCGCGCATAGGCGGCGCGGGTGGCTCCGGAATCCGCGAACGAGCCCAGCCACGCCGCGATCAACGCGGCCACGGTGTGGCCGGTGCGCGTAGGCGTGGCCAGGAGTTCCGTTTGCGCCTCTCGTCCGACGACTGGCGCCCGCGCTTCTCCGGTGATGCTCACCGACTCAGCTTACCGCACATAAGCGCGATTATGCGCGGTGCATCCGGCAGCGTTTCTCGAATCAAAATTCTGTTTCGTTTGTTTATTAACGTTACTGTTAATGGTGTTACGTAACGTGTGCGGAGGTGCTGCCGGAGCCGGTGACCGGACCCGGTTCGGGATGCCGTGGCCGCCGGTTAAGGTCCGGTGTTGGTTGCGGGAACCGGAGGTGCGAGTTGGCGGGGAACCGGCCGAGCGCGGAGGAGTTGGCCGCGGCGGAGGGGGCGAGGATTCCGGACGTCCTCTCCCCTGGTTTGCGGGTGCTGTTCTGCGGGATCAATCCGGGTCTGTGGTCGGGAGCCACCGGTCACCACTTCGCGCGGCCGGGCAACCGGTTCTGGCCCGCGTTGCACGCCTCGGGCTTCACGCCGCGCCTGCTGCAGCCGCACGAGCAGGACGAGCTGCCCGGGTTGGGGCTGGGCATCACCAACTTCGTCGCGCGGGCCAGCGCCCGGGCGGCCGAGCTCACCGACGACGAGTTGCGGGCCGGCGGGCAGGTGCTAGTGGAGAAGGTGCGCCGTTTCCAGCCCGCGTGGGTGGCGGTGGTGGGGATCACCGCGTACCGGACGGCGTTCGGAGAGCGGCGGGCGACGGTCGGGCCGCAGGACCGGCGGATCGAGGGCGCGCGGGTGTGGGTGCTGCCGAATCCCAGCGGCCTCAACGCGCACTGGACTGCGGGCACGCTGGCCGCGGAGTTCCGCCAGTTGCAGCAGGTCTCGATGCCCGGCGAGCCGCCGCAACAGGATTCCGGCGCGCCGCAAGGCTGAGTGGCGCCCGAACCGCCTCGAAGGGGCGCCTAACGAGGACGGGGACCGATGGGTTTCGCCCTCACTTGGCGGATCTTGATTACGCCGGATGGCCGCTTCGGGACTCGCTGTGATCACGCAGCGAGACATACGGAACACGGGGGTGTGCTTTATCTGTCCGTTACCGGTAGGGTCTGACCCGCCGGTGAGGGAAGCCCCTGATCCGGTGACATTGGCCCCTTTGCCCCCCGCAGAGTCGATACGGATGACTATTCAAGACGACCTTGCTCGACCGTGGTTCCAGCCCGTGCTCCAGTCGGAAGCGCAGCAGCCGCGACTGGACACGGGACCGCCGACTACCCGCATCGTGGGCCAGCTGCCCCTGGACGAGGTGGTCGTTCCGGCCCGCCCGGCGGCATCGCCGCCGCCCATGGCCGACGCCCCATCCCGGGTAGAGGTCACCCAGCCCTACATTCCCGCGATCCGCGACGAGCAGCCGGAGTTCGCCAAGCTGCTCAACCCCGACCCGCCGGCACCGGCCGCGGGGATGACGGGTCCGCAACCGCAGGCGTCGGTGGCGGCGCCGACCGAGCGGGTCAAGCCGGTGACATCGGCCCCGCCCGCCCCGGTGAAGAAGCGCAGCCTGGTCCGCCGGGTGGTGCGCCGTATCATCGGCCCTGATCTGCTGCGCAAGGATCCGCCGAAAAAGAAGCGGTAAAGCAGCGCAAGGCGGTGGCCTTGGCACTGGCGCAGACCTGCATCCTGCGCCGGTGCCAAGGCCACTGTTGTTTTTCCCGCCGAAACCCCGACAGCCCAGCATGGCCCTACGGGGCTGTCGTGGTGTCGCGATCGCGACCAAGGCCGGTGCCTGTTGCTGCTGATGGCGAAGTCCCGGCACAAGAAGCCGGAGAACGTCCGCCGCTACTTCAAGCCCTCACACGAGGCCCTGGCCGAGGTCACGAGCTTGCTGGCGCCCGGCAACAGCCGCCGCCACCGCGTCGCGCCCACGGTGCAGCGCTTCCAAAGGGTGTTCCTGCTCAGACACGGGATGCCTCCTCCGCTGCGCCCTGGCCGCCATCACCGCCATCATCGCCAGGCCTACCGCGAGGTGCGCTGCTGTTGCGGCTCATCGCGGGTAGGCGCCGCTGCCGTGCCGGGCGGGATCGAGTCCGGCACACGCCGTCGGTGTGCTAGCCGTTGGAGGACCCCTTCCAGCTCGTGCGTTCGCGTGCGTAGTTCCGCTGCACGCCGCGGATCGGCGGTTGTTTCGAGCTCGCCCAGCAGGTGGGTGGGACGCTTCTGCGCTGCTGCGCTCCGGCTGGCGTAGGGATCGGCTGCTGCCGGATCCAGGTGGGGCGAGGCGTGTGCCTTCGCGTGTCGGGGGGCAAGCAGGACCAGGCCTGCGCAGTCGGCGGCGGCCATCCAGTCATCGACCGTGGCCTCCGGGCCGGTCACGCCGATCTCGTCCAGGCTGCCGATCACGCCCAGGTCGGTCTCGGCGGCACGGTCGGCGGGCACCAGCACGTTCCACCACACCTGGTGGTTGGTCACCGCCGCGGCCACGACCAGGGCCCCATGTCCGTCGTGCTGCCCCACAACCCATTCCACGGCGTCACCGGGCACGCACACGACCAATGGCACACCGCCGATCCGGCAGGCGGGGAGCGTGGCCAGCCGGGCACGCAGCCGCTGGTCAGCGAGGACCTCCATCAACACCCGGGTGGAGTGCTCGCGCTCCAGCACCCACTCGTCGAGGGCCTCGCGCACCCACAGCCCGTCGCCTGCGGCGTGTTCGGTGTGCTCGACCCACCCCGACCGCCTCCCGTCGCCGGCGGTGGTGGCCGCCATCAACTGCTGGGCCTGGCCCAGCGAAGGCGCGCGCACGTGCACGGGAATCTCACCGCCGCAGGTCGCATAACCACGCCACCGAACCTGGTGGTCCAGCTCGCATCGATACACCACATGCCGCGCTGCCATCGCCCCGCACCACCTTCCACTGACCTGATATCTCCCGAGACGGCGCTACATACTGTGAATCAGCAGCCTTGCAAATCTACAGTGGCAGTTCCAGAATAAGTGAGGCAGCGCTGTTGGCAAGAGGTCTACCAGCACAAACACGGGAGGTGAGGCTGTCGGTCATTTCTCCCCGCGGAGTGCCGGGGCGTCCGGCCTCCGGCTCCGCTCCCCGCACTCCGCTGCCGATCATGCGTGAGTTGACGTTGAGCGTGTGAAAGGAGTGGTGGGTGATGACGCTGGCGTTCGACCCGTTCTTCCGTGACCTCAACCGGCTTGCCACCGAGGTGTTCGGCAGCGCCCGCGCACCCCAGGCCATGGCGATGGACGCCTACCGGGCCGGCGACAACTACGTGGTCGAGTTCGACCTGCCTGGCATCGACCCCGAATCGCTGGAAGTCAGCGCGGAGAACAACACCCTCACCGTGCGCGCCCAGCGCCGCGGGCGGCCGAGCAGGGAGGGCGATGCCGAGATCAGCTACCTGACCGCCGAACGGCCCCGCGGCACCTTCTCCCGCCAGCTCTCGCTGGGCGGCGGCCTGGATGTGGACCACATCAGCGCCGACTACACCGACGGGGTGCTCACCGTGACCCTGCCGGTGGCGGAGAAGGCCAAGCCACGGCGCATCGAGATCGGTCACGGTGGCGGCCGCAAGGTCATCGAAGGCGCCACCCAATGACCCCCGCACCCAGGTCCGGCTCCCTCGCGGGCCGGACCTGGGCGTATCCCGATCTCGCGAGGTGGGTATGACCGATCCTTCCCCGGCCGGCAGTGCGGCCAGCGCCTTCGACGACGCCGACTACCCCGCCTACACCATGGGCCGCGCTGCCGCGATGCTCGGCGTCACCCCCGAGTTCCTCCGCAGCCTCGACGCCACCGGTCTGCTCACACCCGACCGCTCCGCCGGCGGGCATCGCCGCTACAGCCGCACCGAACTCACTCTCGCCGCCCGTGTCCGCGAACTCCTCGACGGCCACACCATTCTCTCCGCCGCGTGCCGCATCGCCGAACTCGAGCGCGATCTGGCCGCCGCCCACACCCGCCTCACCGAACTCGAAAAAGGCCCCAGCGGTGGAAAACACCCTGACCACACGGTATCGAAACCCAAGCGGGCTGCTCAGCCTCCGACGCCGCCCGGCTGATGACTCGGTGCGGTGCCACCCCCATCGACTCCGCTGGCGGCGAGCACTATCCTCCACTGTGGACAGTTACACCGCAGAACTGGCTCTGTCGCTGGTTGCGTGATCAATGATGTCGGGGGGTTATTGGTCGAGTAGGATTCTCTTGCGTAGCAGGGCGAAGCTGGCTTTTCCGTAGG
>NZ_JBWKKU010000033.1:0-96959 GCF_056431445.1 Saccharopolyspora sp. NPDC045941
CTGGCTCAGTTCCAGCAAGGCCAGTTTCGGTCCACGACCATCGCCCATACCACACCCTAACAACCTGACAATGAATCAACGACTCACGACACTAGGGTGCGCCGCAGGACGAGGGCCTGGCCGGAGACGTACGCCCGGAGCCGCCGGCATGATCGCAGGAGCGACCACGACCTGCAGCTCGGTGCAAGTGATGCCCGACGGTGCCCGCCTCGCGGATTCCGCGGCGTCGAAGACCGTCGAGCATGCCGGGAACCTTCATTTTCGCGATTGGTTTCGGCGTCTTCGGAAAATGCGGAGACCGGGTTCGATAATTTCCAATGGTTCTCGCGGAATGGGCGATCTAGGGTGATGTCGTGCGACAAACGATGGAATGGGCATGCTGAGCGGGGCTCTCGCGGGAATCAAGGTTTTGGACCTGTCCCGAATCCTGGCCGGCCCGTGGTGCACCCAGAACCTGGCCGATCTCGGCGCCGAGGTGATCAAGATCGAAAACCCGGACGGAGGCGACGACACCCGGGGCTGGGGGCCGCCGTACTTGCCGGACACCACGGTTGCGGACGGGTTCTCCGGCTACTACATCTGCTGCAACCGGGGCAAGCGGTCGATCGCGATCAACTTCGCCGACCCGGCTGGTGCGGCGCTCGTTCGAGAGTTGGCCGCCGAGGCCGATGTCGTCGTCGAGAACTACAAGCCCGGAACCCTCGACCGGTACGGCCTGGGGTATGCCGCGCTGCGGGAGATCAACCCGAAGCTGATCCACCTGGCCATCACCGGCTTCGGTGCGGGCGGGCCGATGGCTGGGAAGCCCGGTTACGACTACGTCTTCCAGGGCATGGGCGGGCTGATGAGCTACACCGGGCCGGCCGACGGCACACCCGGAGCCGGGCCGTGCAGGACCGGGGTGGCGGTGGTCGACCTGATGTCCGGGATGTATGCGACCAGCGCGATCCTGGCCGCTCTCCTGCAGCGCACGACGACCGGTGCGGGGCAGTCGATCGACATCGCGCTGCTCGACGTCGCGGTGGCGATGAACGCGAACCAGGCGTCGAACTACCTGGTGTCGGACAAGATTCCGCAGCGCATCGGCAACGCCCACCCGAACTGCGCGCCGTATGACGTGTTCGCCTGCGCCGATGGTCACCTGATCCTCGCGATCGGCAACGATGCGCAGTTCCAGCGGTTCTGCGCCGCGGCCGGGCTGGCCGAGCTCGCGGCCGATGAGCGGTACGCGACGAATGCCGCCCGCATCGACAACCTGGCCGAGCTGCGTCCGGTCGTGGCCGCCGCGATGGCGTCCCGCAGCCGCCAGGAGTGGTGCCGCGTGCTCGACGAGGCCGGTGTTCCCTGGGGCGCGATCAACACGCTGGACGACGTCTTCCGCGATGCCCAGGTGGTGCACCGGGGCATGCGGATCGAGGCCGAGCATCCCACGCTGGGCGTCGTGCCGATGGTGCGCAACCCACTGCTGGCCGGGGACCGGAAAGCCGGACACCGACCGCCGCCGGCGAAGGGTGAGCATTCGGTGGAGGTCCTCAGCGGACTCGGCCTCGGAGGTGACGAGATCGCGGCTCTGGTGCGCAAGGGCGTCGTCCACTCCGGTTGATGGCGGTTCTTCGTCGCGTCACCACCAACCCCGCACGACCCGCTGTGGCGTGCCGGTCACAGGCAGAAACGAACCCCGGACTTGGGAGTAGCTTTGGCGGACAGCAAGATTTCCGAGCACACCACGACCACGCTGGACGGCGACGGCATCGCAACGGTCACGATCACCGATGCGAAGGTGCTGAACATCCTGAACAGCGCGGTCATCAAGGACGTCACGGCGGCGATCGAGGCGCTCGCAGCCCGCGACGACGTCCGGGTGCTGGTGCTGCGTGGCACCAGTGACCGGGCGTTCATCGGCGGTGCCGACATCGGCGAGATGGTCACGCTGAACCGGAGCAGCGCCGCCGAGTTCATCACGGGTCTCAAGGGCATGTGCGATGCGGTGCGCGACTTCCCGGCGCCGGTGATCGCCCGGCTCGCCGGCTACACCCTGGGTGGCGGCCTCGAAGTGGCGGCAGCCTGCGACCTGCGGATCGCCAGCAGCGATGCGCACTTCGGCATGCCCGAGGTCGCGGTCGGCATTCCGTCGGTGATCCACGCCGCGCTGCTGCCACGGCTGGTGGGCAACGGCCGCGCCACCTGGCTGACCCTCACCGGCGACCAGATCGATGCGCCCACCGCGCTGTCCTGGGGCTTGGTGCACGAGATCTGCGAACTACCCGAGCTGGATGCCGCGGTAGCCCGCAACGCGAAGCGTCTCGCCGAGCTGGGCCCGGCCGCGCTGCGCCAGCAGAAGCGGTTGCTGCGCTCGTGGGAGGACCTCCCGGTCGACGAGGCAGTAGCGGCCAGCATCCCGGAGTTCGCCGCAGCCTTCGACACCGGTGAACCGCAGCGGTTCATGGCCGAATTCCTGAACCGGAAGCGTTCCCGGTGACCGCGGTTCGATGAATGAACCGGGCCCGCCCCTGTCGCGGCCCTGAGGGGGCGATCGCGGAACGAACCGGTGATCGAGATCGAAGATGTGCTGCCCGCCTCTCGGAGCAGGGCGGGCAGCGGGATTCAAGCCACCCACGTGATCACCGACGGCGCGCGGCCGGGACGCTGTGCGACGTTGTGATGGCCGTCTCGTCGGGTCCTCGCCTGGGCTTCGGGCCGTGGTAATTTCGCCGGGGCGATACCGCAGGTGAGGGGCCGCGCGCGCGACCGGTGTGGAGGTGGCGGATTGGGCGGCGGCATGCGGTACGAACTGACCGATCTCCGGCTGTTCCGCGCCATCGCGGAGGCGGAAAGCCTGTCGACCGGTGCGTCGGCGGTGTTCATCACGGCGTCCTCGGCCAGCTACCGGCTGAAGAACCTCGAACACGCGATGGGCACCGCGTTGTTCACCAGGACGGCGCGCGGGATGCGGTTGACCCCGGCCGGTGAGGTGCTGCTGACGCACGTCCGGGAGTTGCTGGCCGGTGTGGACCGGATGCACGGGGACGTGTCCCGGTTCTCGCAGGGGCTCAAGGGCAGCGTGCGGCTGTGGGCCAACAGCAGTTCCCTCAACGGCTTCATCCTGCCCGGCGTCAGCCGGTTCCTGCTGGCTCACCCCGACGTCAACCTGGATCTGGAGGAGCGGCCGAGCGGTGCGATCGCGGAAGGCGTGGCCACCGGCGAGGTCGATGTCGGTGTGCTGGCCGGGGAAGTCTCCGACAGCCGCGTTCGGTCGATGCGGTACGCGGTGGACGAACTGGTGGTGGTCACGCCGATCGACCACCCGCTGGCCCCCCAGCCGGAGATCCGATTCGGCGCGGCGCTGGAGTTCGACTTCATCTGCATGAGCCGGACCAGCAGCAACTACCTGTTCCTGGCCGAGGTCGCGAAGCGGGACCGGCAGACGCTGAACGCACGGTTGCACGTCCACTCGTTCAACGCCGTGCTGCACCTGGTGGAGACGGGCGTCGGGGTGTCGCTGGTGCCGCTGAGCGTGGCCCGGCCGATGGCCGAAAGCGGCCGGGTGGCCGCGCTGCGCATCCTGGAGCCGTGGGCGGCCCGGGAGCTGCACCTGGTCACGTCGGTGGACGCCGCGCTGCCGAGCTTCACGGCGGCGTTCGTGGACTTCCTGCTCACCGACCCCCGGGTCGTGGCCACCCGGCAGGCGGCCCAGCCCGGCGCGTGAGTGCCTTCGACATCCACGAATCCTGGGTTCGAATATTTCAAGTCGATTTCCGGGGTTGGTGGGAATAGTATTTCATTTCGTTCGGTAGTGCGCATCGGTGAATCGGATGTCGCGTGCCCCGTGGACCACAAGGTTATTGGAAATCATGGAATTCAATCGCAATGGAGCGGCGGACGTAGGCGTCGATGACTATTTCCAGCGGAGTCTCGAAGCCGGGAAGTTCGTGATTCCGCGCTGCGAGGACTGCGGCCGGCCCCATTTCTACCCGCGCATCCTGTGCCCGCACTGCGGCTCGGCGAACCTGCGGTGGGTCGAGCCGTCGGGGCGCGGCACGGTGCACTCCACCACTGTGGTGCATCGCCGGAACGACGAGACCTGCAACGTCGCGCTGGTGGACCTCGACGAAGGTCCGCGCCTGATGACCAACGTGACGGGCATCGAGCCGGCCGAGGTCCGGATCGGGATGCCGGTCGTCGCAGTGGTCGGCAAGGCGGCCGGAGCCGGCCCGCTGCTGACCTTCGAACCGGGGGAGGAGCAGTGATGGCCAACTCCTCGATCGCCGTGCTCGGCACCGGAATGGCCGGGCTCGGGCACGCGGGCACCCGCAGCGAGCAGGACATCATCGCGCAGGCCGCGTCGACGGCGGTGGCGGCCAGCGGGCTGCGGATGGAGCAGATCGACGGCATCATCACCGCCAGCCTGACCTCTCCGTGGTGGGTCATGCGGATGGCGGAGTACCTCGGCATCCGGCCGCGCTTCTCCGACAGCACCATGTTCGGCGGCTCGTCGTTCATCGCCGCGCTGAAGATCGCCCAGCTGGCCATCGCCGCAGGCGAATGCGACAACCTGCTGATCTGCTACGGCGCCACCCCGCGCAGCGCGCCGAGCAGCACCGCTGTCAACCAGATGCGCGCCGCGCTGGACCCGCAGCCGTACGAGCACCCGTACCAGCCGTTCAACCCACCGACCAGCTACGCCCTCGCCGCCGCACGGCACATGCATGAATACGGCACGACGCGCGAACAGCTCGCGAAGGTCGCCGTGGCGGCGCGCAAGTGGGCGCAGCTGAACCCCGCCGCGTTCAAACGCGATCCGCTGACCGTCGACGACGTGGTGAACGCCAAGATGGTGTCGGAGCCGCTGACCGTCCGGGACTGCTGCCTGGTCACCGACGGCGCGGGCGCGTTCGTGGTCACCCGTGCCGACCGCGCCCGCGACCTGCACCCGGCCCCGGTGCACGTGCTCGGCACCGGACATGCTCACTGGCACCGGCAGATCTCCAGCATGCCGGAGCTCACCGTGACCCCGGCGGTCGATTCCGGCCGCGCCGCCTTCGCCCAGGCGGGCCTGGCCCCGGCGGACATCGACGTCGTGGAGCTCTACGACGCGTTCACCATCACGCCGATCCTGTTCCTGGAAGACCTGGGTTTCTGCGCGAAGGGGGAGGGCGGCGCGTTCGTCTCGGACGGCCGCATCGAGCCCGGCGGCAGCCTGCCGATGAACACCAACGGCGGCGGCCTGTCCTTCGCACACCCGGGGATGTACAGCATTTTCCTGGTCATCGAGGCGGTCGAGCAGCTGCGCGGTGCGGCGGGGGCGCGGCAAGTGCCGGAAGCGCGGACCGCTCTGGTGCACGGCAACGGCGGGGTCTTCTCCAGCGAGGCCACCGCGATCCTGTCCACGGCGTCCCCGGCGGAGGTGCGGTCTTGATCAACAAGTTCGTCGAGTCCATCGAGCAGGCGGTGGCCGGCATCGCAGCCGGATCCACCGTCCTGGTCAGCGGTTTCGGCGTGGCCGGTCAGCCGGTCGAACTGCTGGAGGCGCTGGCCGAGCAGGGCGCCGCCGAGCTCACCGTGGTGTGCAACAACAGCGGCACCGGGGAGCAAGGGCTGGCCCGGCTGATCAAGCTCGGACGGGTCCGCAAGCTGATCGCGTCCTACCCCAGCGGCACCGGATCCCACGTCTTCGCGGAGGCGTTCGCGGCGGGCCGCATCGAGTACGAATGCGTGCCGCAGGGCACGCTGGCGGAGAGACTGCGCGCCGCCGGCGCGGGCCTGGGCGGCTTCTTCACGCCGACCGGCTACGGAACCGCGTTGGCCGACGGCAAGGAAACCCGGGTCATCGATGGCCGGGGCCACGTCTTCGAGGCGCCGCTGCACGGCGATGTCGCGCTGGTGAAGGCCGAACACGCCGACCGGTGGGGAAACCTCACCTACCGCAAGACGGGCCGGAACTTCGGGCCGCTGATGTGCATGGCCGCCGCCACGGCGATCGTTCAGGCCGACCGGTCCTGCAAGCTCGGTGCGATGGACCCGGAATCGGTGGTGACGCCGGGCATCTTCGTGCAGCGGGTGGTCGTCGCGAACGGGAGGACCGCATGATCGGGAAGCGGAGTCGATCGGAGATGGCGCGGGCGGTCGCGCGGGACATCCCCTCCGGTTCGTACGTGAACCTCGGGATCGGGCTGCCGGTACTCGCCCTGGAGCACTGGACACCCGCCGACGAGGTCGTCGTGCACAGCGAGAACGGCATCCTCGGCATGCGCGCCCTGGCGCCCGGCGAGGAGCCCGATCCGAACCTCACCAACGCCGCGAAGGCACCGGTGGGCATGCTGCCGGGCGGTTCGTTCTTCCACCACGCCGACTCGTTCGCCATGATGCGCGGCGGACATCTCGACTACTGCGTCCTCGGGGCCTACCAGGTCTCTGCTTCCGGTGACCTGGCGAACTGGTCGCTGGGAGACACCGGTCGGGCCGACGCCGTCGGCGGTGCGATGGATCTCGCGGTCGGCGCCAAGCGGGTGCACGTCGTGATGGAACACCTCACCAAGGACGAACGACCACGCCTGGTGGCGCAGTGCTCGCTGCCGCTGACCGGCGCGGGAGTGGTCGACCGGGTCTACACCGACCTGGCCACGGTGGACGTGACGATGAACGGCCTCGTGGTGCGCGAAATGGTTCCCGGGATCACCCGCGCGCAACTGCAGGACCGGACCGGTGCCCCGCTGTCCTTCGAGCTGGAGGAGAAGCATGTCTGACAACACGGAACTGGCGGCTTTTCGGGCCGAGGTGCGGGACTTCATAGCCGCCGAGCTGCCCGCGGACCTGCGCCGCAAGGTCATCGAGCACCGGCGCCTGGAGAAACAGGACTTCCTGCGCTGGCAAGGAATCCTGCAAGCGCGCGGTTGGGCCGCGCCGAACTGGCCGGTGTCCCACGGCGGGGCAGGATGGTCTCCGGCTCAGCGGCAGATCTTCGACGAGGAAGCCGCCATTGCCGGGGCGCCCGAGACGCCGCCGTTCGGCCTCCGCATGGTCGGCCCGGTGCTGCTCGAATACGGCACGCCGCAGCAGCGAGAACGCTTCCTGCCCAGGATCCTGACCGGCGAGGACTGGTGGTGCCAGGGCTATTCGGAACCAGGTTCGGGCTCCGACCTGGCGTCGCTGAAGCTGCGCGCGGACCGGGACGGCGACCACTTCGTCCTCAACGGACAGAAGACCTGGACCACCTACGCGCAGTACGCGGACATGATGTTCTGCCTGGCCCGCACCGACAGCGGCGGCAAACCGCAGGAGGGCATCTCGTTCCTGCTCGTCGACATGCGTTCGCCGGGCGTCACGGTGCGGCCGATCCGCACCATCGACGGTGACACCGAGATCAACGACGTGTTCTTCGACGACGTCCGGGTGCCGGTGGACAACCTCGTCGGTGAGCTCGGCGGCGGCTGGACCTGCGCGAAGTTCCTGCTGGCGCAGGAACGCTTCGGCGCCGCGCGGGTGGGCCGGGCCAAGCGAGAACTCGCCTTCCTCCAAGGGATCGCCGCGCAGCGGGTCGTCGACGGGGTGCCGCTGAGTGCGGACCCGGTGTTCGCCGCGGAACTGGCGCGGCTGGAGATCGACGGGCTCGCCTTGCAGGAGACGAACCTGCGGCTGACCGAACGGGTGCTGGCAGACGGAGGGCTGGGTACCGAGGCGTCGGTGCTGCGGCTGCTCGGCGCGGACGTGGCGCAGCGGATCACCGAGCAGCAGGTCGAGGTGGCCGGGGTGCACGGCATCCGGTACCCGGAAGGCGCTTTCTCGCTGGACGGCGCCGGAGTCGGCCCGGACTGGGCGGAGCCGCTCGCCGGCTTCCACCTGAACCTGCGCAAGATCTCGATCTACGGCGGAACCAACGAGATCCAGCGCAACATCATCGCCAAGACCCTGCTGGACCAGCGCGAAGGCCGCTGGCAGCACGTGGACCTGCAGGACGAGCAGCGGGCGATCGCCGAGGCTGTCGGCAGCTACCTGGACCGCGAGTACCCGCCGCCGCCGCGAACCACGCTCGAACCCGCGCACTGGAAGTCCTTCGCCGAAATGGGCTTGCTGGGCTTGGCCGCCGAGGACTCCGGCGCGGATGCGAGCACGACGGCCGTAGTCCTGGCGGAGTTCGGCAGCCGGCTGGTCGACGAACCGTACGTGAGCACGGCGGTGCTGGGCGCACGGTTGCTCGCCGGCGGCCTCCCCGAGCAGCGCGCCTGCGACGAAATCCTGCCCGGGGTGGTTGCGGGCGAGCGCATCGTCGCTCTCGCCCACGGCGAGGCGCAGACGGATCACAACCCGCGCAGCGTCGAGACCCGAGCGGTGCGCACCGGCGACGGTTGGTCGCTGACGGGGCAGAAGATCGTCGTGATCGACGGCGGCCGAGCCGACCACTTCATCGTCTCGGCCCGCACCTCGGGCGACGCGGCGGCCGAGGCCGGCATCTCGCTGTTCCTCGTCGACCGCGACCAGACCGGGCTGGACCTCCGCGACTACCCGACCATCGACGGCCGCCGCGGGACCGACCTGCGGTTCGCCGACATCCACCTGCCGGAGACGGCCCTGATCGGAGCTCCCGACCAGGCCTTCCCGGTGCTGGACGAGGCGCTCGACGCCGCGACCGCCGCGCTGTGCGCGGAAGCGGTCGGGGTCATGAGCACCGTCCTGGACCTCACCACCCAGTACATCCGGGACCGCCGCCAGTTCGGCTCCAGGCTCGCGGATTTCCAGGTCATCCGGCACCGGTGGGTGGACATGCTGCTGGCGCTGGAACAGGCCCGATCGCTGGCCTGGCTGGCGGCCCGCCACGTCGACGATGCCGACCGGGCGGTGCGCGCCCGGATGGTCTCCGCGGCCAAGGTCGGCTGCGTCGAAGCCGGGCGCCTCCTGCGGCAGCAGGGCATCCAGCTGCACGGAGCCATCGGCATGACCGACGAGCTCGCGCTCGGCCACTACGTCAAGCGCCTGTTCGCCATCGAGCACACCTTCGGCGGCGTTCGCCACCACCTGACCAGATTCGCGGAGAACTCATGACCACCGCCACGTACCAGCGGCGCAGCGACATCGCTGTCCTCCTCCTCGACAACCCGCCGGTCAACGGCCTCGGCGACACCGTCCGAAAAGGACTGCTCGAAGGCATCGCCCGGGCGGTCGCCGACCCGGCGGTGCGGGCCGTGGTGCTCGCCGGGCGCGGCCGCGGCTTCTCCGGCGGCGCCGACGTCCGCCAGTTCAACACCCCCGCGGCGAATGCCGAACCGATGCTGCGCCAGGTCATCGCCGCGATCGAAGAGTCCGCCAAACCGGTCATCGCGGCGATCCACGGCATGGCGCTGGGCGGCGGACTGGAGCTGGCACTGGGCTGCCACTACCGCGTGGTGACCGCGGACGCGACCCTCGGGCTGCCCGAGGTCAACCTCGGGCTGGTGCCCGGCGGCGGTGGCACCCAGCGGTTGCCCCGGCTCATCGGGGTCGCCGCCGCGCTGGATCTGATCCAGCACGCCCGCATGGTGAACGGGGCCGAGGCGGTGGCACTCGGCCTGGCCGATGCGACCTTCGACGGCGACCCGGTCGATGGCGGCGTCGAATTCGCCCGCACGGTGCTCGACGCGCCGAACCACCCGGTGATCGGCCGACGCGCTCCAGCAGCCGCCGAAGTCGACTTCGCCGCGGCCCGCGCAGCGGTCTCCCCGCGAGCCCGCAACGCCGACGCGCAGCGCGGCGCCATCGACTGCGTCGAACACGCCACCGAACTGCCCCTGACCGACGGCCTGGACCGGGAGCGAGCGGTCTTCGAACGACTGGTCGGCGAGCCGACGTCGAAAGCCCTGCGGCACCTGTTCTTCGCCGAACGCAAGGCGGCCAAGGCACCCGGGCCGGGCAACCGCCCGATCAAGTCGGTGGCCGTGATCGGCGCGGGGACCATGGGCGGCGGAATCGCGATGGCGTTCGCCAACGCCGGATACCCGGTCACCGTCTTCGAACGCGAGCAGGCGCCGCTGGATCGCGGGCTGGCGCTGATCCGCCGCAACTACGAGATCACCGCGAACAAGGGCAAACTCAGCCAGGACCAGATCACCCAGCGCCTGGCGCGCATCAAACCCACGCTGGACATGCCCGACGTCGCCGACGCCGACCTCGTGATCGAGGCGGTGTTCGAGGAAATGCCCATCAAGAAGGCGGTTTTCCAGCAACTCGACGCGGTGTGCAAGCCGGGGGCGATCCTGGCGACGAACACCTCCCGGCTGGACATCGACGAGATCGCCGCCGCGACCAGCAGGCCGCAGGACGTGATCGGGCTGCACTTCTTCAGCCCGGCCAACGTGATGCGGCTGCTCGAGGTGGTCCGCGGTGCCCGGACGGCCGACGAGGTGATCGACACCAGCATGCGGATCGCCGCCGACATCGGGAAGATCCCGGTGCTGGTCGAGGTGTGCGAGGGTTTCGTCGGCAACCGGATGCTCACCGGCTACTGGCGCGAAGCCTGGTTCCTGCTCGAAGAAGGCGCCTCGCCGCAGCAGATCGACCAGGCCATGAAGGACTTCGGCATGGCCATGGGGCCGCTGACCATGTCCGACCTCGTGGGACTGGACATCAACTGGGCCGCCCGCAAGCGCCTCGCCCCGACTCGCCCCGAGCACCTGCGCTACTCGGCGGTGCCCGACCGCATCTGCGAGCAGGGCAGGTTCGGGCAGAAGACCAACGCCGGTTTCTACCGCTACGAACCGGGCGACCGCACACCGATCCCGGACCCAGCGGTCGAGGAGATCGTCGAGCAGTGCGCACGGGAAGCCGGCATTCAGCGCCGCGAGATCTCCACCGAGGAGATCGTGGACCGCTGCGTGCTCGCGCTGATCAACGAGGGCGCACGGATCGTCGAAGAGGGAATCGTGCAGCGCGCCTCGGACGTCGATGTCGTGTACGTCCAAGGCTACGGATTCCCGGCCTGGCGCGGCGGCCCGATGCACCACGCCCGAACCACCGGTTTGGACATCACCCTGGCCAAGATCAAGGCGCTGCACGCCGCGCATGGCGAGCTCTGGGCACCTGCACCACTGCTGGAACGGGCCGTGGCCGAAGGCCGCACCAGCCTCTGACCCGGTCTTCCTCTCATTGCTGGACGAAGGAGTCCGCATGTCCACACCTTCGCTCGATACCGGGAAGTCGGGAGACGCCGTCGGCGTCGCGGCTCCGATCGACTCCGCCGCGCGATCCAGGATGGCCCGCCGGGCCGGAATCGCGGCCTTCGTCGGAACCACCATCGAAATCTTCGACTTCTACATCTACAGCACCGCATCCGCGCTCGTGCTGGGCGCGCTGTTCTTCCCGACGGTCTCGCCGGCCATCGGCACGCTGGTCGCCTTCGCCACCATCTGGGTCGGATTCATCGCTCGCCCCCTGGGCGGCGTCATCTTCGGCCACTTCGGCGACCGGCTCGGCCGCAAGAAGATGCTGATGATCACCCTGACCATGATGGGGATCGCCACCACCCTGGTCGGCCTGCTGCCGACCTACGGCCAGATCGGCATCGCCGCGCCGCTGCTGCTGGTCACCGTGCGGATGCTGCAGGGCATCGCGATCGGCGGCGAATGGGGCGGCGCGGTGCTGATCGCCACCGAACACGCGCCCAAGAAGAAGAGCATCCTCTTCGGCGCGTTCGCCCAACAGGGCTCGCCGGTCGGAAACCTGCTGGGCACGCTGGCGTTCATCGCCATCACCCAGCTTCCCGAGGAGCAGTTCACCTCGTGGGGCTGGCGGATCCCGTTCCTGTTCTCCGCGGTGCTGGTCATCGTCGGCATCGTGATCCGCACCCGGCTGGAGGAGTCGCCGGAGATGGAGAGCCTCCGCCGGTCCAGCACGGTCGTGCGGCTGCCGCTGGCCGAAGTGCTCCGGTCCACGCCGAAGGTCGTCGTGCTCGGCATCCTGGCCGGCGCGATCGGGATGGCTTCCTCGTACGTCAAGACGACCTTCGCGCTGTCCTGGGCCACCGAGGACATCGGCTTCTCCCGGTCCACCTTCCTGGTGGTCATCATGGTCGCGCTGATCGCGCAGGTGCTGGCCCAGCCCTTCGGCGCGGTGCTGGCCACCAGGTTCGACACCCGGAAGGCGATCGTCTGGATCCTGGTGCCGGAGATCTTCCTGATGCCGCTGATGTTCTACCTGATCGGCACGGGGTCTACCGCGCTGGCCATCGTGGGCATGGTGCTGGCGACCTTCCCGCACTCGATGTTCTACGCGACCCTGGCCGGAATCCTCTCCAACGCCTTTCCCGCCCGGACCCGCTACACCGGCATCTCGGTCTGCTACCAGATGTCCACCACGGTCTTCGCGGGCACCGCGCCGTTCCTGTGCCAGTACCTGCTCACCACGACGGGCTCGATCACTTCGGTGGTGGCGCTGACGATCGGCTACGTCGTGCTGTCGCTGGTCTGCTCCCTGGCCCTCCTGAACCGGACTCCCGCACCGCACGAATGATCCGGGTCAGAACTCACTCACGCAACGAAGCTTGGAGACGCGAAGTGGTTCAACCGGACGGAATTCGACGAGGTTCGAGCAACGTCGTGGGATGCGAGGTCCACTAGCATGGGGATCCACCTGGCAGGTGTCGGCCTGCTGCTCGTTTCGTTCGTGCTCGCCACCGTCCTGCCGCTCAACCTCGGGGCGCTCGCGCTGGCAGCGACGTTCGTGGTGGGGCTGCTGGTTTCGGGAACGGACGCGGACACGATCTTCGCCCAGTTCCCGGGCAATCTGTTCGTGGTGCTCGTAGGTGTGACGTTCCTGTTCAACGTCGCCAGTGCGAACGGCACGATCGACTGGCTGGTCTCCGCGACCGCACGGCTGGTGCGAGGACGAGTCCTCGTCGTCCCGTGGATGATGTTCCTGCTCGCCGGCCTGTTCTCGGCAATCGGAGCCCTGTACGCGGTGCCGATCGTCGCCCCGATCGCACTGGACTTCGCGCGGCGCAACCGGATCCCGGTCCTGCTGATGGGGCTGATGGTGATGCACGGGTGGGCGGCGGGCGCCCTGTCGCCGATCAGCGTCTACGGGATTCTCATCGGCGAGCTCTTGGCCTCGAACCGGCTCCCGATCGACCGCGGTGGCATGTTCGCCATCGGGGCCTGCGCGAACGTGGTCATCGCGCTCGTCGTGTTCGGTGTCCATGCCGCGCGCAGGTCGCTGCGAGTTCCCGTGGGGCAAGGTGCGGCGGCGCGACCTGTTGGTGGCGAGCCCGCCGACACGCAGAACGAGGTCGGCGGCCCAACCGGCGTCGGCCCCCGCTTCTCCGCCACGACCGCCCTCACTTTGCTGGCGATCGCGCTGCTCGTCGTGGCGAGCGTGTTCTTCCGGACCGACATCGGGCTGCTCGCCGTCTCGCTCGCCGTTCTGCTCGGCTTGCTTCGGCCAGCCGAGCAGAAGAAGGCGCTGTCCGACGTCCCGTGGTCGGTCGTCATGCTGGTGTGCGGGATCGTCACTTATATCGGTCTGCTGAAGCACCTCGGCACGCTGGACCTGGTCGGCGAGCTCGCAGACCAGGCTGCCGCACCGGCAATCGCGGTCCTGCTGATCTGCTACATGGCTGCTGTCGTGTCCGCCTTCGCGTCCTCGACCGGGGTCATCGCCGCAGTGGTGCCGATCCTGATCCCCGTCCTGGCGGACTCGGGTATCGGTGCCACCGTCGCGGCGGCCGCGGTCGGCGTCTCGGCCACGATCGTCGACGTCAGCCCCCTGTCCATCAACGGTGCGATCGTCATGGCTGCGAGCCCGGAAGGCGAACGCACGACGATCTTCCGCTCCCTCCTCGGCTACGGCGGGGCGATGGCCGTGTTCGGCCCCCTGCTCATCTGGGCCGTCACGGTCCTCCCCAGCTGACCCCGCCGCAGAATGAAAGGAGACGTCCATGGGAATCCTCGACGTCCAGCAGCGTGACAACGTCCTGCATGTGGTCTTCGACCGCCCGGAGAAGCTCAACGCGATGCGCCGGGAGGACATCGACGCCCTACCCGCCCTGATCGCCGGGGCCTCGGACATCCACGCGATCGTGTTCCGGGGAGCGGGGAACGAGCGTTCAGCGCCGGCGTGGACGTCAGGGAGTTCCTTGCCCTCACGACTCCCGACAGCGCGCGGGACTTCATCTCCGCGCTGCGAGACATGCTGGCGAGCGTCCGCCGTGCACCTGTCACGACCATCTGCGCCATTGACGGCTACTGCATCGGCGGTGCTCTGGAGCTGGCTGTCGCCTGCGACGTGCGCCTGGTGACGACGCGGTCCAGCTTCGGCCTGCCGGAGATCAAGCTGGGCATCCCGTCGGTCATCGACGCCGGGCTCCTGCAGCAGTACGTGGGTCTCGGCCACGCGAAGGAGATGATCCTGACCGGCGATCTTCACCCGGCCACCGCGCCGCAGCTCGCCGGTCTCTGCAACCGGCTCGTCGAGCCGAGTGGGTTGGAGGAGGTGCTCGAAACCTTCCTGGCGAAGGTCACGAGCCACACCACAACGGTGCTCGCGTCGCAGAAGCGGCTCTTCGAGACGTGGCAGAACACGACCACGGACGTGGGCATCGATGTCAGCGTCGGTGAGTTCGCCGGTACCTTCGCCGCCGCCGACACGATGGAAGCGCTGACCCGGTACGGAGCCGAGCTGGGAATCGAGCGCGAGTCGGCCGGCCGGTGATGGCCCGCGACGCAGACCTGCCCCCCCAGCTGCGAGCACAGGAGAGGACACAGCCGGATGACCAAGCCACTGGAAGGGATGCTCGTAGTCAGCCTGGAGCAGGCAGTCGCCGCGCCGTTGGCGACGTGCCGGCTTGCCGACGCGGGCGCTCGTGTGGTCAAGATCGAGCGCACATCGGGAGATTTCGCCCGGGGATACGACCGTGCGGTCCAGGGAGAGAGCGCCTACTTCGTCTGGCTCAACCGAGGCAAGGAGTCGATCTGCCTGGACTTCACCCGGGAAGAGGACGCTGCCCTGCTACGAGCCATGATCAGCCGCGCCGATGTCTTCGTGCAGAACCTCGGCCCGGGTGCAGCGGCTCGCGCCGGTCTCGAAGCGGAATCACTGGTCGAGGCGAATCCCCGGCTCGTCGCCTGCACCATCTCCGGCTACGGCCGGACCGGGCCCTACGCGCAGATGAAGGCCTACGACCTGCTGATCCAGGCGGAGTCCGGGCTGGCATCGGTCACGGGAACGCCCGAGGCGCCGGGCCGGGTGGGGGTGTCCGCGTGCGACATCGCCGCGGGACTCTCCGCCCACGCCGGGATCGTGGAGGCCCTGCTGAGGCGCGCGACCACGGGCTCAGGGGGCGTTGTGGACGTCTCGATGTTCGCGGCGATGGCAGAGTGGATGGCCGTCCCGTTGCTGCATTGGGAGCACCAGCACACGATCTGGCCGCGGGTGGGCCTCAACCACCCGATCATCGCCCCGTACGGGGCGTATCCCACCGCCGGCGAGGGGATGGTGCTGGTCGGCGTCCAGAACGACGTCCAGTGGCGGCGGTTCGCGGAGCGGCTGCTCGACCGGCCAGAGCTCGCCGGCGACGAGCGGTACGCCACGAACATCGAGCGGGTCGCCCACCGGGCCGAGATCGACGGTCTCGTCGAAGGCTTTCTCGCGCAGCTCACCGCCGATGAGGCCGTCGCCCGGCTCGCGCAGGTCGACATCCCGTGCGCCCGGATCAACGGGGTTCCGGAGCTCGCCGTCCACCCCCAGCTGAGCCGGCTCGGGGTGGACACGCCTGCCGGCACCGTTTCTGTGACGGCGCCCCCAACGCGGCACTCGTCCTGGTCGCCCGAGTCCGCGTCCGTACCCGCGCTCGACCAGCACGGTGCGGCGCTCCGCGAGGAGTTCGCAGCGCCCAAGGCGCCGTAGCGCCGCGCACGAGCCGACATGCGGTGACCCCGCGGATCTCGGCATTGCGGATCTTGCCGGTTGCGAACGCCGCATCGTGCGGAACCGTGTCAGGGGCTGGTTTTCCGCTTGGCCCGGCTTCGGGAGAGGGACTTGATGAGTGGCGGCAGATAGGTCGTCGCCAGCTCGTCCGGGGCCAGCTGGTCCGGCTCGACGAGGCTCTGCGCCAGGGCGCCTTCGTGCAGGGCGGCGATGAACCGGGCGAGTGAGTCCAGGTCGACGGTGGGCTGCCGGCCAAGGCGGTCGAACAGCGCGCCGAGCAGTCGCGAGATCTCGTCGCGCAGGCGGCGGTCGTGCTCGGCCAGGGCGCGTGCCGTCTCGGGGTTGCGGATGGCGTGGAGCGTGAACTCCGTCGACAGCAGGTACCAGCGACGTTCGCTGTCGTCGACCGCGCTGGTGCGCTGGATCAGCGTGCTCAGCGGGTCCGGCGCGTCCCGCATCTCTTCGATCGCCTGGGTGAGCCGGTCGATGACCCGTTGGGCGTGCAGGTCGAACAACGCGAAGAACAGGTCTTCCTTCGTGCGGTAGTTGTAGTAGAACGCTCCGCGGGTGAGGTCCGCCCGGTCGCAGATCTCCTCGATCGAGGCGCCGTAGAAGCCGCGGTCGGCGAACGTCTCGAGCGCCGCTTCGAGCAGGCGCTCGGTGGTCTTCGGACGACGTTTGGTCTGTCCCCTCGGCAACGCATTCCTCCACGGGCATTGACATCCGGACGTGACGCCCTTCACGATACAGGATCGTATGACATACAGCTCTGTATGAAATACGACCCTGTATGAGAAGCGACTGCGCCACTCGTTCCGTTGATCCCCGAGGAGACTTCTGATGGAGACGACCGCTGCCGAAGTGCACATCGGACTCGGACCGACCCCGCCCGGATTCCAGGCCATGCTCCCTCCCACCTTCGACTCGGTGGAGGATGAGCGGCTGCACCGCAAGCAGGAACTGGCCGCCGCCTTCCGGCTGTTCGGCAAGCTCGGCTTCTCGGAAGGGGTGGCCGGGCACATCACGGCTCGCGACCCGGAGAACCCCGAGTGGTTCTGGGTCAATCCCTTCGGGATGAGCTTCAGCCAGATCAAGGTCTCCGACCTGATCCTGGTCGATCACGCCGGCAACGTGGTGGAGGGCCGCCGACCGGTGAACCGCGCGGCGTTCTGCATCCACTCCGAAGTGCACAAGGCCCGACCGGACGCCGTCGCGGCGGCCCATGCGCATTCCTTGCACGGCAAGGCATTCGCCACCCTGCGCCGGCATCTGTCCCCGATCACCCAGGACGCCTGCGCGTTCTTCGAGGACCACGGCCTGTACGAGGACTTTCGCGGGGTGGTCAACGACACGGAGGAGGGTAGGCGGATCGGTGTCGCGCTCGGCGGCCACAAGGCGGTCGTCCTGGCCAACCACGGCCTGCTGACGGTCGGCCAGAGCGTGGCGGAGGCCGCCTGGTGGTTCGTCACCATGGAACGTTCCTGCCAGGCGCAGCTGCTGGCCATGGCGACCGGGCATCCGCACGAGATCGACCGCGAGACCGCCCTCCAGGTGCGCGAGCAGATCGGCAGCCCGTTGTCCGGGTGGTTCCAGTTCCGGCCCATGTGGGACCGCATCACCGAAGAGCAACCGGACCTGTTCGACTGATCGGCTCGGGGAGGACGACATGAGCTCTGCTTCCGTCCCCGAGCCCGCCCGGCCGGCACCCATGGACGAGTCCTTGATCGACAGGGGTGTCGCGCTGGCCAGGCGACGGCTGATACCGGTGCTGGTCCTGATGTACGTCTTTTCGTACCTGGACCGGCTGAACCTGAGCTACGCCGAACCCAGCATCTCGCGCACGCTCGAACTGAGCGCGACGGTGTTCGGCGCCGCGGCAGGAGCTTTCTTCCTCGGCTACGCACTGCTGGAAGTGCCGAGCAACCTCATCCTCTACCGCCTCGGAGCACGTCGGTGGCTCGCGCGGATCATGATCACCTGGGGTGCGGTGAGCATGCTCTCCGCGCTGTCCTGGGACGCCACCTCGCTGATCGTCTTCCGCGTGCTGCTCGGCATCGCCGAGGCGGGCTTCCTCCCCGGCGTCCTGTTCCTGATCACGCAGTGGTTCCCCGAACGGGAGCGGGGACGCGCGAGCGCGCTCTTGTTCGCGGGGCCGCTGATCGCCGGCGTCGCGGGCGGACCACTGGCCGGTCTCCTGCTGGGGCTCGACGGGGCGGCCGGGTTGCACGGCTGGCAATGGCTCTTCCTCGTCGAAGGGCTGCCCGCCGTCCTCATCGGACTGTGGGTGGCGCGGTGGCTGCCCAACCATCCGGGCGAGGCCTCGTGGCTCGACGGCGAGACAGCGCAGGCCATGCGCGCCGCCATCGCGGCCGAAGCGGCGGCCGTGCGGGGCCGGGAACAGCTCTCCCTCGGGAAGGCCCTGCGGGACCGACGCGTCTTGCTGCTGGCGGCGATCTACCTGTGCTACAACCTCGTGTCCAACGGGGTGACCTTCTGGCTGGCGGCGCTCGTCGGCCAGCTCGGCCAGCTCAGCACGACCCTGTTCAGCGTGCTGATCACGGTCCCGACCGTGGTCGCCGCGATCGGCCTGCTGTTCTTCGGTCGCTTTGCGGGGCGGACGGCCAACAGTCGCGGCCTCCTGCTCATCGGCCTGCTCATCGGCATGGTCGGGCTCTCCGCTGCGGCGGTGCTCCCGCCTGGGCTCAGCTTGGTCGCCGTGGCGGCGGCCTCCTTCGGGGCCAGCGGCCTGCTGCCCGTTTTCTGGGAGTTGCCGGCGCGACTGCTCTCCGGTCGGGCGGCGGCAGGCGGTATCGCGATGATCAACAGCATCGGACAGCTCGGTGGCTTGGCGGGCCCGACGCTCGTCGGCGCCGTCAAGGAGAGCGCCGGATCACTCGGCCCGGCTTTCCTCCTGCTGGCCGGGGTCTTGGCCGTCGCCGCACTGCTGACGCTGCTGGTGCGGTTCCCGCGTGGCGAGTCCGGGTCATCGCCCTTGCCATCGATTCGAGCGGAAACGGAGACATCATGACCGCCCAGTTCGCCGGTCTGGACGACCAGCTACCGGCACTGCACGAGTTGTACCGGGATCTGCACGCCCACCCGGAGCTGTCGTTCCAGGAGGTGCGCACGGCCCGGATCGTCGCCTCCCGGCTGCGCGAGCAGGGGTGGGCGGTCACCGAAGGGGTCGGCGGCACGGGCGTGGTCGGAGTGCTGAGCTCCGGGGACGGGCCGGTGGTGCTGCTGCGGGCCGACATGGACGCGCTTCCGGTGCTGGAGGAGACCGGCCTTCCCTACGCCTCCACCCGGACCGCCGTGGACGCGGACGGCAACGACGTGCCGGTGATGCACGCATGCGGCCACGACATGCACGTCACGTGCCTGCTGGGTGCCACCGCGCTGCTGGCCAGGAACCGGGACGCCTGGCGGGGCACGGTGGTGGCGGTCTTCCAGCCCGCGGAGGAGGTCGGTGGTGCTGCGGCGATGATCGAGGACGGGTTCGCGGAGCGGTTCCCGCGACCCGACGTGTGCCTCGGCCAACACGTCAGCCCGGCCCCGGTGGGCTCCGTCGGGACCCGGCCGGGTCTGGTGATGGCCGCGGCCGACACCCTGCGGGTCCGGTTGTTCGGCCGGGGCGGGCACGGGTCCAGGCCGGAGGCGACCGTGGATCCGGTGGTGCTGGCGGCTGCGATCGTGACGCGCTTGCAGACGGTGGTGGCCCGGGAGGTCGGGGCGGGCAGGCTGGCCGTGGTGACGGTGGGTGCGATCCACGCCGGGACCAAGGCGAACATCATCCCGTCCACCGCCGAGCTGCACATCAGCGTTCGCAGCGATGCCGCCGCGCTCCGGGAGCAGCTGCTGGCGGCCGTGCGGCGGATCATCCACGGCGAAGCCGTGGCGTCCGGAGCCGACCGGGATCCGGAAGTGACGCTCACCGAGAGCTTGCCGATGACCGTCAACGACCCGGCAGCGACCAGAACGGTGCTCCGCGCGTTCATCGAGAACTTCGGTGAGGAGCCGGTGTTCACCCTGCCGCAGGCCGTCACGGGCAGCGAGGACTTCGGTGCTTTCGGCGCGGCCCTCGGCGCACCGTCGGTGTACTGGCTCTTCGGCGGCATGGACCAGGCCGCGTTCGGTGATGTCGACCGGAAGACGTTGCTGGAGAGCGGAATCCCGCCGCACATCCCGAGCAACCACTCGGCGCTGTTCGCTCCGGTTCCCGACCCGTCCATCGAGCTGGGGGTGCGCTACCTGCTCACCGCAGCCGCACCGTGGCTGACCGTCCAACAGGGACATCCCGATGTCCCGGGAGGGAATTGAGATCGTGGCCGACTCGGCAGAGCTGATCTTCACCGGAGGCCCGGTCCTCACCATGGACGAGGCGGCTCCGGTAGCCGAAGCCCTCGCCGTCCGGGACGGCGTGATCATCGCAGTGGGGCGAGCAGCCGATGTCCTGGCGTTGCGGGGCCCGGACACGCAGGTGTCCGACATCGAAGGGCAGGCACTGCTCCCGGGCTTCGTCGAGGCCCACGGGCATCCCTCGACGATGGCCCTGACCCTCGCCCCACCCGCGATCGACGTCCGTCCGTTCACCGTGCCCACCGGAGCGGAGGTCTACGATCGGATCAAAGCGGCCGTGGCCGCCGCCCCGGGCAAGCCGGTGGGCGTCTACGGGATCGACCTGCTGCTGCAACGAGATCTGGCCTTGCCCACCCGTCGGCTGCTCGACGGGCTGTGCCCAGACGCTCCGCTCGTGGTGGTCTCCAATAGCGGCCACGCCGCCTACGGCAACACCGCCGCCCTGCACGCGGCGGGAATCACGGCCGACACCCCCGACCCGGCGGGGGCTCGGTTCGTCCGCGACGCGAGTGGCGAACCCACCGGCGAGGTCCAGGAAACGGCCGCTCTCCTGGTCCTCTTCGAGGCGCTGGGGGATTTCCGCGACGACGCGCAGGCGTCCGCCGCGCTGGACTGGGCGTTCGCCGAGCACGCCCGGGTGGGGATCACCACGGCGACCGACATGGCAACGGATCCCCGGAACGTCCTGGCGTTGCGCGCCGCCGCCGAACGCCCGGATGCCGTCCTGCGGATCCGCTCGTACCTCATCGGGACTCCCGAGCTGGCCGCGGAGCGGGAACGGCGCTTCGCCGGACACGCTCCCGCGAGCGAGATGTTCGGCATCTCCGGCATGAAGCTGTGGGCCGACGGCACCCCGTGGCAGGGCAGCGTCGCGACCAGCTTCCCGTTCAAGGACAACGACGCGACCCTCCGCATCGGCATGGACCACTGCGCGCACGGTCCGATGAACTACAGCCCGGAGCAGCTCGCCGAGCTGGCCGCCGCGTTCACGGCCCAAGGCTTCCCGTTGGCCTGCCACGTCCACGGGGACGTCACCGTCGAAGCCGTTCTCGATGCGTACGCCGGAGCCGGTGATCCGGAGGCGCTGCGGGCGATGCGGCCGCGGCTGGAGCACTGCGGCGCCGTTACCGCGGAGCAGTACCGCCGCGCGGCCGACATGGGCGCCACCGTCAGCCTTTTCATGGATCACGTCCGCTGGTGGGGCGATGTCCTGGCGGATGACCTGTTCGGCGCCGAGGTCGCCGACCGCTGGATGTCCGCGCGGTCGGCCTGGGACGCGGGGCATCGCGTCTCCCTGCACAACGACGGCGTCTGCTCACCCACTGATCCGCTGTCCAGCGTCGCCACCGCGCTCACCCGCCGATCGCAGAGCGGTCGCATCCACGGAACATCCCAGCGCCTCACCATCGACGAAGCCCTGCGCGCGGTCACGACCAATCCGGCGTGGCAACTGCACCTGGAGGACGAGATCGGCATGCTGCGCACCGGGATGCGCGCCGACCTCGTGATCCTCTCCCGCGACCCGCGCGCCGTGCCCGTCGAGCGCTTCCGCGAAGCGGTCGAAGTCTCGGCCACCTACCTCAGCGGGCAACGGACCTGGTCGCGCTGACCCCGCGGTCCGGTCGGAGCCGATGCCTGATCGTCCGACCAAGAAAGGATGTCCCATGAGCCATCCGTTCGGCTCCTACCAGAACGAGATCTACCTCAACGGCCTTGCCGGGATCCTGCCGCGGTTCCCGATGGTCCACGCCGAGCTGGAGGCCAAGGCACAGGCGGCACTGCCGCCGTCGGTGTGGTCGTACGTCGCAGGAGGTGCCGGGGATGAGCACACGCAGCGGGCCAACACCACCGCATTCCAACGCTGGGGTCTCGTTCCCCGGATGTTCGTCGGAGCCGCGCAACGCGATCTGTCCGTCGACCTGTTCGGGATGACGCTGCCGGCTCCGCTGTTCATGGCGCCGGTCGGCGTCCTCGGCATCTGCGCGCAGGACGGACACGGCGACCTCGCGACCGCACGCGCCGCCGCGAACACGGGCGTGCCGATGGTCGCCTCGACGCTGTCCGCCGATCCGATGGAGGAGGTCGCAGCGGAATTCGGTGCGACACCCGGCTTCTTCCAGCTGTACACCCCCACTGATCGGGAGCTGGCCGAGAGCCTCGTGCATCGAGCCGAGCGCGCCGGCTTCAAAGGCATCGTGGTCACCCTCGACACCTGGATCACCGGGTGGCGGCCGCGGGATCTGGCGACGAGCAACTTCCCGCAGCTGCGTGGGCACTGCCTGGCCAACTACACCAGCGACCCGGTCTTCCGGGCGCGCCTGGACCGCGCGCCGGAGGAAGACCCGCAGGCCGCAGCCCTGATGTGGACGCAGATCTTCGGCAATCCGCTGACCTGGGCCGACTTGCCGTGGCTGCGGTCGCTCACCGAGCTCCCGCTGATCGTGAAGGGTCTCTGCCACCCCGACGACGTGCGGCGTGCCAAGGATCTGGGCGTGGACGGCATTTACTGCTCCAATCACGGGGGTCGTCAGGCCAACGGCGGATTGCCCGCCCTCGACGCCCTGCCGGCCGTCGTCGAGGCAGCGGATGGGCTGCCGGTGCTCTTCGATTCCGGCATCCGCGGCGGCGCCGACATCGTCAAGGCGATCGCTTTGGGCGCCACCGCCGTCGGTGTCGGTCGGCCCGTCGCCTACGGCCTCGCCCTCGGCGGCACCGACGGAGTCGTTCACGTCCTCCGCTCGCTGCTGGCCGAGGCCGATCTGATCATGGCCGTCGACGGCTACCGGACCCTCGCCGACCTCACGCCCGACGCGCTCCAGCGCATCACGTGACAGTGCGGAGGTGGGGCTGCTGGCCGGGAATCGGTGATTCTCCGGCGATTCGTCCGGCGGCGGCCAAGGGATGGCGGTGGTGGTAGCGGCTGTCATGAGCCGGCGATGCGCGAGCAATGCGGCGGGTGTTCCCGATGCCGGCAAGCGGTTCAGCGCCGGGATGGCCGCACGGTTTTCCTTCGACTGTACGAAATTCGTGATCAGGACAACGGATGGTGAGTGAGATGAAGGCGTGGCAGGTCGCCGAGCTCGGGGAGCCTCGCGACGTGATGGAGCTCGTCGAGGTGCCCGAGCCCGAGCCGGGCCCAGGACAGGTCTCGGTGCGAGTTCTCGGAGCAGCAGCCAACTTTCCCGACGTGCTGATGTGCCGCGGGCGCTACCAGACGCGCCCTCCGCTGCCCTTCACACCTGGTGTGGAACTCTGCGGCGAGGTGGTGGCGGTCGGCGCCGAGGTGGACGGAATCGCTGTCGGCCAGCGGGTGCTCGGCGGGTCCGTGCTCCCGCACGGCGGGTTCGCCGAGATGGCGCTGATGGACGCCGCGACCACGTTCGCCGCACCGGAATCGCTCGACGACGCCCAGGCCGCGTCGCTGTTCATCGGATACCAGACGGGCTGGTTCGGCCTGCACCGCAGGGCTGGCCTGCGGGAAGGGGAAACCCTGCTCGTGCACGCCGCGGCAGGCGGCGTCGGCAGCGCGGCGATCCAGTTGGGCAAGGCGGCGGGAGCGCGCGTCATCGGAGTGGTCGGCGGGTCGGAGAAGGCCGAGTACGCCCGCAGCCTCGGTGCGGACGTGGTCGTGGACCGGCACCGTGAAGACTTCGTCGAGATGGTCAAGGCCGAGACAGGTGGTCGGGGCGCCGATGTCGTTTACGACCCGGTCGGCGGCCAGACCTACCAGCGATCCACCAAGTGCATCGCCTTCGAAGGGCGAATAGTGGTCGTCGGCTTCGCCGGGGGCGAGATCCAGAGCGCGGCGCTCAACCACGCGCTGGTCAAGAACTATTCGATCGTGGGGCTGCACTGGGGCCTCTACAACACCCACGACCCGGCCTCGGTCGGGGAGTGCCATCGCGACTTGGCCGCGCTGGCGGACCAGGGCATCGTGCGCCCGCTGGTGAGCGAGAAGCTCGCCCTGGACACCGTGGCCGAGGGCGTCCAGCGCCTCGCCGACGGCGTCACCGTCGGCCGGGTGGTGTACGTCGCGTGAGTCGGCAGGCAGCCACCAGCGGATCCGCGTCGACGAGGAGACCGCTGCCACCTGGCGCTTCGGAACCACCATCTCAATCTCTTGAGGAGCACCCCTGGTGGAACATGACAATCCCCTGCACGCCGACCTGCGTCGGCGGGTCGAGGAGGTCCTGGCCGAGCACGACCCGGCTACCAGCGATCCGGTGGAGTTCAACCGGGCCCGGTTCGATGCCGGGCTGGCGTGGGTGAACTTCCCCGAAGGCCTGGGCGGGCTCGGCTCGCCGCGTGAGCTCCAACCGTTCGTCGACGAGCTCTTCGAAGCCGCCGGTGCGCCGGACAACAGCTCGCAGACCAACGGCATCGGTCTGGGGATGGCCGCACCGACGATCCTCGCCTACGGCACCGCGGAGCAGAAGCAGCGGTTTCTGCGTCCACTTTGGACAGGGGAGGAGATCTGGTGCCAGCTCTTCAGCGAGCCGGGTGCGGGGTCCGACCTCGCGGCACTGGGAACCCGCGCTGTCCGCGACGCCGGGAGTGGGGGAGAATGGGTGGTGAACGGCCAGAAGGTGTGGACTTCCGGCGCCCACTTCGCCAGGTTCGCGATCCTCGTCGCCCGCACAGCGCCCGACCTGCCGAAGCACCAGGGGATCACCTACTTCATCTGCGACATGACCGATCCCGGGGTCGAGGTGCGGCCGCTGCGCCAGATCACCGGCGAGGCGGAGTTCAACGAGGTCTTCCTCACCGATGTCCGCATTCCCGGCGGCCACCGCCTCGGAGCGGAAGGCGAGGGCTGGCGGGTTGCGAACACGACGCTCAACAACGAGCGAGTTTCCATCGGCGGGCAGCCGATCCCACGTGAAGGCGGCGTCCTCGGCCCGGTGGCGCGCACCTGGCGGGAGCGCCCCGACAAGCGCACACCCGAGCTGCACGACCGGCTGATGGGGCTCTACGTCGAGGCCGAGGTCGCCCGGTACACCGCGGCCCGACTGCGCCAGAAGGTCGCGGCGGGACAGCCGGGCCCCGAGGGTTCGGCGCTGAAGCTCACCTTCGCGCGGATCAACCAGGCGCTGAGCGGGCTCGAGCTGGAGCTGCTCGGCGAGGACGGCCTGCGCTACCAGGACTGGACCCTGGTGCGCCCCGCCAAGGTCGACTTCACCGGACGCGACGCCGGCTATCGGTACCTGCGCGCGAAGGGGAATTCCATCGAGGGAGGCACCTCGGAAATCCTGCGCAACATCGTGGCCGAACGCGTGCTGGGTCTGCCGGTCGAGGCGCGTGGTGACAAGGACATCCCCTGGAAGGACCTCAAGCGATGAGCGACGACATCAACCTCCTCGAAACCGACGTCGAGGTGTCCCTGCGGAGCACGCTGCGCGACTTGCTCGCGGACCACTGCGAGCCGGTCTCGGTGATGCGCGCCTACGAAGGCGACCACGCGTTGACGCAGGCCCTGTGGAAGGTCGTCGCATCCGATCTCGGGCTGGCCGGCCTGCTCGTGCCCGAAAACCGCGGCGGTGCGGGCGCGTCCGCCCGCGAGGTCGCCGTCGTGTTGCAGGAACTGGGCAGGTCCGTCGCGCCACTGCCGTTCCTCTCCAGTGCCGTCGAGGCCACCACCGTGCTGCTGGCCGGCGGCTCCGAGCTGGTGCGGGAACTGGCCTCCGGTGACCGCACGGCCGCGCTGTTGGTGCCCTTCTCCGCGGCTGCGGACTCACCGCTTCCGTCGATCGGAGTGGACGCGGCGGGACGCCTGACGGGACACGTCACCAGCGTCGCGGGGGTGCTCGACACTGATGTCCTGCTGGCGGCGGTGGAAACGCCTGCGGGCACCGAGGTGCACGCCGTGCAGGCGAGTGCGGCCACCGTGACGCCGGTGGTGTCCCTCGACATGACGCGGCCGCTTGCCGACGTGGTGCTCGACCGAGCCGCCGGTGAGCTGGTCGTGGGAGCAGACGCAGGCGCCGGTGCAGTCCGCCGGGCGCTGGCGACGAGCGCGGCGCTGTTGCCGTCCGAGCAGGCGGGTGTGGCGGCTTGGTGCTTCGAGACGACGGTGGAGTACCTCAAGATCCGGCGCCAGTTCGGCCGACCGGTCGGTGGGTTCCAGGCGTTGAAGCACCGGCTCGCGGACCTCTTCGTCGAGGTGGAGTCCGCTTCGGCCGCGGCCTGGTACGCAGCCGGCACTTCGGCCGCGGGAGCGGACGACGCGGCGATCGCGGCCGAGGTGGCGTCGTCGTACTGCAGCGATGCGGCGGTCCACGCTGCCGAGGAGGCGGTGCAGCTGCACGGCGGCATCGGTATGACCTGGGAACACCCGGTGCACCTCTACCTCAAGCGGGCGAAGGCGGACCAGATCGGTCGGGGCCTTCCAGCTCACCACCGCGGAGTGCTCGCCGGGCTGGTCGACCTGCCGTCGTGAGCACGACGGCCCTTCGCTGAAGCCATATCGACCTGGCATCGCTGCGATCGCCTGATGCTTGGAGGAACATGCCCAGCGTCGCTGGATCATTGTGGGAGCACGCCGCCGCGACGCCGGACGCGGCGGCGGTCAGGGCAGGCGCAGACGTGTGGAGCTATGCGCGGCTGCGCGACGCTTCCGCCGCCTTCGGAGGGGAGTTGCGGGCGCACGGCGTGCGGGCGGGAGACCGGGTGCTGCTGGTGGCGCCCACCGTCCCCGAGTTCGCGGTCGCCTACCTCGGCGCCCACCTGATCGGAGCTGTGGTCATCACGATGAACACCATGGCCACCGCGCCCGAGATCGACTACGTCGTCGAGGACTCCGGAGCCCGTCTCCTGGTTGCCTGGCACGAAGCGCGGGAGTCCGCGCAGCGCGTGGCCGAAGAACGCGCCCTGCACCTGCGGGTGCTCGGGCCGGGAGCTGCGGCAGAGGAAGGCGAGCCCGCGCACGCCCCGGTGGACTTGGACCGCCAGAGCACGGCGGTCCTGCTGTACACCTCCGGGACCACCGGCCGGCCCAAAGGTGTCGAGCTCACCGTGGCCAATCTCCTCGACACCGCACGGATTTTCGTCGAACAGCTGCACCTCACGGCGGCGGACCGCTGCGGGACCGGGCTCCCGCTGTTCCACGTCTTCGGCCAGGCGGTCTGCCTCAACTCGGTGCTGGCGGCCGGTTGTTCGATCTCCCTGCTCTCGCCCTTCGACCCGGCAGCCATGCTCGGGATGATCCGGCGCGACCGGCTCACCTTGGTCGCTGGTGTGCCGACGATGTGGAACGCCATGCTGCACGCCGCCGGCGACTTCGGCCCCGATGATTTCGCCGACCTGAGACTCGCCTCCTCCGGTGGCGCATCCCTCCCCGGCGAGGTCATCAGTGCGTTCTCGGAGCGGTTCGGCTGCACCATCCTCGAAGGCTATGGACTTACCGAGTCCACCGGCGCCGCGACGTACAACTCTCCAGACCACGAGCAGCGGGCCGGGGCGGTGGGACTACCGCTCCCCGGCACCGCGGTGGAGGTCCGCGACCCGGGTGGTGACGCGCTCCCGGCAGATGAGGTGGGGGAGGTGTACCTCCGCGGGCCGAGTGTGATGAAGGGGTACTGGAACCGCCCCGAGGAGACGGCCGCCGATCTCGCGAACGGGTGGTTGAAGACCGGTGATCTCGGCAGGCTGGACGGGGATGGCTACCTCTACATCGTCGACCGCGCCAAGGACCTCATCATCCGCGGTGGCTACAACGTCTACCCGCGCGAGGTCGAGGAGGTGCTGTACCAGCACCCGGACATCGTCGAGGTGGCCGTCATCGGCGTACCCGACGAGAGGTACGGCGAGGAGGTCGCTGCCGTCATCACCGCACGCCCCGGTGCGCAGATCGCCCCCGAGGAGCTCCGCGCCTGGGCGAAGGAGCAGCTGTCCGCGTACAAGGTGCCGCACCTGATCCGATTCGTCGACGCCCTGCCCAAAGGCGCCACCGGCAAGATCCAGAAACGCGCCCTGGACTGGAAGGCGCTTTCGGCGTGATTCCGCGGGGTCCGTCGAACTGCCTCGCGGGGAGCCTCTCGTGTTCGATGCCTTCAAGGGCCTGGACGATCCGTGCGAACAAGCGCGACCGGGCTGACCGCTAGTCCTCGGTCCCGGCCGGGTAGCCCGTGGCGACCTTGTACAGCTCCGGCCTCCGCCCGGCGAACTCGTGCACATAGCCGCACCGGTCGCAGATCAGCCCGAGCGCGGACTGATTCGCCCACGCGAAGCCGAACATCTCGGCTCCGGTGGAGTTCAGCTTGACCTCGCGCGACCAGAATTCCCGCCAGCCGCACACCAGGCAGCGGAAGGCCTTCCCCAGCACGGTGGCGAGCTTCGGCTTCATGTCGAACAAACCCATGGGCGCCGATCATGCCAGCCGCTCCCGAAGGACGTCCCCCGATCACCCGATTTCGGCCGCCTGGCTGGGGTTTTCCCGTCCGGCGAGGAAACAGCAAGTCCCTTGGTCCGGCGGCTCAGGTGTAAGCACGCGGTGCGGAGTTGGAACTCGTCGTCGCCGAGCATCTGGTTCAAGGCCCTGTCCGGCAGTGCTTCCGGTTGCGCTGCGGTCTCGATCTCTGCCGCAGGAGCCCCGCGGTCGGCAGCGGAGTCGGTGACCGGCGACCGGCGGGAACTCCCGCGCCAGGCGCGAGAAGGCCCGCTGACCAACGCTTTCGCGCGGTCAACGGGCCTGCCTCATGCCCCGGAACCGGTTACGCCCGGCGCATTCCGCTCTCGATGGCGTCGATGATCCGCGGCCGCAGTTCGTCGGCGCGAACGATCGCGTCGACCGAGCCGACTTCGACGGCCCGCTGGATGCTGTGCACCCGGTCGAACTCCGCCGCCACCTCGCCGAGCTTCTCCGCGCGCACCGCAGCCCGGACATCGGCCAGCTTCAGGTTCAGCGTCGCCCGCTCGGTGCCGTCGGTCTCGGCGACGAGCTCTTCGAGCTCGCGCACCGCGGGGTCGTTCGCCGTTCGCGTGTTGACCTCGCCCGCGAAGACCACCGCGGCCGCCGGCGCGCCGCCGATCACCGAGGCGAACGAGCCCTCCACGGCGAGCACCGTCATGTTCGGGTTCAGCGCCTTGGAGAACACCACGAAGGCGCCGCCGTGGTACCGGGAGATCACGCAGAACACGATCGGGCCGCGGAAGTTCACGATGGCCCGGCCGATTTCGGCGCCGTACTCCAGCTGCAGCTTCCGCATCGACTCCGGCGAGCCGTCGAACCCGGACAGGTTCGCCAGCACCACGAGCGGCCGGTTCCCGCTCGCCGCGTTGATCGCCCGCGCCGCTTTCTTCGACGAGCGCGGGAACAACGTCCCGGCGGTGTAGGAGTCCGGCCCGTCGGTGGGCGGGAAACCGCGGCGCGCCACCGGCTGCGATTCGATCCCGAGCAGGCACACCGGCCAGCCGCCGAGGTGCGCGTCCTGCACGACCGCGGTATCCGCGTCGGCCATCCCCGCCCAGCGCTCCAGAACGGGGTGGTCCTGGTCGGCGACGGCCCGCAGCACCGTGCGGATGTCGAACGACTTCTTGCGGTCCGGGTTGCTCGCGGCGGAGAAGATCTCGCCCACCGTGGAGAAGTCGCTGCCGGCCAACGCGTGCGGGAAACCGGAGATGTCCCGGTCGTGCGGGTCGGCGGTCCCGGCACGCCGCGGCGCGGCCTCGCCGGGGACGACGTAGGTGTGGTCGTAGTGCGCCATCAGCACATCGCGCGCGGCACCCAGGTTCGGTGCCCAGTACTGGGCCTGGCCGTTCGGCCCCATCACCCGGTCGTAGCCGCCGATGCCGAAGTTGTCCTCGGCCGACACGCCACCGGAGAAGTCCAGCGACTGCTTGCCGGTCAGCACCATCGCCGAATCCGGCGTCATCACCAGGATTCCCTTGGTGTGCATGAGCATCGTGGCCTCGGCGTTCCAGTACGGCTGGGCGCCGACGTTGATCCCCGCCACCACGATGTTGATCTCGCCGCCGTCCTGGGTGAACTGGACGATCCGCTTGAGCGCGGCGGCCACCCAGTCCATGTTCTCCGTGCCGGAGTCCATCGAGATCCGGGCACCTGCCGACAGCGCGAACCACTCCAGCGGCACCTGCAGCCGTTCGGCCAGGTCCAGGGCGGCGATCACCCGCGAGCACTCCGGTTCCGACAGCGCGCCGAGCGCCTTGGTCGGATCGCCCAGCAGCATCACCCGGGTCACGCCCTCGGGATGGCGCTCGGTCGGTGTGCTGACGACGCCGGCGACGATGGCCGCCGAGTTCTGGCCCTTCGGGCGGTCCACCGGCGCCAGCGCGCCGGTTTCGTCGAGGTCGTGCTCGACGAACGTGCCGTCGGGCCCGGCGAGCATGCCGGTCAGCTCGTACGGGTAGGCGGTGCCGCGCTTGGCGGCGCGCAGCACCTTCTGGCGGTAGCTGTCCAGCGGCTCGATCGGCTCGGTCGGCGGTTCGATGACGGACAGCTGAATCCCGGTGCCGGCGTCGTAGCCGATCCGCACGGCGAATTCGCTCAGCTCGCCGGTCTCCCGGTCGCGCCGGCGCCCGAGGAACAGCACTTCCTCCAGCCCGGCACCCGCGGTCGTGGGCAATACCCGCTGCGCGACGGTGTTCAGCTCGTCCGTGGACAGCTCGTTCGGCGGCCACACGTAGATGGTGATCCGGTTGGTGCCGGACCGGTTGTTCCCGTTGTTCGCGCCGGGCTTCGCCTGCGCCTTGCGGACCGCGTCGAGGCACGCGGTGAGCACGCCTTCCGCGGCCGGCAGCGCGACGAGCCTGCCGTCGTCGTCCCGGAGCGGCGTCAGGTCGCGCACCTGGGCCAGTGCCACGAACCGCTCGTCGGACGGGTTGTCCGGCGCCACGCAGCGGAAGAGGTACACCTCCTCGTCGGCCGACGGCAGGCGGGTGAGGTCGAATTCGCTCAGCCGCTCCAACTGCATCCGCTCGGCGATGAGCGGGTGCAGCCCGCGGATCAGGCGTTCCTCGGCGAAGCCGGCCGGCGACGGCCGGAACGTGAAGTGGTGGTGCATCACCGCGCCGCTGCGGCCCGCCACGGTGGTGGTGATCCGGCTGACCTGGCTCGGCAGCGGCTGGGCCGCGAGCACCTCGGCCAGCTCTGCCGCCATCGCGTCGGTGTCTTCGGGCTGATCTGCCCAGACGAGGTAGATATCGGCGACCAGATCGCCGTCCGGCGCCAGTTCGCCCAACGCCCGCACGGCGTCGGGCAGGGCAGCGAAGTCCACCGCGGTGGCCACCACGCGCGTGCGCGCGCTCCGGTGCCCGGCGCTGACGAACGTGCAGCCCGCGGCCCGGGTCGTGCGGACGTCTTCGAGCTCCCGGTTGCCGTAGTAGCGGCGGGTGAGCACCTCCAGCAACGGCGCCGGGTCGGTGCCCTCGCGGCCGATGCGCTGCCCGACCAGCCGGACCAGCGGTTCGGCGCTGGTGACCATGGCGGAGATCCGCTCCGCCCGGTCCGGTGCGTCCGGGTGCTCGTCGAGGTGGCGCAGGTGCTCACGCACGCCCGCGTAGACCTCCGCGCGGTGGCGCCGCAGCATGGGTTGGGCGAACCAGCGGAAGACCACGGTGCGAGCCAGGTCGGAGACGGCGGGGAACCGGAGCTGGGTGGCCGCGATCAGGTGTTCCAGCGCCAGGCCCGCGGCCTGGCGAGCCGCGCTGGACGGAGGTGCCTCGGCGAGCCACTGCCGCAGCAGGTCGGTCACCACCGCCGCGCCCGTCGTGGCGCGCTGCTGGGCGAGGAAGATCCGGAAGACGGCCTCTTCCAGCTCGGGCGCCCGGTCCAGCTCGTGGACCCCGTAGTGACCGAGCACCCGGACGAGGCGCTGCTGGAACGTCTCGGACAGCCCGGCCCGCTCGACGTCCAGGCTCTGCAGGTAGGTGTGGAAGTACTCGCGGGGGCTGTGCACCCGCGAGTCCGCCTTCGTCTCTTCCCCGACCGGCCGGTTGCGGCTCAGCTCGGAGAGGTCGGCGAACAGCGCGAGCAGTTCGATCTCCTCGGTGAGCGGGCGCTGCCCGGCCTCGGCGAGTTCCGCCCGGGCCGTCAGGTAGTCCGCCAGCACCCGGCGCTCGTCGTGCGGGTCCACGTCGAACCCGAGCAGCAGACCGCGCAGGTCCTGCTGACCGCGGGTAGCCCGCTGCCGCGCGCTGAGGCCGCTCGGCCGCTGGGGCAGGGCGAGGTCGGCGGCGGCTTCTTCGGATGGCTGCTCGGGGCCGGCCTCGTCCTGGTCGCCGAGCGGCTCCAGCCGCAGCAGCGGCGCGCCCATCTCGACCTGGCTGCCCGCCCGCACCCTGCATTCCCGCAGCTTCGCGCGGAACGGCGCGCGCACCACGGTCTCCATCTTCATGCTCTCCAGCACGAGCACCGGAGCACCCGCTTCGACCTCGGCGCCGACCTCCAGCGGGGTCGCGACCACCAGGGCAGGCGCCGGTGCGCGCAGCACACCGCCCTCGTCCCGGCTGACCCGGTGGGCGACGCCGTCGACCTCGACGAAGTGCACAGGACCGTGGGTGTCGGTGACCAGCCGGTACCGCTGCCCGTTGACCGAGATCTGCCCGGCGTGCGTGTCGAACCGCTCGACCTCGACGTCCGCGGGGTGGACGTCGCCGCCGCCTGCGGTGCCGATGCCGACCCGGAACCGCTGGTGCCCCACGCGCGCCACCTGCACCCGGTAGCCGACGCCCCGGAGCTTGAGGTCCAGCGGTCGGCCGCTCTCGTGGCGCGCCTGGGGGCGGCCGCCGTGCGCGGCGGCCAGGAACCGCTGCCGTTCGGCGAGTTCGGCGTCCTCGTAGTCCTTGATGGCGGCCGCGGCCAGCGCGATCGCGGAGTGCCGGTGTGCCTGGAGCTCGCCCTGCGCGCGCACCCGGTCTATCCACCCGGTGTCGGCGGTGGCCTCGATCACCTCGGGCCGGTCGAGCAGGTCGAGCACGAAGCTCTTGTTCGTCGCGCCGCCGGAGACGATGACCGTGGTCTGCGCCATCGCCCGGCGCAGCCGGCCCAGTGCCTCGTCACGGTCCCGGCCGAACGCGATGATCTTGGCGATCATGGAGTCGAAGTCGGCGGGAATGGTGTCGCCCTCGCCGACCCCGGTGTCCACGCGGATGCCGGGACCGGCCGGGAAGTCCAGGCGGACGATCTTGCCGGGGGAGGGGGCGAAGTCGCGGTCCGGGTCTTCGGCGTTCAGCCGGGCCTCGACCGCGTGCCCGCGCTCGGCGGGCGGCTCACCCGCCAGCTTGCCGCCGGACGCCACGTGTAGCTGGGCCTTGACCAGGTCGACGCCGGTGGTGGCCTCGGTGATCGGGTGCTCCACCTGGAGGCGGGTGTTGACCTCCAGGAAGGCGAACAGCCGCTCGCCTGGGTGGTAGAGGAACTCCACGGTCCCCGCGCCCCGGTAGTCCACGGCGAGGGCGAGCCGCTCGGCGGCGGCCTTGAGCTCGCCGCTCTGCTCGGCGCTGAGCACCGGGGAGGCCGATTCCTCGATGACCTTCTGGTTGCGCCGCTGGATCGAGCAGTCCCGCACCCCGAGCGCCCACGCCGTGCCCTGCCCGTCGGCGATCACCTGGACCTCGACGTGCCGGGCGCCGGTGACCAGCCTCTCGAGGAAGACCGCGCCGCTGCCGAAGGCGCGCGCGGCCTCCATCCGGGTGCGCTCGTAGGCGTCGACCAGCTCCTGCTCGTCGTTGATCACCCGGATGCCGCGGCCGCCACCACCGGCGGTCGCCTTCAGCATCAGCGGGTAGCCGATCTCGTTCGCGCTGCGGATCGCCGCGTCCAGGTCGGCGACCTCGCCGCGGCTCCACGGTGCCACCGGGACGCCGACCTCTTCGGCGATCAGCTTCGCGCCGATCTTGTCGCCGAGCCGGCGCATCGCCTCGGGGCTCGGCCCGATGAAGGTCACGCCCACCTTCTCGCAGAGCTCGGCGAACGCCGGGTCCTCGGCGACGAAGCCCCAGCCGACCCACGCCGCATCGGCCCCGGTCTCGGTCAGCGCCCGCTCCAGGACGCCGAGATCGAGGTAGGGGCGCGCCTGCGCCGGGCCGAGGTCGTAGCTCAGATCGGCCTCGCGCACGAAGGCGGCCGTGCGGTCGGCGTCGGTATAGAGGGCCACGGTCTCGATCCGGGACCCGGTTTCCGCCGCGACCTCCCGCACGGCATGGATCAGCCGCATCGCAGCTTCCCCACGATTGACGATCGCAACACGACTGAACACCGAGCAGACCTCCTGCAGCTATCTCTCCTGGGGGCGGCAATGCCCCGCTAAGCACACCATCCTGGCTACCGGTGGGTATGGATATGTCGAAACCCTGGCGTGGTGCGCCCCGAAAATCGTTTGGCATCGCCAAATCGACCCGGCCGGCGCCCCTCCCGACTGCCTCGACGCATCAATTTCAGTGATCCACACCTCATCAGGCGGACGTGAGCGTGATGGGGACGATATAGGAAGGTCCGAGGTCGGCCGATCACCGACTCCGGCACTCGGCGGCAGTGCGCATGTCAGCCGTGGCGTCTGCGGCTGATCATCAGGGCATCATCCGCCTACGTGCCGGCCGAGGTGCCGTCCGCGTCGGATGGCGACTGCTCCTTTCCGCGTGCGGCAGGCCAGAACGCCATGCGGTCGAGCAGCCCGTCGCGCAGGACGAGACTGTGGAACAGCACCGCCGACATGTGCGCCACGAAGGCGAAGAAGAGCAGGTAAGCCAGGACCGTGTGCGCTTGGTGGAGCGCGGCGTACAGGGTGGGGTCGGCCGGTAGGATGCGCGGGAGGCGCAGGCTTCCGAACAGCACGACAGGCGTTCCGGCTGCTGACGTCATTCCCCAGCCGACGAGTGGTTGCACGAGCAGCAGGCCGTAGAGGAGCAACTCGGACCCGATTGCCACAACGCGCTCAGGCCGCGACATCGTCGGTGGATGTGGTGGCGGTCGGTGCAGGAGCCGGTTGACGACGCGGACCACGGCAAGCACGAGGACGGCGACCCCCAGCGGACGGTGAACAGACCGCAACGCGTCGTAGGCGGTGGGGGAGACCACCATGGCGACTCCGATGAACAGCATCGCGATCACCATGACGGCCATCGTCCAGTGCAGTAGGCGGGAGAGAACGGTGAAACGCTGGCTCTGGAGATTCCTGCTCATCGGGGCCCCTTCGCCACGTCGATCGCACCGGGGTGCTTGGGTTCGCCGGCTCGCCGCGTGAACGACTGGGCGTAAACGGCCGAGCGGGCGCTGAGCAATGGATCATCGGAGGCCGCCAGCCCGTCGGGCAGTACGAGGGGGTCGAAGTTGATATCCCGGGCATTGCCGCTCGCCTCGGTCTGCACGGAGTCGATCGTGAGCATGCCCGCGTCGATCTTCTGGTGGTCGCCCGTCCACGGGATGGTCGGATCGTCCGTGGGATCGTGCGGTTGGCCGACGGTCAGGATCAAACGCCACTGCAACGGGTTCTTCGCCACCTTGCCGACCAGTTCGTCGAAGAGGTAGTCCCTCCCGGCAGGGGCAGCCGCTTGCACCGGCGCTGCGGGGTGAGGAGGCACCAGCGACCAGCGAATCGCAGTCGTCACGTCCGCCGCGTTGGTCGCCAGGAACGTGTTCAGGCTGTTGAAGGTGCTGTTGTCGAAGCCGGACGTCGGCGGGTTCGCCTTGATGATCTCCATCGCCTTGGCGGTTTCGGGGTGCTGGGCGAGGAAGCCGGACATTTTCTGCGGGTCCGGTTTGCCCGTACCGGGAAGTGGCTTGGACGCGAGGAGTCGTTCGTAGAATCCCTGCACGGATCTATCCGGGAAGACCGGGATGTTGATCAGGGCGGTGCGCCATTGCTCGCCGTTCGGCACGTGGAAGAGCAGCCCGAGCCCGCGAATCGTACTGTGGGCATCGGCGGCATAGGGCATCCCGCCGGACAGTGAGAAACGTCCCGTCACCGGGATGCGGCCGCCTTGGAACACCGCCGCTCTCGAGACCGCGGCTCCCGAACCGTTGCTGTCGAAGAATCCGGAGACGCTCACGCCCTTGGCGTGGTTGCGCCTGAACCCGTCGTGCTTGCCGTTCACCTGCTCGAACCGGTCCGCGATTCGCTTCGGTGTCAACTCGTCGGTGCTCAACCACCCGCCGGAGTAGAGAAATGCGCCGACGCTCGTTGCGCCCGCAGCGGCCACCCCGGTCAGTCCCAGGAGTGCGGATCGACGGTTGACCACCGGGCGGTGTGGCAGGCGGGAGCCTTCCACGTCATCGCTCATGTCTCCTCCTTGAACACGGAAACTCCGGGAGGAATACGCGGATCGAAGCCGCATCGTTCAACCGATCGAAGTGGTGCCGGTCACATCGGCGTGGTGCGCGACGAGCGTCCAAATGAGGTTTTTCCAACCTCGTTTTGCGTGGCGGTGCGGGTGGCGGAACCTCAGAGGCTCCCTGGTCTGTGGGTGCCCTGACTGATGTATGCCCAATACACGGCGTCAGGGCCGTCCTCGCCGAGGGAACCCCGGAGGGGTGGGCACCGTGAACCCGCGGCGGTGCAAGTGTCTTAGGTGGGCTATGCGCCTGCGGCGCATGCGACACCTCATCGACGTGCAGCTTCGCGGCCCGCGGCTGCGGGCCGATCAGGATGAGAAACGCTCCATTGCTTCGACTGCGGTGCGCTGCACTGATGCGGTGGAACAGGCGTTCTCGGGCAGGGCCGGCTGCCCGAGAACGGCCCATCGCGGTTCAGCCGGTCGGCGCGGCGGTCTTGATCGCTTCGCCGTTGGGGCTGACGAGATACCAAGCGTGCATCTTGTGCTGCCCCTTGACGTCTCCGGCAGCCATGTCTTCTGCGAAGTAGTAGAGCGGCTTTCCGGCGAAGGTGATCTGCCGGCTGCCGTCGGGGCGGTTCACGGTTCCGAGCTTCGCCAGGTCCACCCCGGGGCCGGCCTGCGGAGTTCCGCTCAGCGGCGGCCAATTCGCTGCGCACGAGCCCTCGCACCGGGAGGTGTTGGGTTCGTCCTTGGTGAAGAGGTAGAGAGTCCGGCCCGATGCGTCGACCAGGTAGTCACCGGTGGGTGCGGTGCGGGTGCCGACCACGGTAGCAGCGGGTGCAGGCGTGCCGGCCGGCTGCTGCTGCTGGGAGCCGGGTTGCTCGCTCGTCCCGCACGCCGCGATGGTGATCATGCAGGCACTGGTGGCCAGGACCGCGATTCCGCGCATTTGCATGGTGTTCCCTTCCGTTCGTTTGCCTCGACTCCCCGTACGTCTGCGGTCGCGCGGCGGTTCAGCGCAAGAAGGTAGCCGGGATCACTGAACCGGCCGGGTGCGCGCGACGTACACCCGGTCGCGGGAGAATGCGGCTGACGCAGGACGGAGTGCGATGAGTGCGAACGAGCGACTGCTTCGTGCGATGTACGAGGAGTACGGGGGCATGCTGACCGCGTTCGTCCTGCGGTACACGGAAGACCGGCAGCGGGCCGAAGACGTCGTGCAGGAGACGCTGCTCCGCGCGTGGCGCAACCTCGATTCGATCGATCCCGGCCGCGGCGACCCCCGGTCGTACCTGTTCTCGATCGCGCGGAACATCCTGATCGACGACTGGCGCGCCGAGCAGCGTCGCCCGCGCCTCGTCCGCGACGATGGGGTCGTCGAATCGCTGCCGGTGGCCGACGACCTGGACCGGCTGCTGGACGGCTGGCTCGTCGGTGAAGCGCTCCAGCGGCTGTCGGCCCAGCACCGCGAAGTCGTGGTGGCGTTGTACTTCCAGGGGCGCAGCGTTGCCGAAGCGGCGGAACAACTGGGGATTCCACAGGGCACCGTGAAGTCCCGCGCCTACTACGCGGTGCGATCGCTGCGAACGGCCTTGGAGGAGATGGGAGTGGTCCGGTGAACGAGGAGCACGCGGAAGTTCGCAGGCTGCTGGGGGCCTACGTGCTCGGCGGTCTGGACCCGGAAGAGCGCCGGCGTTTCGAGGAACACCTCGGCCACTGCGCGGAATGCAGGGAAGAACTGTCCGGCTACGCGGGGCTTCCCGGATTGTTGCACCGCGCCGGTCCACCGCCGGAGCCGATCGAACCGTCCGAGCCGGAGTGGGCGAAGCTGATCGAGCAAGCCCGCACCGAACGAGCGGCGCCACCGCGAAGCCGGAGGTGGCTGCTGGCCGTCGCCGCAGTGGTGCTGCTCGGCGTGGGAACCCTCGGCGGCATGGCCGCGGTCTCGTGGGAACCGCAGGGGTCCGAGCTGGTGGCGGCTGCGGGCGTGGCATCGCACGGGCACGGCAAGCTGGAGAGCCGTCCATGGGGGACGGCGGTGTCGCTGCACGTGGAGAACCTGCCGCCGGACGAACGCTTCGTGGCCTGGGTGGTGGCCCGCGACGGCCGAGCGGAGCAGGCTGCCACGTGGTCGCGGACTCCGACCAGTGAAGCCCGGCTGTCGGGCGCGTCCGCGATTCCCCGTGACCAGGTGTCGCTCCTGCTCGTCACCACGGGAACCGGCCGTCCCTTGCTGGAGATGCGCGTATGAACCAGGCAACGTCAATCGGACCACTTCAAGGTCCATCGTCCACATCAGAGCGACCAACGCCCGCCCGCACTCGATCCGGCGACGATCCCATCCGGCGCCGCGAAGTCCTCAACGGACTGATCGACGAGTGCACCCGAGCCGCTTGACTCCGATCAGCAAGCCACGAGGTCAACCCGCGCACCGAGTTATGGCACCGCACGAGGAGCGGGCCGGGCTGGTCAGGGAGCGACGTAGCCCCCTGACCAGCCCGGCGCTCTCAGCCCGGCACCTCGCGCAATGCCTTGCGACGCCCGTGCTGTCCGACCGACTTGTCCTTCAGGTCGATGCCCTTCGTCTCCGGCAGCGTCAGCACGACGAGGCCACTGATCAGGCCGAGCGCAATGCTGTACCAGGTGAACGCGCTGGAGATGCCTTGGCTGGCGAAGAACGTCTGCAGGTAGGGGGCGGTGCCGCCGAACAGCGCCACGGCGATCGAGTAGGGCACGGCCAGCCCGATCGCCCGGATCCGGGTCGGGAAGATCTCCGCGTAGACGGCGGGCCCGATGGACGTCGACATGGCCAGGAAGATCAGCGCGATCGACATCGCGAAGAACAACGACCACGCCGACTCGTTGAGCATCGCGTTCAGCGGGAAGCTCAGGATCGAGAGACCGACGACCGCGGTCAGCAGGATCGGCTTGCGGCCGATCCGGTCCGAGAGCGCGCCGAACAGGGGGACGGCGACGAGGAAGACGATCTGCGCCCCGACCCCGGCCCACAACGCCTGAGCCGCCGGCACCTTGATCACGCTGATGGCGTACGCGGGGGCCGAGATCGCCCACACGTAGTAGAGGACGGTCGCACCCACGGTCATGCCGATGACCTGGAAGAGCAGCTTGGGATGTGCCTTGACGGTCTGCCAGATGGCGCCCTTCTTGGTGTGAAGGTGATCCTCGTCCTCGTTCCCGGTGGGGTCGTCGTGGATGGCTTCCTCGACGAAGGCCTCGGTCTCGTGCATGCGCAAGCGCATGAACAGCGCGTAGAACCCGAACACACCGCCGATGATGAACGGCAGCCTCCAGCCGTAGGCGTTCATCGACTCGGTGGTCAGCATCGTGGAGAGCACGGCGGCGAGCAGGGTGCCGGTGAGCTGCCCGATGGTGCCGGAGAAGTAGATGAGGCTGGACCACAGTCCGCGCTTCTCCTTGGGCGCGGTCTCGGCGATGTACGTTTGCGCAGAGGGCAGTTCGCCGCCGTGCGCGAGGCCTTGGGCGAGGCGGGCGAGGACCAGGATGAGCGAGGCGCCGATGCCGATGGTGGCGTAGTTCGGCGAGATGCCGATCAGCAGGCTGCCGCCCGCGGCGAGCGCGACGCACAGCGACATGGAGAGCTTGCGGCCCATCTTGTCGGCGATCCAGCCGAACAATGCGCCGCCGAACGGGCGGGCGATGAACCCGACCGCGAACACGATGAGCGTCTTCAGCACGTCGGAGACGGGGTCGTCGCTGTGGAAGAACTGCGAGGCGAAGAACGGGGTGAAGGTGGTGTAGACGCCCCAGTCGAACCACTCCATCGCATTGCCGGAGCCGATGCCGAAGAGCGTGCGGGCCTTGCTCTGGTCAGCGGAAGTCTGGATGTGGCCGCTGGACTGAGGTGTGTCGCTCACGATGTCGCCTCCTCGGCGAATGCGTCCAGCCTGCGGGCGGCGAGGCCGGCGTAGATGGCGGCCGCGTCGGAGAGCACGGCCGGGTCGAAGTCCGCGCGTGGCGAGTGGTTCATCGGGGCGGCATCCGGGTCGAGCCCCGGCGGGGTAGCGCCGATGCCGAGGAACGCACCGGGGACGGCGGCTATGACCCGGGAGAAGTCCTCCGACCCCGACACCGGGTGGGGCATCTCCTGGTAGCGCTCCTCGCCGAGGACGTTGCGGACCACGTCGGCGCCGAAGTCGACCTCGGCAGCCGTGTTGACGGTCGTCGGATACTCGCTCTCGAACCGGTACTCGACGTCGACGCCGTGCGATGCCGCGACGCCCTCCAGCGTGCGCTGGATCGAGGAGGCGAGGAGGTCCGCGTTCGCCTCGCTGTAGCAGCGAACGGTCGCTTCGAATGCCGCGGTGTCCGGGATGACGTTGCGTTTCGTGCCACCGGTGAATCGCCCGACGGTGATCACGACGGGGTCGAAGATGTCGAAGGTGCGGGTCACCATCGTCTGCAGTGCGGTGACCATCGCCGCTGCCGCGACGATCGGGTCCTTCGCCCGGTGCGGAGCCGACCCGTGGCCACCGGCTCCGCGGACGGTGACGGAAAGACCGTGCGACGCGGACATGACCGTCCCGGCCTTGCTGGTGAACAGCCCCGACGGCAGCTGACCGGAGAACACGTGCATGCCGAAGGCTGCGTCGACGCGCTTGCCGGCAGCGTCGAGGACGCCTTCCTCGATCATGACACCTGCGCCGTCGAAGCCCTCCTCGCCGGGCTGGAACATCATCACCACGTCGCCCTTGAGCGTGTCGCGATGCTGGCACAGCAGTTTCGCGGCGCCGACGAGCGAGGTGGTGTGCAGGTCGTGCCCGCAGGCGTGCATCGCGCCGTTCGTCGCGGCGAAGTCCAGCCCGGTCTCCTCATCGACCGGCAACGCGTCCATGTCGCCGCGGATCAGCACGGTCTTCGGGTCCGCGGCCTCCCGTCGCCCACCACGGAGCACCGCGGTGACCGACGTCGTCCTCGTGCCCGTCGTGATCTCCAGGGGGAGTCCCCTGAGCGCGGAGAGCACCGCCTCCTGGGTACGTGGCAGTTCGAGCCCGATCTCCGGATGGCTGTGCAGCCGCTTGCGCAGCTCGACCAGGTCACCCTGCATCGCTGTGGCATCTTCGAGGAAGGTCATGCCCTGCTCCTTGCCTACTCGCGAATATCGACGCATCGGATTTGTCTGAATTAGACGGATTCTGATCCTGCGCAAGCCGTTCCGATCCACCGGAGCCGGGCCCTTCCGGGGGACGGGCCGCAGCTGTCCGACCGGACGGTATGGGATGCGACGACCAGTGTCCAGAGTGAAGTACCGCCCTACTCCGCGGTAGGCGCGAACGCCGTCGGAGACGGCTTCGACGCGGTGAAGCTCGACCGTCGTACACAACGATTCAGGCATCTGGATGGGGTGGAAGACGACCGAGATGCCGACCCGCCGCCAGCGATCGAGCGGCCAGCTGCGGTTCGCGAGAGCGATGGCGATCAACTCGGCATCCTCCAGGATCTGCACTCGATCACCGGCACCAATACGACGATCCCGGTCATGCTCGGGATCATGTATTGCGAGGAGCCGGCCCAGGAAGAAAGCTCTTTCCTTATTTCCTGATCCCAGAACACTTTTGGTTCACCGCGCTCGACCGCTGTCACCGATCTCATGTACGCCCTGCAGGCGAGGGTCGAACAAGCCCGAGGAGCCGGGAAATCACGCATGCGACACGCCGGAGGACCTAGACTGCACGGCGTGCCTCGCCTCATCCATCTCAATGGGCCGCCCGGCATCGGCAAGTCGACGCTCGCGCGACGTTATGTGGACGATCACGTCGGTGTGCTCAACCTTGACATCGACCAGCTGCGGGGATTGATCGGTGGCTGGCGCGATCGGTTTGCGGAGACCGGGGAGATCGTTCGGCCGATTGCCTTGAGCATGGCGGGCACGCACCTGCGAGCCGGCCGCGACATCATCATGCCGCAGTTCTTGGGGCGATTGAGCGAGATCGAGCGCTTCGCGGCCGTCGCGTACGACAACGGCGCCGAGTTCTGCGAGATCGTGTTGATGGACACCAAGGAACGGTCCGCGGAACGCTTCGCCCGCCGCGGCGGGGACGATGATCCCTGGCACCGCCTGGTCAAGGAGATCGTCGATCGCGAAGGTGGCCCTTCGCGCCTGGCGGCTATGTACGATCAACTCACTGATGTGCTTCGACTGAGGCCGGCGGCCGTCGTCGTAACGAGCGTGGCAGGTGCGGTCGAGCAGACTTACGAGGCCCTGGTCGCGGTTCTCGGCTCGAAGCCTTGAACGCGCCTGGCGAGCACCCGGAACGTGGGGAGGTGCTCGCGCCACTCCGAGAAGTGGTTGCATCTTGTCATCGGTCCTCCTAGCGTGATGACTGATTGCGACTTGCAACCACTGGGGGGAGCGATGGAGATCCTCGAACTCGACGGCATCGAGCTGGCGATCGAGCGCCGGGGACCCGACGACGCCCCCGCACTGCTGCTCATCGCAGGCGGCGGCCAGTCGATGGACTGGTGGACACCCTGATTCCAGGAGCCCGGCTCGTGCGCCTGGAGGGAGTGGGTCATGAGATCCCACCTCCTGCCGTGTGGGATGTGGTCGTGCCGGAGCTGCGCAGGCACCTACTGCGCACCTGACGGGATTGCGCGGGAAAGACCAGATCGAGGGCCCGAAGCATCGTTCGCCACCAAGTGGTTCCTGGAACTCGACCGCGGCATCCCGAGCGCGGACGACCCGGTGGCCGGGTTTCAGCCGGGCTCGGGGCCGACGACCGAAACGAACGACACGCACTCGCCCGGGCCACCACCGAGGTTGTGGGTGAGGCCGTATCGCTTGCCCCGGTGCCGGACTTGGCGCTGCGGGCGGTGGTGCTTCGCCGCGCAGCTGCAGCCAGCATTCGAACAGCATTCGGAGGCCTGAGGCGCCGATCGGGTGGCCGAAGCTCTTCAGCCCGCCGTCGGTGTTCACCGGGAGGTCGCCGGTGAGGGTGAATCGAGAGTTCAGGGTGTCCTGCCAGGCCTCGCCGCGGGCGGAGAATCCCAGGTCTTCCATCAGCACCAGTTCGGTCGGGGTGAAGCAGTCGTGCACTTCGGCCATCATCAGGTCGTCGGCGGCGGACTCGATGCCGGCCTGGGCGTATGCGTCCTGTGTGGAGCGCACGACCTCTTCGAAGGTGGTGTAGTCGTAGTCCGGGTCGAAGGTGCCGGTGCCCGGCCCGGCGGCGAAGGCCAGTGCCTTGATGAACAGGGGCCGGTCGGTGAACCGGTACGCGTCCTCGGCGCGCACGATGATCGCCGCCGCGGCGCCGTCGCTGACTCCGGAGCAGTCGAACACGCCGAGGTCGCCGGCGACCGGGGCGGCGGCCGCGATGGTCTCCTCGGCGACCTCGGAGCGGAACTGGGCGCGCTCGTTGCGCGCTCCGTTGTAGTGGTTCTTCCACGCCACGCGGGTCATCGCGCGTTTGAAGTCCGCTCGCGACACGTCGTACTTCGCCTGATAAGCGGGCGCCAGCAGGGAAAAGCGGGCGGGCGCGGTGAGGGTGGTGGCGGTGCCGTCCGACGGCGGGTTGGCACGGGTCAGGCCCGAGTAGCCGGAGTCCTTGAGCTTCTCCACGCCGAGCGCCATCGCCACGTCGTAGGCGCCGGAGGCCACGGCGTAGCACGCGTTGCGAAAGGCTTCCGACCCGGTGGCGCAGAAGTTCTCCACCCTGGTCACCGGCTTGTAGTCGATCTTCAGCGCGGTGGACAGGGTCATCCCGGAGAAACCGGAGTTCATCGTGCCCGGCCAGAACGCGTCGATCTCCGGCTGCTCGACGCCTGCCGAGGCGAAGGCATCCGCGGCGGCGTCGATCACCAGGTCGGAGGTCGAGGCGTCCCACCTCTCGCCGAACCGGGTGCACCCCATGCCGACGATCGCGACCTTGTCCTTGATCCCATGGGAACTCATCGGTGCTGCCCCTCGCTGATCGGCCGGGCCTTCCAGAAGTAGTTGTGCACTCCGTCCGTTGTGGACAACTTGCGGAACGTCATCTCGACCCGGTCGCCGACGGCTGCGCCGCGCGGATAGCGCGGTACAAGGCACCGCGCACTGTGGACTTCGTCCCGGAGCTGCCGCGGTCCGCAGTGGGCAAGATCCTCAAGCGCGATCTCCGCGCTCGTTGCGCGACAGGAGAACGCGAGGAGCAGCCTTCCTGATCGATCGCGCACTGCCCGCAGTGCAGTTCACTGCCTGGTCTCAAGGCATCCGGAGGCGACTACGTGCCGTCGCGGATCACGCTTGTGACGAGGACAACGAGGCCGTCGGCGAGTACTCGGTGAAACGCCAAACCAGGATGCCGGCGGACATCAGGCAGGCGTATGCCCGGTTGAGGTAATCGGCAGGGCGCCTCCGGCCGGGCCTTGGGCGGAGGGAACGCCCAAGGCCGCGGCTCCTCGCCGTTGACGGTGGGCGGCCGTGGGCGCTTGGACCCGCGCCGCCAAGCGCACGAGCCTGAATCGCCCCGTCCGTGCTTGGCCCTGCGGGCGGGACGGTCTCGTCCCGATGCCCGGTCATGCCGACAGCGCGGTTCCAGGCGCGCTCAACTGCCGACGAGCGCGGTTGGCAGGGATGGGAGTTCTCGACAACGCCTGTCCCTGCCGTATCCCGGCCAGCTGGCCAGTGCGCCCTACTCCGGCACCTGGAAGCCGCCGATCTTCTGCTCGAGCAGTTCGGCCAGCCGCAGCGGGGTGCGGTCCTCGAACATCGGACCGATGAGCTGCACTCCGACCGGCAGGCCCTCGGGGGACCGGCCCGCGGGTATGGCGGTGGCGGGCAGGCCGGGCATGGTGGCCAGGCCGGCCCAGGCGAGCTGGTCGAAGTAGGGGTACTCGACGCCGTCGATGTCGATGCGCCGTTCCAGCGGGTTGGGGTTGTGGTCGTGCGGGAACGCGGGCGTCGGCGTGATCGGGCACACCACGGCGTCGAACTCGGCGAACAGCTGCCGCCAGCCGTGGCGGTGGAGTTCGCGGCGGTTGTTCGCCTCGATCCAGTCGCGGTGGCTGAACACCATGGCGCGCAGCCGCACGGCGTCAAGACTCTGGTCGTCCGCGCTCAGTCCGGCGGCGCGGGTCCGCAGCTGCTCGTACGATTCGATGGGAAAACGCGCAACGGAGCCCGAAATCAGCAACTGCATGTAGAGCGTCGCGGCTTCGGCCAGGTCGGGCAGCAGCGGACTGTGCCGTTCGACGCGGGCGCCGCCGTCGACAAGCGCGTCGGCCACCCGGTTCACGCCCGCCCACACAGCGGATCCGGTCGGAATGAGCGGATGCTCGTCGAGGACCAAGACCCGGAAGTCGCAGAGCCGCTCGTGGCGGGCGGGCGGCAGTGCCAAACGGTGCGCCATGCCGAGCGTCAGCGGGTCCGGTCCGGCCATTACGTCGAGCAGGAGCGCGAGGTCGCGGGCGGTGCGCGCCATCGGACCGACGACGGCGAGGTCGAGGTCGACCGGCAATGGCGGTGCCGGCGGCGCGACCATGCCGCGGGTTGCCGCCAGTCCGACTGTCGGCTTGTGCGCATAGATGCCGCAGAAATGCGCGGGGGTGCGCAGCGAACCGGCGAGGTCGGAGCCGATGGACAGCGCGCCGAACCCGGACGCCAGGGCCGCCGCCGACCCGCCGGAGGATCCACCCGACGTGCGATCGTGATCCCACGGGTTGTTGGTGGTGCCGTAGATCTCGTTGAAGCTCTGGATATCTTGCAGCCCCAAGGGCACATTGGTCTTACCGAGCACCACCGCACCGGCGGCCTTGAGTCGCGACACCTGTACCGCGTCCTCGGCCGGCACGTAGTTCCGGTGCGGCGGCATGCCCCAGGTCGTGGGCAGCCCAGCCATGTTGTACGACTCCTTGACCGTCACCGGAATACCGAGCAGCGGCCGGTCCTCACCACGCGCGCGTGCCTGGTCGGCACGGTGTGCGGCGGCCCGCGCACGGTCGAAGTCCGGCACGCAGATCGCGTTGATCACCTCGTCGTCGCGCTCGATACGGGCGATCGCCTCGTCGGTCAGTTCCACCGATGTCACCGCACCGGCGCGCAACGCGGCAACAAGCTCTTCGGCCGTCTGAAAGCTCCACTCCATGAATCCGAAGCTATCGGCCTGCCACAGAGGACACGAAATTCCGGTTCGCGCAACAGGGAGGCCGAACGGGCCACCTTCACCGGCGAAGTCGCGCACTCATTCGACCACCGAAGGTGGCCCACCGCAGGTCACAGCGCCGACAGTGGGCCAACTCCACCCGCACAGGCCATGAAATGCCGCGTCGTGCAACAGGATGGATGTCTCAATTCTTGCCCGCTGACCGTTGATGTTCCTGATCGCCCATTGGGCCTTGCCCGACACATCGTTTGCCGACGAGCAATTGTCGTCATGCTTCTCAACGTCCGCTCATGCCGCGGGAAATCGTGACACCGGCCCCAAACGCTCGCTTCGCGGCCCGACGAACATCGGAATACCGATCATTCGGCTCAGCGGCTCGCGCGCAGTATGCGGATCGCGCGCAGTGGGCCGGGCGGTTCGCCCTCGAATCTTGCGGATTCGTCGTAGCCGGCGATGAGGTCCGGGGCGGAGTAATCTTCGACGCCGGTGAACCCGAGGGCGCGCAGCTGTGCGGCGATGTCTTCGGGCGTGAAGTAGCTGAACAAGGGTTCGCCGACGCCGGCCAGCCGATCGGCACGTGCCCGCTGGTGCGCGCGGTCCTCGTCGGTGGCCGCAGGCTGCAGGTAGTCGAAGACCACCTCGACCGGCTGGGCCTGCCCAGCGATGTATTCGAGGGTGGCGTGGGCGGCGTCCGGGGTCAGGTAGAACACGACGCCGAGCCACACGAATGCGGCCGGGTCCGTCCGCTTGAATCCGGCGGATTCCAATCCAGCTGCAAGCGTCTGGGTTTCGAAATCGACCGGCACGAAGGTCAACGTCTCAGGGCGGTCGATCCCGGCCTTAGCAAGGCGTTCGCGTTTCCACGCTTGGGTGGCGGGGTGGTCGACCTCGAAGACACGCAAGTCCGGGCGCGGATTGCGATAGGCGAAGGTGTCCAGGCCCGCGCCGAGGATCACGACCTGCCGCACACCAGCGGCGATGGCCGCGGCCACGGCGTCCTCGGCGAAGCGGGCACGGGCGGCGAAGAACAGGCGGCGCGGCCGATCGCTTGCCCCGGTACCGAGGAGACCGGTTGCGGGCGTGGCCAATTCGATCAGTTCCTCTGTGGTGACGCCGAGCAGACGTGCCGCCACGGGGTCGGTGAAGATCGGTGGCCGGTCTGCGATCTGGTGATAGGCGCGGGCGTACGCGGTGATCAGTGCCGTCCGGCTGGGTCCGCCGTTCTCCATGTTCAAGAACCTACTCACGAATGTGGCGCGTGCTCTATGAATTCACTCACGCACACTCCACAAGAAGCACTCGAACACGATCCGCAACACTGACTACAACTGGCCCGATCGCCCCCAGCCCGTACCCGACGGAATGGCGCAGAGATCGGGTTGACCGCGTCGCAGATCGGGCTGATCGGCAGCGGCTTCTTCCTGACCTTCACCGTTCGGGGTTCACGCGCCGCGAAGTTGCTCGGCCCACGGGCCCGCCGGCCAGTTGCCGATCCGGCTCACCGGCACCCGTGACCGATGTGCTTCCGAACGGCATTCGGTCTGTAACCCCACCATCCGCCTGGGCCCGGGCGATGCGTTGCGGCGGGCGTGGTTCACGCGCGGCCGTGGAGAGGTTCCAGCTGTGCCGGTGCCCCTTGGGGTGCGGTCGCGGGCTGCGGTCGTGGCGCCGCCTCCATGATTTCCCGGCCTCGGGCGTCGACGACCTTCGTGAACAGGTGCTGTGCGGCTCCGAAGATGATGGCCCAGCCGATGATCTGCGCCGACGAATCGAGGGACGTCAACCCCGGTACGAATTCGCCGCGCATGAGCAGGAGCCCGAGCACGGCTGTCAAGGCACCGGCGGGAAGCTTGAGGCATGCGAGCGCGAGCGGCACGTTGGACGCGGTCGGATTGCCCCTGAGCTGGTGCAGCGTTGCGGCAGCGGTCACCGCCGCCGCGAGGAACCCGACTGTCTCGATGACTGCGTAGTCGCCACTCGATGCGGCCAATTCCGAGCTCAAGTCCAGATTTCCGGTGAACGGATGTTGGCCGAGCGGACACACGACTATCAGTGCGCGGGGTGGCTCGATTATTCCTGCTGACGGCACGTTGGGGGTGGGCCCGAAGCAGATCGGCAGGAGTGTCGGGATGAAGGCGGTGAAGAACGCGATCGTGATGGCTATGCCCAGCAGGCCGATGGCCCAGCACCACACGAGCTGCGCGAAACTGCGCTCGCGGACGACCTCACTCCGCTGAACCCGGTACGCCTCGCGCACGGCATCGATCACGGTCTGCCGCTGCGACTGCGCAAGTCTTCCGCCCTCGGCGCTCTTGAAGATCCTCTCGACGGACAGTCGGCGTTTGTCCTCGGGCGGCAGGTTCGCCTCGATCAGCATGAGGAGGTCGGGCAGCATGCTGTGGAGATCTTCGAGCGACACGATCTGGAGGATGAGGACGTGGGCCGTGTGGATGTGGGCGAGCGCGCTGTCCACCCCGTGAGCCTGCCGCGGCCACCAAGTGCCGCGGACATCTCTCTGCGCGCACTCCAGGTGGGTGCGGGCATGGGCCACCAACTTCTCGGTGCACAGCTCGCTCGGCGCGGAGCAGTTCTCCGCCCAGTCCACGAATGCCCTCAGCTCGTCTATGCGGGCCAGCGCTCTGAACCCCCAAGGCCATCGCCGGTCGGAGCCTCCTAGTGAAACGGCGTCCTGACCGGTGTTTCGTGCGTCGTTCACGGCTCTCACCTGCACAGCGATCGAGCGGCCGAGGCCGCGGCCCACGCCACCTCCGGATGCCGGATGTCGCAGTGGGCCTGGGCGAACCAGGACAGGTTCCGCTTGATGACGTCGTTGGCGTCGAGGCGGTAGAAGACGCCCGGCTGGAACCCGTAGTCCGTGCCCTGCTGGGCCATCGTGACGGTCTGGGCTCCGCTCTGCTGGTAGCCGTCGTAGCCCATCGCTCCCCAGCGGTAGTTGATCCGGTCCGCCAACTCGGCGCCCTGCCAGGCCAGCCTGCTGGCGTTGGGATACCACCAGCCGAGGGCGCGGTCGGCCTCGCTGAACGTGCACGCGAGCGGGCCGTCGACCAGGTCGGCGCAATCGGCCAGCACGCCGGCGCCCTCCCGCACCGGAGCTCGCGGTGCGAACGCGAAGTGGCTGAAAGCGCCCTGCAGCAGGTACAGGGATTTGACCGGGCTGTTCGCCCCACGCTGCTCAGGCGGAAGCCCCTTGAGGGCGAACGAGACGAGCCGGGCGCCGAAGCTGTGGCCGAGGAGGTGCACGCGCACACCGGGGGTGGTGTGCGCCAGCTGTCCGAGCAGGGGGCCGAGGCCGTCGCGACCGACCACCCCGGCGCGTTCCTTCATCTCGTAGTAGCTGAGGACCCGCAACGACTCCCGCGCTCCCCGCCACATCCGCCCGAACGGATTGAACGCCTGTTCACCCCCACCGTCGACGGGTGCGAGGGCCGCCATCGCGTCGAACACCCGTCCCGGTGGTGCGCTCATCACCGCCGCTTCTCCCGCGTCCTCCGGGGCGTCGCTGGAAGTGGTCACGAGTCCTCTCGCCAGGCGGAGGAACTCCAAGAGCCGGTCCCGGTCCTGCGGCTGCCGGTCGAGCAGCTGGCCGATCTGCTCCAGCCGCTCCTCCTGGTTCGGAAAGGCAGGGGCGAGCGATTTCGCGAGGTCGGCACCGGTGGACATCTCTCCGGTGGGCTGTGGGGACGCCAGAGCTCCCAGGTCGTGCATCGCCGATGACCGCGGGACCGGTGGGCCGGTGTCGGCCGGGGCATCCTCGGGGAACAGCAACGCGGGCCACAGCACGCCGACGAACCCCGCATTCGCCCTCTGCTCGTCCGGGAGCATCCCGGCGATGAGTCCGAACATCGTCGAGTACAGGTCGCGTGCGCCGCCGAAGGAGCTGTTCCAGCCATGGCTGAAGACGAAGAGCTCGCGCAGCCCCGCGGTTGCGGTGGTCTCGGGCAGATTTCCACCCTGCCGGGGCACGCCCTTCGCGTCGAACTCGACCTCCCAGTACGGCACATCGCCGAGATGTGACTCCATGTCTCCTCCCCGAGTCGCAGGCGATGTCACACCGGGCTGACCACTCCCATCACGAAGAGGCGATTCTCTAGGAACTAAAAGGGATCCAGCAGGCCCGGCACGCGGCTCATGGCTCGCGCCGGACTTCAACGGCTGGTCCCGGCGGGGCTAGCGGTCGGTCGGCACGGCGATTTCGCCGTCCTCCCGCATCAGCCGATCCAGGACCTCGTCCGGCATCCACACCCGGTGCGGGTAGTCGGTGCCCCAGGAGTTCAGGATCGGCACGGCACCGAGCTCGTCCGCGCGGGTGTTGCCGAGCACGGCATGCACGTCGTCGACCGATGCCGCCCAGCGGAACACCTTGATGCCGTCGGCCGCGTCGGCGACGTAGCGGGCGCGCTCGGTGTGGTCGTCGTTGGCCTGGGAGTCCGCCCAGTCGACGTGCCCTGCCGAGGCCAATACCTCGGCCGCGGCGCGACAGGATGTTCCGTTGGAATCGCCCGGGTTGGTCTCGGGCCACTGATCGCGGTCCTTGGCCCGATCCCACAGCCACCAGGCCGTGTACAACTCGTCGTTCAGGATCGTCATGCACCGGGTCCAGGCGAATCCGACGCAGGCGCCCTCGCTTCCCTGGTCGTAGAACTTCCACCACTGCTCGCGGTCCGGTTCGCCGCCGGGTTCCAGGCACACGGCGTGCCCGCCCCGGATCCTGGTGAGCGACTTCGCCCCCTCCCGGGCCACGAACGGAACGCCGTCCTGGCCCGCTTGGGGCCGGTCGAATTCGGTGTACCAGTTGACACCGATCACCACCGGTACCTGTGCGGGGCGGCTCGCGGCGGTCAACGGGTAGTTCTCGACGTGGCGCCAATCGTCGGGGAGGAAACGCCCCAGGCGCTCGTCGTCGGGATCTCGATCGATCGGGCGGTATCGCATGGTTCCTCCGCTCGCGTCGTACAGCTGCCCGTTCGCCGGAATGCGGGCGGGCACGACCAGTAAGCCGGTGGCGCGTGAGCGACAGCAATGAGCACATCGATCCAAATGGGATTCAGGCGTGATGTCTTCCCTATTGAATCTATGTGTTGCAGCAGTTCGTGTTGTGAGCGGAGAAGAACGTGTTGGGTAAGACCTGGCAAGTGCACTGGGTGACGAGGAGACATCTCGGAGCTATGAGTGACCATCCGGCGCTGAGAGAGTGGGCCGACCTCGATGTGCGAGAGGAGGCCGCTCGGATCGACCCGGGGGACCCGTTCTTCACGGACCCGAACTACTGCGTGGACCCGAGGCTGACGCAGTACACGACACGTTCGGCGTTCGCGCATCTGGCCAGGGAGACGCGGCGGAACTACGCCGGGGACAGCTGCTTGTTCTTCAACTTCCTGTGGCAACGGGGCAAGAACTGGTGCGACGCCGAGGTGGAGGACCTGCTCGACTTCGAGGACTGGCGGCGCTGGTCGCCTCGGAACCCCGAGCGGATCAGTGGCGCGAAGTGGGACCGTGAGCTGGCGGCGCTGGCCCGGCTTTACAAGTGGGCCGCGGCCAAGAAGTACGTCACGGTCAACCCGGTGCTGATGCGCGAAGTGCTGGGCCGTGACGGCGAGATGTGAGCGGCGGGATCTCCGATCCGGGCTGGGGCTGGAGGGACATATCGGGCTCCCCGGGAACATGGGCATCATGTTCCCGGGGAGCCCGACGCAACGTCACGATCGTTAACTGCCCGTCCTCAAGATTCCCGACAGAGTCCTTCAGTGAAGATCCGACTGGACCTCGGTCAGTCGATGCCTTCGACGATGCGGAAGTCGCGCTCGACGCCGTCGGAGAGGGCGACCAGCGCCTCCTGGTAGGCCGCGCTCTCGTGTGCCGCGACGGCCTGCTCGAAGCTGTCGAACTCGACCACGACGGTGCGCTCGGCGATCCCGGCGTCATGCGCGACGACCCGACCGCCACGGATGAGGGTCCGGCCGCCCGCAGGCCCGACGGCCAGAGGGGCCAATTCGTTGTAAGCAGCCAGCTTCTCAGGGTCTGAAATGGTGCGGTAAACGCTGACCCAGTAGCCCTTGGGCATGGAACCTCCAGTGTTGGGATGAGTGCATCTGACTTACGGGTTGGTTTCGGACGAGCGTCGGCGTGCGAGAGCGAGGCTTGTCAGCGTCGTGATCGCCATGGCGCCGATGCCGACCAGCGCCGCGGTGGTGTAGGCGCTGTCGTCGGGGAAGAGGTGGCCGGGGCCGGTGCCCGCGGCGAGGATCAGGCCGCCGATGGCGCTGCCCAGGGAGTACCCGACGCTGCGGACGACGTAGTTGAAGCTCATGGCGCTGGACGTCTCGCTCTTGGGGGTGACGGCCAGGATGACGCCGGGCATCGCGGCCGAGAAGCCGCCGACGCCGAAGCCGAGCACGCCCATCGCCGCGAACAGTTCGGCCAGGTCCGACCGGGCCGCCGCGAACAGGGCGAACCCGCCGCCGACCACGACGGCGCTGCCGGCCAGGAGCAGGGGGGCGGCGATCCGCGTCCGGACCCGCGGCGTGAGCTTGCCGGCGACGAACCCCAGCACCGAGAACGGGATGAGGACCAGCCCGGCGACGAAGGTCGTGAGCCCGAAGCCGTAGCCGGCGCCGTGCGGCGTCTGCGCGTACCGGGTGATGAGCGTGAGCAGGAGGTACATGCCGATCCCGCCGACGAACATGGCGAGGTTCGCCCCGGCGACCGCCGGGTGCCGCACCGCCCGCACATCGACCAGGGGCGTCGTGCTGCGCAGCTCGATGACGGCCCAGACGCAGAGCAGCACCACCGCGACGACGGCGAGGCCCGCCGCCACGGCGAGGTGCCGGCTCCACAGATTCCGTTCGCCGGCGAGGAACAGCACCAGGAGCAGCGCAGCGGCCAGGACGACCGCGCCTGCCACGTCCACGTGGGCGGAGCGGCCTTCGGGGGCTTCGGGCATGGAGCGCCACGCGGTCAGGAGGGCCGCGGCGGTGACGACCAGGCCGAGGCCGTAGGCGGCCCGTACCCCGCCGAGCTCGGTGAGCAGTGCGGCCAGCGGATAGCCGACGCCGGCCCCGATGATCGAGACCACCGAGATCAGGGCGATCACGGCCGCGCTGCGCTCCTCGGGGAGGTGGTCCCGGGCCACGCCCATCATCAGCGCCGTCAGCCCGAGCCCGACGCCCTGGGCCGCCCTGCCGGCCAGCAGCCACGCGAACGGCAGCGGCAGCACGGTGAGCGCGCTGCCGGCGACGACGACCGCCAGCGTGACGAGGATCGTGGCCCGCCGGTGCGGGCCGGCTCCGAGCCGGCCCAGGACCGGCGTGGCGACGGCGCCGCTGAGCAGCGCGACGGTCAGCGTCCACTGCGCGCTGCCGAGCGAGACGTGGAACGAGGTCGCCACGCTGGTGATGAGCGGCGCCCCGAGGCTGGCGACCGCCGCCACGACCAGAGCGATGAACATCAGGGCGGGGACCAGCAGCCGCGCCTCGGAACGCGCCACCGGGAACGCCTTCACCCCGCCGACCGGCTGCCCGGTCACTGCTTCGGCCCTTCGCGGTCCTGGCTGTCGAGCTCCGCCAGATGCTTCAGCGCCGGAAGGGCCGCCACCAGCGCCTCGACCTCGTCGCCGGTGAGCTCGCCGATCAACCGCTCGAACGCGTGGACGCCCGCCTGGCGACGCGTCCGGACATAGGAGGCGCCGGCCTCGGTCAGGCACACCAGCGTGACCCGCTTGTCGGACGCGTCGCCCCGCCGCTCGACCAGGCCGGACTCCTCCATCACCCGGACCAGGGCGGTCATCGCGGGCTGGGTGACGCCCTCGACCGCGGCCAGATCGGTGATGCGCCGCGGGCCGGTCCGGTCCAGGGTGGCCAGGGTGGCGGCGGACGTCAGGCTCATGTCCCGGGGCAGGCGTCTCGCGGCCCTGGTGGCCAGGCCGTAGAGGGCTGCCCCGATGACGGCGGACGCGCCAGGAGCGGTGGCTTGACGACTCATGCTCGAAGCATAGCATTTTTATATTCATAGTTTATGGAAATGGTCGACTGGCGCGGGCGCGCGCTGGCCGTCACGCCCGCCGCGATGGAAGTGCTCAGGTCTGATCCGGACCTGAGGTTCGAACTTGCCATCGACACTGTTTTGGTGGCGTTGCCCAAGTTCCGTGAGCGTCTGGCTGACGGACGTTGGCAGTCGACCCGTAGCCGACTGTCGACCTACTTCGTCGGCGCGCTGGTTCTTGACTTCCCGAACATCTACAGGAGTTGGCTCGCAAGGTGGCCCAGGTCGGCGGCGGAAGCTAGAGCACCAGGTTCGAGTAGTCGTCCTTCAACGGCACGCTGTGCGCTCGCGCTTCGAGCCCGCCGGACGTCAAGGGGGTTTCGTGCGGTTCGAGGTACTGGAAATCAAGACCTGTGCGTTCTCGCAGTCGTTCCAGCGAGATGCGGTACGTTCCGGCATCGAAGACGGCTTCGAAGGGGAGCATGTCTTCGATGAGTTGCGTTTGCTCGAGCATGTACGCGGAGACGCGAAGCACGCCATCGGGTTTGCAGTAGCCGACGACCTTCCAGAACGCCAGGGGAAGCCGGGCGCCCTTGTACAGCGGGTCGTCATCGGTCATGACCGGGCCGGTGAACACGGACATCTTCTTGTCCGTGAGGTCGGCGTTCTCGAGTACGAAGTTCTCAAGACCCAGCCAGAGCTCCGTCCCCTGGTTGAACTTCTCGTGCTGCGGCGAGCAGTTCGTGAAGTGGAAGGTGTCGTCGTTCGCCCGCGCCAGGTCGTCTCCCCAGACCGGATCGAGCCGCCGGACGAGATGCCCCCGGTCCAGCGCGTTGCGCCGGTAGAGGGCCTCGCCGATCTGCTCTGATTCCGCGATGCGGGAGTCGAAGTACCACTTGTCCGCCTGCCGTTCGAAATCGACGCTCTTGCTGCCGTCGATGTTCACCACCGTGTAGTAGGCGAGTTGGCGGCGCCGGTTCACGACGATGCTGAAGTGGGTGTACGGGAGGACGGTGGGATCTCCGCCGGGCGGGGCGTTGTCGATCTTCGCGGCATTGCGGCGCTGTTCGTCGGAGAGTTCCGGTAGCGGTAATTCGGGCCCGAGGAATCCTGGGTCGTACCCGGTGTAGCCCTCGTAGTAGGAGCGGGGGCGGGCGATTTCGAGCGGCGCGCCATCGAGGTGCGCGACCTGAGCGGTCTCGGCGGTGGCCGATCCTCCTACTTCGATCGTGATGTTGAGCGGAACGGACAGCTTGTGTCGAGGTTGCATGATCAGGCCTCTCGATTCGTGGTCCGGTGGCAACCGGCTGCGCCGTGGAATTCCCTCCCGAGGGCTAATCCGGGCGGCAATCGGAGTGGTGCCTGCTATTGGGCGGAAAGGCCTGGTGCAGCGTGGAACGAACGAGGACGGAGTGATCCAGGCGTTGCTGCCGGGCCCAGGCAGCGGCCGCGGCACGGCCCTGCAACCCCAGCTTGTCCAGGATGTTGTGCACGTGGTTCTTCACAGTCGCCAAGGCGATGCACAACTGCCGGGAGATCTCCTGATTGGACAAGCCCTGCTCCAGCAGAACGGCGACCTGCGCTTCCCTGCGACTCAGGACCTCAGCGTTCGGACTGGGCTGCAACTCCGCCGACAGCTCGGCCACCCTGCGGCACAGGGCAGCGGCAACGCGCGGCGAACAACGCAACTCCCCATTGGCGACGCTCTCTATCGTCCGAACCAGTTCGGAGATCGAATGGTCCCGTGTCAGGTAACCCGCAGCGCCCAACTCGGCATACGCAAGGACGTCATGTTCCTGATCGGACACGCCCAGGGCGATGATCCGCAGTCCGGGATTCCTCGCAAGCAAGGAGATCACGACACTGGGACCGTCCGGCAAGTCGGCGATATCGAGCAGTACCACGGCGTGCTTGCGCGCGGTCAGATCCGGCTCCAGCTCCTCCGGTCGCGCAAGGGCGGAGAGGACCGCGAACCCGTCGACGTTCTGGAGGACAAGGGCCAACCCCTCCCGGTAGAACCTCGTCGCGGCGACGATGATGAGCTCGATCATTGTGAACCACCCCAGCGCCGCGCCACCGCGGCACTTGGCCAAGAACCCTTCAGTTGGCCGCTAGGCATCGCACGCCCGATTCATTCACGATACCAAGCCGAGGCCTGTGGCGGGTATGGCAATTGGTCCTGGACCGTCGTCGCGAGGTCGGGACAGCCGCGACTCCTCGGCCTCGCGGCCGCTCGATAGCCGCAGGGCAGAACGAGATTATCGTTGTCCTGCAAAGGCTTCGGACAACTCGGCCAGGACCTTCGGCCGTTGCTCCAGCACTGGAAGTGGTGCCATGTTCGAAACGCATCTGGGCTGGAAAGGAATATTCCAGACCTTGTCGAATTTCCTATTCGCGGAGGATGTTTTCGCCATGACGAAAAGTGCGACGGGTATTCGTACGATCTACACCGCCCGTGCCGACGCAGGTCAAGCGAAGGCGATTGCCGCAACCGAGTCCCCGTTCACCATCGAGGTCCGGTTCCTCGGCGGGCTGACCGAGGTGCAGCAGGCCGCGTTCACCCAGGCCGCGGACCGGTGGGTTCGCGTCATCGTGGGTGATCTGCCGGAGGTCGAAATCGAGGGTGACGTCATCGATGACGTCCTCATCCTCGCTCAAGGAGTGCGCATCGACGGTCCCGGCAGGATCCTCGGCCAGGCCGGTCCGACGCACATCCGGACGGCCGGCTCAGGCGCCTCGGCCTTCCTGCCTGCGAAGGGCGCGATGTCGTTCGACACCGATGACCTGGAGAAGATGGAAGAGGAGGGCACGCTCGACGACGTGATCACCCACGAGATGGGTCATGTGCTCGGCGTCGGCGGCCAGGTGTGGTCCCGCAAGGAACTGCTTGCGGACGAGGACAGCGACAACCCCACGTTCACCGGCCGGGCCGCGAAGCAGGAATACGGCCGTTTGCGCGACGGCCGACCGCGGGCCGTTCCGGTGGAGAACACCGGCGGAGCCGGCACTCGCGGCAGCCACTGGCGCGAGACCGTCTTCCGCAACGAACTCATGTCGGGGTTCATCGCGGCGAAGAACAATCCGCTCAGCAGAGTCACGGTAGCCAGCCTGCAAGACCTCGGCTACGAGGTGGACATGGGCGCCGCAGAGGCATACACCCTCCCGAACCTGCTGGAGCTCGCCGAGGAGGGGACGCTGGTCTCGCACGCCGCCCCGGTCGACTTGGGCATCATGCTCCCCACGGTCCCGATGGAACTACCGGCCGAAAGCCTTCGGAGGTAAGGACCTTCGACGGCTTCGACCGGTCGATTCGGGTCCCGTCCGACCGCGGTCGAGCCGTTGCCAACGCGTTGAACGATGCCCGGCTGTTGCGGCACCGGCCATGTTCGCGGCCAGATGGATCCTCAATGGATCCCGTTGCTCATTGCCGCAGCGCGCGGGCTGCGCCTTACATGGACACGAGCTGCCTGTGCGCCGAGCGCGCAGCTGACCACGAGGAGGCTGAGCAATGACGAACTGCAACATTTACACGGTGCAGGAGGGCGACACGCTCTCCGAGATCGGCGAATGGTTCCACGTTCCGTGGAAGGAACTCCAGCGCATCAACAACATAGAGAACCCGAACCTCATCTTCCCCGGCCAAGCGCTGCGCCTGTCGAAGAACGCGAACGTGTGCAAGACCTACACCGTGCGGGACGGGGACACGCTCTCCGAGATCGGTGAGCGGAACAACGTGAAGTGGCAGCGCCTGGGGTACTACAACCACATCGCCAACCCGGACGTCATCCACATCGGGCAGACGATCTGCATTCCGCTCCCGAGAGGCGCATCGACGGCCGAGGCGGAGTGAACGGCCGCAACCTCGTCAGCCGGCGACATCGCCGTTTCGCGCACCGTCGGCCGACCGCGTGAAGTGCCGAAGCCGGGAGATCAGCTGCCTTTCCTGACCGTCGAGCCCGCGTTCGGGGACCGAGAGCAGGTCGTCGAGTCGGGAACCCTGGTGGTTGTGCGCGCAGCCACTGCACATCGTCTCCCTCCTGGGCAGCTGTGGGGCGGGTGGCGTCGGCCCGCGCGGTCAGCCGGTCGCCGTGGGTCGAGGTCGTAGGGGCGACGAGCCGCGAGGGTGGCGAAGAGCAGTTGCAGGAGGCAGAAGAACAGGAGGGCGGCGAGTGCCCAGTCGACGGTGCCGGTGATATCGCGGAGGGTGCCGGTGAGGGCGGGGCCGACCGCAGCGAGCAGGTAGCCGTAGCCCTGGGCCATCGCGGACAGCCGGGTCGTTTCGTCGTCTCCGGTGGTGTGCGCGGGTATGGCGGCGAGGGCGGGGGCGAGGGCGGCCATGCCCACGCCGAGCAGTGCCGCCCACAGGAAGGGAGCGGTGGTCGCGGCGACGAGGAGCCCCAGCAGACCGAGACCTCCGCTGCAGGTGGTCAGCACCATCCACATGCCGATGCGCGTGGTGCTGCGGTAGCAGGACGCGGTGATGACCATCGAGGCGACGATGCTGACCGCGAGGCTGCCGGCACTGAGAGCGCCGGCGTGGACCGCGCTGACTCCGGTGGCTCGCAGGAGGACCGGCTGCCAGGACAGCAGGGAAAGGGCTTGCAACGACTGCAGACCCATGAACAGGGTCAGATACCAGGCTCGAGCGCTTCTGAGGAGGGAGCGGCGCCGGCGGGGTGTACGTGGTGGGGATTCGGCGCGCGTCGTTCGGCTCAGTGACAGCGGTATCCAGAGGAAGAGTGCGGCCGCGACGGGGAGGATCCAGATTCCCAGTCCCGCGCGCCATCCGTGGATGGTGGTCAGCCAGGGAGTGATCGCGGTCGCCGTGGCCGCTCCGACTCCGATCATGCTGGCCGACAACGTCGTGAGCGCGGCGGTGCGCAGGCCGCCGATCTGCCGGCAGACGGCGGGCAAGAGGACTTGCATGCCTCCGATCGCGCAGCAGGCCAGGATGGTTCCTGCGAGCAACAGCCACTGGCCGTGGGTGATGCGCACTGCTTGGCCGGCGAGCAGGACGCCGAGGAACACCACGACGCTGGTCTGCGTGCCGCTGCGGCGGCGAAGGGGTGGCACGAGGAGCGTCGTCGCGGCGATGCAGAGGCAGGGCAGTGCTGTGAGGATCGCCACCGCCGTCGTGCTGAGACCCAGCGTCGTGCGGATCTCGGGCAATGCCGCGCCGACCGCGGTCACTGCGGTGCGAGCGTTGAACGCGGCCAGCGCGAGCGCCGCGACTGCCAGGACTTGCCACCAAATCGGGCGCACGCGGGGCTCGACGGCGGCGGGGATCGGCAGGGTCTGCTCGTTGGCGGACACGGTGAAAGAGGACATGCGCCCCTATGCCTAGGCTGATGGCTGGATGTGCCGGCGCGAGATGTTCGCTGCGCCGGGTGCGGCGACGAGGAGATGGGTGGGCCCTCGGCCGAAGATCATCATAAGGCTGTCGGCACGAGCGCCCGCCCCGGCCCGACTCCACTGTGGAGGCCGGCTGCGCCCGCCATCGCGGCCGCCCGGCGATCACGCCGGATTGTGATCACGGTCGCTCTGCGACCGTCCCGCCCGGCCTGGATGTTCGCCCAACGTCTGCAGGGCAAGAGCCTTGCGGGGATTGCCCGGGTGCTCAACGATCAAAAAGTGCCCTGTCCGCCAGGATTCGACCCGACCGCACAGCGCTGGCCAGGCATGGCGAGTACTTCGCGGTCTGGGCGAAACTGCTTGCCGGGGTCCAGCCGAACCTCTCGGCGCCGCCGGTCACGAAGATGATCACCGTCTGCTACTTCGCCAGTCCGGCATCGATGGCGTCCGTGAGTTCCTGGTAGGAGCTCGGCGTGAACCGCTTGCCGTTGAGAAAGAAGGTCGGCGTGCCTTCCACTCCGGCGGCGAGCCCGTCGAGTTGGTCCTTCCGGACGCGTTCGGCAGTGGCCGGATTGTTCAGGTCGGCGCGGAACCGGTCCACGTCCAGGCCGATGTTCCGTGCGTAGCTCAGGAAGAGCTGTTCCTGGGACTCCTGCTTCTCGCCCCACAGCCGTTGGTTCTCGAAGAGGGCCTGGTACATCGGCTCGAACTTGCCTTGGATGGCGGCGGACTCGGCGGCGCGGGCCGCGAGCTCGGCGTTGCGATGGCTGGGGACCGGGAAGTACCGGATGACGTAGTTGATCCGCCCCCGTAGTCCTGGCGAAGCTGCTCCAGCGCCGGGTATGCCGCACCGCACGCCTCGCACTCGAAGTCGAGGAATTCGACCAGCGTGACTTTCCCGTCGGCGGACGTGGAGAGGTGATGACTGTCCGGACGGACCAGCACTTCCGCAGGCACCGCGCCGGGGACCGGTGGTGAGGATTCCGCAGGGGGAGTGGGCCGGTTCACGACCAGCAACGTGAAGATCACCACGGCGGCTACCCCGATGACAACGAGGGTCAGCTGCAGGTTCCTGCTCATTACCTACCTCTCGGCGGTCGGGCGTGTGCCTCGGTCGCCCTGGGGAAGAGGCGTCCACCCGGACGGGCGCGAGCGTGGGAGCGTTCCAGTTCCGGTCGGCTTTCATCGCGGCACTGCCCGTGGTCGTGTCCAACTATGCTGGATAGTAGAGTAGCTGATCGAGTCCGGGATGTTCGTTATGCCCTGTTTTGTGAGTGTGGTAGCGAGCAGGCGCACTTCGAGGTGCGGGACGCCGGCAGTCGGAAGATGAACCCTGTGACGTGGCTGCAGGACAACGGCGTCCGGGCGCAATGCCCGAACGCGATCATTCGAGGTTCGACGTCACCTGCTGGGCGTTGGTGGCCTTGCTGCGGCCGATTCCGGGGAGGAATCTACCGACCCGGGCGGCATAGCCGGTGTACGCGGTAATATATGCACGCATCGCTATGTATATATGAAACTGGCGGAGGCTGCTGGAGGGGTCAACCCCGGGGCGCCCAGTCGCCAGTTGCCGCAGGTGCGTGTGGCGTCTTGCGCCTAAGGGCGGTAATAGGGCCCGGTGGGCGAGGCGGCCACTCCTGGTTCGGGGGACCGTGGATATCGCGAGGATGCTCATGGAACGTTGGAACCGGCGGGCGCGGTCGCGTACACAGGGGAGAGGTAGTTCCGCGATCGCATCAGAAAGGGTTGTATGACATCTCGACGGCAAGAGCCCGACCAGGGCGGCTTGGATGAGCAGCCGGAGAACGAGGACTCGGGGCACTCTGCGTCCTCGGATGATCACCCGGTGTTCGCCGAGGCCGAGGAGGTCGAGCCACCAGCCCACGAGCAGCCGGAAGAATCTGATGCGACCCCAGCAGCGGGAAAGAAGAAGACCGGGCTGATCCTCGGCGTTGCTGCGGCGGTCGTGGTTCTGGCCGGTGGTGCCGGCGTTGGCCTCATGGTCTTCGGAGGTGGTTCGGCGCAATCGGCCGCCGAAGACTACGTGGCACTTTCGATGAAGGAGACCAAGGATCCCCGAAGCGTCACGGCGGATGACTACCGGCCCATCGTGTGCGAGCAGGCCATGCCGCAGATCGAACAGCTGCAGCAGGTGAAGGAAGAGTTCCTCAAGACGGCGAAGCCGGAGGACCTGGAGCAGCTCAAGGCGGTTCAGGTCTCGGTGAAGAGCGTCCAGGAGAACGGCGACTCCGGCAGTGCCACCGTCGAGTCGGCTTTTCCCGGGCAGCCACCGGAAAGCTCAGACCTGAAGCTGGTCAAGGAAAACGGCGACTGGAAGCTTTGCGTCTGAGGGGCCTGGACATCCGCGAGGCGCGTCGTCTGCCGGTCGCATCGCGGCACGGAGCGGGGCCTGGCCTCCTGGGAGGCCGGGCCCCGCACCGCACATCGGATGACTCAGTCGTCCTCGTGGGGTTGGCCGCTTGCCTCGCGGCATAGATCACTCGATCACGGCTGTTCTGAAACGTCGGCGGTGGGTGCGGCGGGATGCTTGATCTGTTCGCGGAGGATGTCGCCGTGGCCGGCGTGACGCGCGAAGTCCTCCATGATGAGCAGGTAGATGAACCGCAGGTTGACGTCGCCGAGGTCGGGGTGCGTCGTGGTGTCGTCGAGGTCGAAGTCGGCGGCGATCACGCGCGAGCGCTCGCTGGCGCGCTCGAATTCGGCGATCACGTCGGCCAGGGTCTCGTTGTCGTCGACGATGAAACTGGCGTCGCCCGCCGTCGTGCCGCCGTCGCATTCGCTCTTGGGCAGGCGCCCCAGGACGTGCTGGAACCAGATCCGTTCGGCGACTGCGGCGTGCTTGAGCAATCCGATCGGGGTGGTCGGCGACGCTACGAGGCGGCGGCGGGCCTCTGCTTCGGGCAGACCGCGCACCGCGTTGATCAACTCGGCCCGGTTGCGGTCGAGCATGCCCTCGAGCAAACGGCGTTCGGCGCCGGTGGTGATTCGTGGTATCGACCATGTCATTGTCGGCTCGATTCTGCTGGTGGGGACGGATCTGCGTGTTGTGCTTGTGGTTTCGGTTGCCGGTGCCCCGTTTCAGCGGGGGCCGATGACCGCATTGCGCCGTGGGGGGCGTGTGATCGACGTTCTGGCGTCCTCGTCAGCCGCGACGTAGGCGGGTGACTGGACGGCCAGGCGCGCGATGGCTGGTGCGCGGAAGTCGCTGAGTTCGTCGATCGCGCCGGTGGCCTCGGCGAGCCGCTCGCGGAGTGCGCGGTTGTCGGCTTTGAGTCGCAAGATCTGCGCGTCGCGGGGGCCGGGATGTCGCCGGTCTGCTGCAGCGCGCGCAGGCGTCGCCGAATTCTATCCCAAGGTGGGCGTAGAGGCGAGCGCCGCAGAAGGCGGTGCGATCCCGGCTTCTCTGAACTTTGGCCGGTCCGTCCCGAAGCCGCTGGTCTGTAGCTCTCTGAAATCGAATCGGTGATGCCAGAGGCATCACGGCGAGACGTTCCGGGGAGCGAGACCCGCTCCGCCTGCCGCCGCAGTACTGTGACTTCGCATGACCGAAACCGAGATCGAGATCACCGCAGACCTGGTTCGCGACGTGCTGCAGGAGCAACATCCAGACCTTGCAGGGCTGGCCATCCGCGAGGTGGCGGGCGGCTGGGGCAACCAGATGTGGCGTCTCGGGGATGAGTTGGCCGTGCGCATGCAGCGCATGGACCCCACCCCGGAGCTCCAGCTCAAGGAGCGGCGGTGGCTACCCGTGCTGGCTCCGCGCCTGCCGCTCCCGGTGCCGACTCCGGTGCGGTTCGGCGAACCGTCCGAGCGCTTCCCCAAGCACTGGACCGTGATGACGTGGGTTCCCGGCGAGCCGCTGGACCACGGCTCGATCAGCCGCGGCGCCCACGCGGCCGACACGCTGGCGGGCTTCCTCCGGGCGCTCCATGTGGAGGCGCCCGCCGAGGCGCCGATCGCCACGGACCGCGGTGCCCACCCCAGGAACTGCACGGACGGCTTCGAGAACTTCTTCCAGGCCGTTGCCCCCGACGACATAGCTGCCGACGTCCGGGCCGTCTGGGACGACGCCGTTGCGGCCCACGCGTGGGAGGGCCCGCCGGTGTGGGTGCACGGCGACCTCCATCCCGCGAACGCCGTCGTCTCGGACGGAACGCTCTCGGGCATCGTCGACTTCGGTGACATGTTCGCCGGCGACCCGGCGTGGGACCTCGCCGCCGCATGGGTGCTGCTACCCGCGGGCACGGCCGCACGGTTCTTCGACATGTACGCGCATGCGGACGAGGCGGCGATCCGGCGCGCCCGCGGGCTGGCCGCTCTGAAGAGCCTCTTCCTGATGCTCATGGGGCAGAACGGAGATCGAGGTCTTCCCGGCGGCAAGCCGAACTGGGGACCTGTGGGGCGGGCGGCACTTGATCGTGTTCTGAACGGCGTTTGATGCACGCTTGCTTCGAACTCGTTCTCGATCTTGATTGAGGGCCATGCGGCAGCATGGGGGTCGCTGTCCGCTGAGTGGACCCCGGCCGGCTATCGCGTCTACGGCGCGGGTGCCGTGGATCGGCTGGCGTTCATCGGCGCGGCCGAACTACGTCCCTCCTCCTCGTTCTCCTGCGGGTTGGTCCGGCGCTCATCGTCCGCGGAGGACGGCTACGAGGAAGCTCGAGTCGTCGGTGAACGGACGCAGGTCCCAAGTGGACAGCAGCAGGTCGGGCTCGAGTGCTGCCGCCGTCGCGTCCTCGAAGAAGTCGGTGAACTCGTAGCCGCGGCCGGCGCCGAAGCCGATCGCGACCCGGCCGCCCGGCGCGAGGTGCGCACGGAGCCGCTTCAGCACAGCACCGCGCGTGGTCGGTGCGAGGAAGGTCATCACGTGCCCGGCGCAGACGATCGCGTCGAACGGTGCCGTGATGCCCCGGGCGGGAAGGTCGAGTTCGGCCAGGTCGCCGACCATCCAGAGCGGCCCCGGGTGGTCTTGCTCAGCGGCCTCGATCAGGACCGGGTCGACGTCGACGCCGACGACGTCGTGGCCGGCTTCGGCCAACAGGCCGCCGACTCGGCCGGGTCCGCAGCCGGCGTCGAGGACGCGGGCGTGGCGCGGCACCAGGGCGTCTACGAAGCGGGCTTCCCCGGCGAGATCGTCGCCGGCGCGCGCCATGGAACGGAAGCGTTCGACGTACCAGGTGGAGTGCCCGGGGTCGGCGGTGACCTTCTGCATCCAGATGCTCTGCTCAACCATGCCCGCATTCTCCCGGAACCCAGCGAGCGCCCAGCGATCGGCGCCCGGATGATCACTTCGTCGCCGTGTTCGGCGTCGACGTGGTACTTCCGTTGACGGGAACAGCGTGGACGTTGCGGCGACAGCATTGAGCCGGCTCTCCCCTGGTCACGCGCTCGGGGAAGCCGCAGCGTTTATGCTGGGCCGTATGATCGAGTTCCGGATCGACCGTCGTTCCGGGGTCTCCACGTACGTCCAGATCATCCAGCAGGTCAAGCAGGCCATGCGGCTGGGCCTGCTGGGCCCTGGTGACCGGCTGCCCACCGCGCGTGAGGTGGTGGAGGCGACGGCGGTCAATCCGAACACGGTGCTCAAGGCCTACCGCGAACTGGAGCGAGACGGCCTGGTCGAGGCGCGGCGCGGGGTCGGCACCTTCGTGACGTGTTCGCTGGCGAGCGACCAAACCGCCGCTGAGGCCCCGCTGCGCCGCGAACTGGCAGCCTGGATGAGCCGCGCCAAGAGCGGCGGCCTCGTGATCGACGAGGTCGATGCGCTGTACGCGGCCGTCCGAGATGAGCACTTTCAGCCCGAAGGGCCCCACGCATCATGAGCGCCCTGAGCACCATCGGGCCGTCCAAGCACTACGGCGGTCGCCGGGCCCTCCAGGAATGCGCGGTCGATCTGCCCGAGGGCGAGGTGGTCGGGCTGGTCGGCTCGAACGGCGCGGGCAAGAGCACGTTCCTCGCGCTGGCCCTCGGCCGGGACGATCCGGGTGTTCGGGGACGAGGTGCGCCCGGCTGGGAGGCGCAGCCGCCCGATCTCGAAGGGCTCGTGACGAACTACCTCCGCGCCAGTCACGAAACCGCCTGACACCGTCAGCCGCCTGTTCCGAGAGGTCCACTTCGATCTAAAGTGGACGATCACATCCCGGGAACCTCGCTGTGCGTGCGCTGGGACGGGGGGCCAGCGCACGCACGAGCCGTCACCTGTCGTCAGGTCAGAGGCGTTCGGCGGGAGCGGTCGTCGGGGTGACCGGTCGGCGGCGTCGCACCGCGAGGTAACCGACCGCGATCGCGCCGGCCAGGACCGGGGTGAGGTACAGCGCGATCCGGGTCTCCGGGTCGAACGCCAGCAGCACCACGACGAGCGCGAGGAAGGTGAGCACGAGGTAGTTGGAGTACGGGGCGAAGGGCATCCGGAACTTCCCCGCCCGGATCTCACCCGCGGCCACCTTCCGGCGGAACCCGAGGTGGGCGATGATGATCATGCCCCAGGTGAAGATGGCGCCGACGGTGCTCGCGCTGGTGATGTAGGTGAAGGCCTCCTCGGGGGCCAGGTAGTTGATCAGGACGCCCAGCAGCATCGCGACGAACGTGACCGCGATGGCGCGGGATGGCACGGCGCGGGCGTTGAGGCGGCCGGCCTTGCGCGGCGCTTGCCCGTCCTGGGACAGGGTGCGCAGCATTCGCCCGGTCGAGTAGATGCCGCTGTTGCAGGACGACAGCGCCGCGGTGGTCACCACGAAGTTCACCACGCCGGCCGCCGCCGGGATGCCGATCAAGCTGAAGGCGTGGACGAAAGGACTGCCGTTCGCCGGGAATTGGTTCCACGGCACCAGCACGGTCAGCGCCGTGAGCGCGCCGACGTAGAAGATCAAGATCCGCCACATGACGGAGTTGATCGCGCGTGGCAGCACCTTCTCGGGGTTCGTGCTCTCGCTGGCGGTCTGACCGACCATTTCCACGCCCACGAAGGCGAACATGACGATCTGGAACGACAGCAGCGCGGCAGTCGGGCCGTTCGGGAAGAGGCCGCCGTGCGACCAGATGTTGCTCACCGCCGCCGAGCTGCCGAGATCGCTGAAGCCGAACACCAGGATCGCCGCGGCCAGCACGATCAGCCCGATGATGGCGAGCACCTTGATGAGCGCGAACCAGAACTCGAATTCGCCGAAGAGCCGTACCGCGATCAGGTTGACGCCGGTGAGGACGAACAGCGCGACGAGTGCCGGGATCCATTGTGGAACGTGGGGGAACCAGAACTGGAAGTACTTGCCGACGGCGGTGATCTCGGCCATGCCGGTCACGATCCACACCAGCCAGTACCCCCACCCGGTGGCGAACCGGGCCCACGGTCCGACGAATTCCCCGGCGTATTCCGCGAAGGAGCCGCTGACCGGCCGGTACATCAGCAGTTCGCCCAGCGCGCGCATCACGAAGAAGATCATCAGGCCCGCGATCGCGTAGATCGCGATGAGGCCGGGGCCGACCTGGTGCAGGGCCTTGCCCGAACCCAGGAACAACCCGACCCCGATCGCGCCTCCCAGGGCGATCATGTTGATGTGCCGGCTGCTGAGCGCGCGGCGGTATTCCTCGGTGGGTGGCTGACTCATGTGAGGGAGCTCCGTTCATGCGGCAGCGCTGCCGCCAGGTCGGTTCCAGGCCCATGTCGCAAACGTCGCATGTGCATTCGGCCACGTGCGTGTTGCAGACCACCATCAGGCATCAACCGCGAGGTGTCATTGTTCCGCGGGCACCGTTCGGGCGGAGTCGATTGTGTTCGAACCCCCTCCTCCGCGTCACAAACACCACACCGGACCCGGCTGTCCCGAAGGACGCAGCCGATCCACGGGACGATCGCCGCAAGACTGCGCTTGCGGTCGCTTCATCGCTGAAGTGCTACGAAACCAGGACGCGTCCTGCGGCGAGCGCGGCGACGGACGCTGTGTGCATCGAGGCGACGATGATGCCCAGCCATACTGCATCCCGTGCCCGTCCCCGGCCGCCCACGAGAAAGCCCGCGGCGAGTGATTTCCCATGTCCTGGAGCGCATGCGTGAAAAGCTCCCATGCGGCTGCGACGAGGAGCGCCAAGGGCAGCACGACGTGGTGTTCCAGCAGTCCGGAAAGGTCCGTGGTCCAGATCTTGAACGGCTCCTGCGGTCCTGCTGCCGCACTCGAGTCGCTGCTGCCGTGCGGGCCGAGCACGAGTGCACGGGTCGGTTCACCGGCGGTGTGCAGGCCTCCGCCGCCCGACTCGGTGACGGAGATCGTGCGGTACTCCGGGGCGGAGCCGAGTTCTCGTTGCAAGGGCGGTCATGTGCTGCCGAGTGGTGCGCCCCCCTGCACGACCAGTCGTGGCCGTTGCTGGTCCCAAAGCGCGGCGGGGTCGGCGAACGGATCCCCGTCCAACAGCAGGAGGTCGGCCCGGGCGCCGACCGCGATCCGGCCCAGATCGGCGCGCTGGATGAGTGCGGCGTTGACCGAAGTAGCGGACCGGAGGCAGGCGAGCACGCCCGCGACCTCGATCTGCAGGCGCAGGCCCAGCAACTGCTCGTTCTCCAGGTCGCCCATCAGGTCGGAACCGAAGCCGACTGGGACACCGGCGGCGAGCGCGCGCTCGATCGCCACTCCGCCTGCTTCGAGCACCTTCCGGTTCTTCTCCGCGGCGACCTCGGCGAGGCCGACCTCCTCACCGCGTCGGGCCATCGCGTCGTAGGCGATCAGCGTGGGCACCAGGAAGGCTTCGTGCTCGGCCATCAGCGACGCGGTCGGTTCGTCGAGCAGGTTGCCGTGCTCGACCGAGCGCACACCGTTGACCACGGAATGCCGGACGGCTTCGGACGAGTAGGCGTGCGCCGCGACGTAACTGCCTCGCCGGGCCGCCTCGTCGGCCACTGCCGCGATCTCCTCGGCGGAGTACTGCGCGGGCAGCAGCGGATCGGCGGGGGAGACCACGCCACCAGAGGTCATCATCTTGATGGCGTGCGCGCCGTGCCGGAATCGTTCTCGGACAGCAGCGCGCAGCGGCGTCACACCGTCGACGACCTCGTTCATGTGTCCACCGTGGACGCAGATGTCGAGTTCGGCCGGTCGGCAGTCGCCATGACCGCCGGTCTGGCTCAGCGCAGGCCCGGTGTAGAGGTAGCGCGGTGCGGGGAACAGCCCGGCGTCGATCGCCATGGCGAGCCCGATGTCGCCACCGGCGACGTCGCGAACGGTGGTGAATCCGCGCCGCAGCGCGGCCTCCAGTCTGCGCGCTCCGGCCAGTGCGAGGAAGCTCAGCGGCCCGCTTTCGAATTCCAGGTTGTTCAGAGATATCCCGTAGGCGTGGAAGTGCGCATCGATCAGGCCCGGGATGACTGTCGCGCCCCTGGCGTCGACGACCCTGCCCGCCCGGCTCACCCGCGGTCCGATCTCAGCGATGACACCGTCGGCGACCCGCAGTGATCCCTCGGTCAGTTCGGCGGACCAGCCGTCGAAGATGACAGCGTTCTCGAGCGTCAAGTCTCCTGCTGAGCTGGGCATCGAGTCTCTCCCGTTGATCTACCCCGAAGCCCATGGGCTGCGGATGCGCCGGTGTGGCCGGTGTGGTGAGGCGTTCGTGCGGCGAACAGCTGAGCGACGGGCGTCGAAAGCTCGCCGCTTCGCGGCGCCTGAACAACGGACTCCGGATCGTCCCTTCCGCGAGTGCCGGATCGGCACTATATTCCGAATAACATTCACGTTTTGGGGAGTGATCGAGATGAAGGTCCCGCGCTTGCCCTCCGATTTCGTCTGGGGCGTGTCCACCGCGGCGTTCCAGATCGAAGGTGCTACCGCGGAAGGAGGCCGGGGACGTTCCATCTGGGACACCTTCACCGCCACTCCCGGCAAGATCGCGCGCGGCGAGCACGCCGACGTCAGCACCGACCACTACCACCGCTATCTCGAGGACGTCGCGCTGATGTCCGATCTGGGCGTGGACGCCTACCGGTTCTCGCTGGCCTGGCCCCGCATCCAGCCCGACGGTCGCGGTCCGGCGAACCCCGAGGGCATCGCGTTCTACGACCGCCTGCTCGACTCGCTCTGCGAAGCAGGCATCGACCCGGTCGCCACCGTCTACCACTGGGACACCCCGCAGGCGCTGGAGGACCGGGGCGGATGGCTCAGCCGCGAGACCGCCGAGCGGTTCGCCGAGTACGCCGCGATCGTCGGCGAGCGCTTCGCGGACAGGGTGAAGATGTGGATCCCGCTCAACGAGCCGATGGTCATGTCGATCTTCGGCTACGGCATCGGCGAGTACGCGCCGGGCAAGGCGCTGCTGCTCGACGCGATTCCGACCGCGCACCACCAGCTCCTGGCGCACGGCTGGGCAGTGTCGGCGTTGCGCGCGGCGGGTGCCCGCGCGGTGGGAACCGCGAACAACCACAGCCCGATCTGGGGTGAAGACCCGGAACCGGTGTCCTTCTTGGACGCGTTGATCAACCGCTTGTTCGCCGATCCGATCCTGCTCGGCAGCTACCCCGAGGTGCTGCACGACCGGCTTCCCGACGGCTTCGCCGACGACCTGCCGGCAATCGCCGCGCCGCTGGACTTCTACGGCGTCAACTACTACGAGCCGATGGCCGTCCGCGCGCCTCGGACCCCCGGCCCGCTACCGTTCGAACTCGTTCCGGTCGAGGGCTATCCGATGACCACCAACGGATCGCCGGTAGTACCGGACGGACTGCGCGAGCTGCTCGTCCTGCTCCACGAGCGCTACCCGGCGATGCCGCCGGTGCACATCACCGAGAACGGTTGCAGCTTCGACGAAATCCACGACGCCGACCGCATCGACTTCCTCACCCGTCACCTCACCGCCGTGCGCGAGGCCATGGACGCCGGTGCGGACGTGCGCGGCTACTTCGTCTGGTCGCTCCTGGACAACTTCGAATGGTCGAAGGGGTACGCGTCGCGGTTCGGCCTGGTGCACGTCGACTACGACACGCTCGTGCGCACCCCGAAGGACTCGTTCGCCTGGTACCGCGACGTGATCAAGCGGTCGAGATGACCGCACTCGCCGAGCCCCGAACCCCGGTCCGCGCCGGGTGGACGACGTTGCTCTTCCTGGCCAATCTCGGGCTGTGGCTGGCGTTCTACGCGCCGATCCAGGTACTGCTGCCCCGGCAGGCGGAACTGCTCGCCGGCGTGGACAAGGAGGTCGTCTTCGGCGTGGTCACCGGGGTCGGCGCGGCGGTGTCGGTGGTGGTCAACCCGCTGGCGGGCATGCTCTCCGACCGCACCACCTCGCGGTTCGGCCGCCGGCACCCGTGGACGCTCGGCGGCGCGCTCGTGGGGGCGGCGGGACTGGCGGTCCTCGTCGCGGCGGGCGACGTGGTGACCATGACGATCGGGTGGTGCCTGGTGCAGGCCGGGCTCAACGCGATGCTCGCGAGCCTGGCGTCGGCGCTGCCGGACCGGGTTCCGGTGCCGCAGCGGGCACGGATCGGCGGACTCGTCGGAATCAGCCAGATGCTGGGCACCGTCGCCGGCACGCTGGTGGTGACGGTGCTGATCACCGGGCTCGCCGGGGGTTACCTGGCGTGCGCGGCACTGGTCGTGCTCGCGGCAGCGGCGTTCGTGCTGCGCACCCCGGACACCACGCTGCCGACGAAGCCCGCAGGCGGGCTGGTCGCCGCAGCGCGGCGGCTTTGGGTGTCGCCGCGCAGGTACCCCGACTTCGCGTGGGGCTGGGGCTGCCACTTCATGATCAACCTGGGCAACGCCTTCGGCACGCTCTACCTGCTGTTCTTCCTAGGTGACGCCGTGCACCACCTCGATCCGGAGACGGGTCTGCTGATCCTGATGGGCCTCTACGGTGCCGCGCTCACCGTCGGCGGGATCCTCGCGGGAGCGCTGTCGGACCGCACGGGGCGGCGCAAGCCCTACATCCTGACCTCGTCCGCGCTGATGGCGCTGGCCGCGCTGCTGCTGGCCGCGTGGCCGACGTGGACCTCGGCACTGTGCGCCGCTCCGCTGCTCGGACTGGGCTTCGGGATCTACTGGGCGGTGGCGCTGGCACTGCTGACGCAGGTGCTGCCGACCGCCGCCGACCGCGCCAAGGACCTCGGCGTGGTGAACATCGCGAACTCGCTGCCCCAAGTCGTCGCCCCGGCGCTCGCCACGCCGGTCCTGGCCCACCTCGGCGGCTATGCCGGGCTGTTCACCGCATCGGCGGTGGTCACCCTGCTCGCGGGCGTGCTCGTCACCCGCGTGCGCGAAGTCGCCTGACTTGCCCTGATCATCCAGTCGCGTTGGGTGACTCACCGTGCGCTCGAACCGGAATAGCAGAAACGGGCGCGCATTCTCCTAGTTCTGGGACAGCGCCAGCGCCCCACCGAGACCGATCAACGTGGTGCCGCTGGCGACCTGCTGGCGGCGCCACCAACGCGGATTCCGGGCCATGCGGGCCGACAGCGGACCCGCGAAGGAGACGACGAGCAGGTCGGAAATCAGCACGAACGCCACGAAGATGGCCCCCAACAACAGGAAGACCAGCGTGGTCGAACCCCGCTCCGGGTGCACGAACTGGGGCAGGAAAGCCAGGAAGAACATCGCCGTCTTCGGGTTGAACACCTCGGTGATGAAGCCCTGCAGCACCGCGGACCCGCGCTGCCGCGGCGCTTTCGACGGCTGCCCGCCGACGCCCGCGCGCAACTCCCACAACGCACGGGCACCCAGGTAGATGAGATAGGCCGCACCGACGAGCTTCACGACGGTGAACGCCACCGCCGAGGCCATCAGGAGCGCCGACAGCCCGACGGCCGCCGCAAGCGCGTGCACCGAAGCGCCCAGGGTGTTGCCGAAGGCGGAGAACACGCCTTCGCGGGAGCCGCCTCGGATGCTTCGGGCCAGCACGTAGAGCATGCCGGGACCGGGCACGAAAGCGATCAACAGCACAGACCCGAAGTAGGCCCACCACTCGGCAAAGTTCGGCACGCATCGAGCCTACTGGCCGGACGTGGGTCGTCCACCGCGGCCGCTACTCGTCGAGAGGACTACCTCCACTCGGCGGGAGTGCGGAAGCACCTTCGCCGAGCACTCGAACTCGGCGATAGGTGCCCGTGGGCAAGTCGGCGCGGTCCCGGCGCGCCACCTCTCATGGCCGCACGCCGACCCCGAACCCCGTCCAACGCAGATCGGTCGGCAGGTGCCCCATGTCGTTGTACAGCAGCACCGTCGGCGCCGTGCCGTCGCGGTACTCGATCGCCGTCAGCGCCGTGTTACCGCAGTTCAGGCCGAGCCATCGCACGGGTGGCGCATCGAGTGCGTGCCGGACCAGCCAGGCCACCGGATAGGCATGGGTGATCAGGACCTCGTGGGTCTCGGTTTCGGCGGGGCGTGCGAACCTGTCGGTAAGGGCATCGGCGCAGCGTTCTGCCTCTGCGGCTTCCCCGGCGCCGTACCCGTCGAAGGACGCCGCCCATGCCTGCGGCGCGTTGTCCGGTACGTGCGGTACGTGATCGACGAGCTCGGCCGCTTCCCGCACGGCGGCGTTCGGCAGGTACGTGCCTATGATCTGCGCGGATCGCACCGCCCTGGGCAGGGGCGAATGCCACACCGCGTCGATCGGAAGTCCAGCCAGGCGCCGCCCGACCAGTTCGGACTGCCGCTGCCCGGCGTCGGTCAGTTCGCCGAACGGGTCCGCCGCTCCGTGCCGTACCAAGTACACGCGCCGAGTTGCCGTCGCCGGTCTCCTTTCTCGTCATGATCGATCTGTGCGGCTTGCCCTGTGTCAGCGGTGGCGCAGTGCGGTATGGGCCGCATCGAGGCGCTCGGATTCATCGCGTTCGGAGTGATCGCTCGAGATGTCGTCGGCCCATTCGAGCAGCCGGTGGAGGTGATCATCGGCCGCGTTCGCGACGACGCGGGGGCTACCGAGAGCGACCTCACCGCTGGTCCCGTCGATGCTGACGAGGGTGCCGTCCCTGATCGCGCGACCGCCGGCTGTCGCAGAGCCGGTGTCGACGTCGACGGTGAGGTCGGCGACGCCCACGACCGCGGGCTTTCCCATGGCTCGCGCGACGACCGCGGCGTGGCTGGCCGGTCCGCCACGAGCCGTGACGATCCCGGTGGCGGCAGCAAGGCCATGCATGTCGTTCGGGGAGGTCTCCGGGCGGACCAAGATGACCGGGGCGTCCCGGGCCATTCGGACTGCACCGTCCGCCGTGGTCGCCACTTTGCCGACTGCGACACCAGGACAGGCACCGAGCCCCCGGGCGAAGATGTCGGCCTCCTCGGATGACGCTATGCGTGGCGTGCGGACGTGCCGGAGATGCCGCGTCGAGACCCTGAGCAGCGCTTCGTGACGCCCGATGACCCGCTCGTCGACGAGCTCGGTGGCTACGCGGACCGCAGCACCTCCGACGAACCGACCAGGCCGGACCTGCAAGATCCAGAGCTCGCCGGCCTGGAACGTGAACTCGACGTAGCAGGCGTCGCGGTGGTGTCCTTCGATCCGGCTCAGGGCGTCGAGCAGCTCCATCCATACCGTCGGCTCCCGCTCGGCGAGTTCGTGCAGAGGCCGGGTCATCGATCTACCGGAGACGACGTCTTCCCCCTGGTGCCCGAACAGGACTTCGCCGAACGGGATGTTCTCACCGGTGTTGGGATTGCGACTGAACGCGACTCCGGTGCCGCTGTGGTCGTCGCGGTTCCCGAACACCATCGTCTGGACGATCACAGCTGTGCCGAGGTCGTGCGGGATGTCGTTCACCGCGCGATAGGTCCGTGCGCGCGGCGCGTCCCAGGACGAGAACACAGCCTCGACCGCCAACTCCAACTGGCGGGTCGCGTCGTCCGGAACAGGTTGATCGCCTCGCGCCCGGACGGAGCTCTCGACTGTCTTGATCGCATCGGTGAGGCGCGCTTCCTCGTCCGCGGTTCCTCGCTCGGGAATTCCTCTGTGGACGGTCCTCGCCCCGTCCACCTCCGCGTTCGCGACCGCGGAGGCGAAGCTCGACAGGAACCGCAGCCGCGAATTCAAGGCGAATGGCCGGTCGCCGGTCTCGGCGGCCAGGCCCGCGGTGGCTTCGGTCGTGAGGCCGAGGTTGAGGATCGTGCTCATCATGCCGGGCATCGACACGCCGGCCCCGGAGCGAACAGACACCGCCAGCGGCTTCCGCGGTCCGCCGAAGACGCGCTCGGTGGCGATCTCGAGGTCGCCAATGGCCGTCGCGAGCTCGTCGTCGAGTCCGCCGGGAAGACGTCCTTCCCGCAAGAAAGCGCGGCATGCCGCTGTGGTGACAACGAATCCGGCCGGCACTCGCAACCCGAGACGGTGAAGGAGGACGAGGCCATGCGCCTTGCTGCCCAGCGTCTCCGCCGGCTCCTCGCTCTGGGCGGAGATCGTGCGAATCCATTTCATCGCTGCATCCCGAGTGTGGCGAGCAGGTCTTCGTGCAGCTCTGCCCACACGGTGTGGTAGGACGCGGTGCTGTCGGTCACGTACTCCAGCGCGCCGGAGGCGGCGCGATCGAGGGCTCCGGCGAGGCGGTCGCGGTAGCGACCGAATCGAGGCAGTGCGGCGGACAGTTCGGCGCAGACGGCGGCAGCGCGTCGGTCGAAATCGGCGAACCGGTCGAGGACTCGGGAGTCGTAAGCAGGGTCGCCGTGATCGTTGGCGCGCATGATGCCGTCGATGTTCCGGAGTTGCCATGCCGTGCAGAGGTCGAGCAGCTCCGGGTTGAGGACGAGGAACCGGTCGAACGCCGCCTTCACGGCCCTGCGGGCATTGGCCGAATCGAGCTCGTGGGTGATTCGCTCGGCGTCTGCGGCGCGGCCGGCGTCCGTGAGCCACCAGCCAGGCATGTCGCCGGACACGCGCGTGACAAGACCGTCGGCTCCGAGATCGATGAGCTCGGACTCGATATCGGATTCGTCGAGGCCCGTGACCGAATGGAGGCGGGCGGGGCTGGTGGCGCCGACGCAACGCAGGGCGTGCAGCACCAACAGGTTGGTGTCCGTCGCGTGAGTTCCGGGCGAGGTCATGTCGTTTCCCCTCGGTGTGCGGTTCGGTTCGCAGGAAGGCTGTCGGTGGCTCGCGGCACGAATCTCTTGTGCGCGGCCTGCTTTGACACGTCCAGGACTGCCGCGATTGCGCTCCACGGCCTTCCTTCGCGGCGCGCATTCTCGACGAAGTGCTCGACGAGTTGTCCAGCGGTGTGGTTCAGGGCCGCTGCGTGAGGGCCAGCCCGCGGATCATCTGCCACAGCTCGTCGCGCTTTCCGGGATCCAGCCCGGTCGAGGGCTCGTCGAGGAACAAGACCTCGGGCCGGCCCACCAGGCTGGCGGCGAGGTCGAGCCGGCGTCGCATCCCGCCCGAGTAGGTGCCGACGGGCCGGTCGGCCGCATCGTCGAGGCCGAAGCGGGACAGCAACTCGTCGGCCCGCCGGCGGGCGTCAGGCCCTCCGAGGTCGAGGAGTCGGCCGATCATGACCAGGTTGGACCGCCCGGACAGCTCGTCATCGACGCTCGTGTGCTGCCCCGACAGCGCAATGCGCCGGCGGACCTGAGCCGGGTCTCGCCGAACGTCGATCCCGGCCACGCGTACCTGGCCCGCGTCGGGGCGCAGCAGGGTCGCCAGCACGCGGACGACGGTCGTCTTACCGGCGCCGTTAGGTCCCAACAGGCCCAGAACGTGCCCTTGGGGAGCCGAGAGGCTCACCCCGTCGACCGCGGTCGTCCGGCCGAATCTCTTGACCAGTCCGTCGATCTCAAATCCCGTGCCACCCACGATCAATCTCCGATGTTCGCGATTTTCAGATGTTCTCAAAATCTGGATGTTCGTTGTATCATGGCGCGGCACGGGAGTGGAAGGGGACACGATGGCGAGATTGACCCGCGCGCAGCAGCAGGAACGGACCCGTGCGGCGGTGCTGGTCGCGGCCCGGCAGGAGTTCGCCGAGTACGGCTACGTCGAGGCCAAGATCGACCGGATCGCCGAGCGAGCCGAACTGACCAGGGGCGCGGTCTACTCCAACTTCACCGGCAAGCGTGCGCTCTACCTCGCAGTGCTCGCCGACGCCGCTGAACGGGCTCGAACCTCTGCCGAATCGCCGGCGGAATCGCCCGACTCCGTCGGGAGAGCACTCGGCGCGTTCGCCCGGGTCTGGCTCGAACGACTGCCGCTCGCCGGCGACACGCCGGCGAGCGGGCATCTTCAGCTCCGCTCGGTGTCCGGAGTGCTCGATACCGAGTCGGCCCGGACCGCCCTGGCCGAACTCGTCCGGTTCGAAGCCCTGCTGCTCGCTCTGGCGCTTGAACCGCGCACCGCGGTGCGCACCCGGACGGTGCGACTGGCCGAACTGGTGCTGACGCTGCTGCACGGCGCGGCCAGTCTCGCGGAGAACGCCCCCGGGGTCGGCGATCCGTTCGAACTGGCGCGCGCCGCCGAGCACTTGGCGGGCATCGCCCCTGTCGACGACGTGGAACCGGCGCACCTGCCCTTCGTCGCTCCGGCGCAGTCGGCGAAAGACCAGTGGGCGCCACCTCGCGGACTGCGCGACGAGATCACTGGCCGCCAGGTCGACCTCGGTGACGATGGTGTGGTCGTCGTGCTGGGCGTGGGACGTCTGTCCGCAGCCGAGGAGGCGGTTCGCTCAGCGCGGCTACGCGACGAGGTGACGTTCGTAGTCGTGACAAGCGATCCTGCCGAGATCGGTCAACTGGCCCGGCTTCGGATCGTCGATCTCATCGGCTGCCTGCGGCGGGTGTTCGCGGCTGAGCAGCTACTGCGGCCGCGCATCGTGTTCGATGACGGCGGCACGGTTCCTGCGGCCATCGGCTGGAACTCGATCGACGACAGCACCGAGGTCGCGATCCGGGTGCACGACGGGATGATCGTGGCACGCGCGCACGGACATGGCGCCGGCCACGCGGCGGCCAGCTCTAGCGCCCATGAACGTCGTGGGCAGCGCGACGGTGTGAATCCGGGAAAACCTGCGGGCGAGGCGTAAGAAGGGGGAGAGTCCGCCGCCGGAGTTCGTGAACGGGCAACGGGTGACGGGAACCCGGCAACGGGACGTCCGCCGCAGAATCGTCGGTGGGCTCAGGGCTTTCAGTTCTGGATCAGGTCTGCGCAGCGTTCGCCGATCATGATCGAGGGGGCGTTGGTGTTGCCGCCGATGATGGACGGCATCACCGAGGCGTCCGCGACTCGGAGGCCGTCGATGCCGAGGACCTTGAGGTCCGGCCCGACCACCGCTCGTTCGTCCGCGCCCATTCGGCAGGTCCCCACCGGGTGGTAGACGCTGTGCACGTAGTCCGGGAGGATCCGGCGCAGTTCCTTCTCATCGGAGTACTGCTGGCCCGGTCCGATCTCGCCCTGGTTGTCGCCGACGCCGTTCATCACCTCTCGCACCATCTTGATGCCTTCGAGGAGCACGTCGCTGTCCTTGCCGACCTTCAGGTACGCGGGGTCGATCAGCGGTGCGGCCAGCGGATCCGCGCTGGACAGGCGAACGGTGCCGCGGCTTTCGGGGTAGATCAACGTCGGGAACACGCTCTGCCCGGGCTTCGTCGAAGGCGGTCGCACGGCCTTGTCGGAGTCCTGGTTCGGAATCGGGTAAACCCAGTACAGGCTCAACAGCTGGAGGTTCGGGGCCGAACCGGCGTGCGACGTGCGCACGAAGCCGGTCGCTTCGAACTGCGAGCCGCCGGCCCAGCCCGAGCCGGGGCGGAACCACTCCCGGGCGAGGCCGCGCGCGAAGTACGACGGGGTCGGCCTGCGCAGGGCCGAGTCCATCCGGAACGACACCGGCACGAAGAGGTGGTCGTGGAGGTTGTCCCCGACCGGCAGATCCGCCCGCACCTCGATGCTGTGCTCGCGCAGGTGGTCCGCCGGGCCGATGCCGGACAGCATGAGGAGCTGAGGGGAACCGAACGCTCCAGCGGACAGGATGACCTCGCGACCTGCCCTGATGACGCGTCGGCTGCCGTTCTTGCCGATGATCTCCACGCCGGTAGCGCGGGAGCCGTTCAGCACCACCTTGGAAACGGTCGCATTGGTGAGGATGGTGAGATCGTCCACCGAATCGTTGTGGAGGTATCCCTTCGACGAGGAGTACCGCACACCGGGATCGGCGCTGAGCTGGACGGCCGCGATGCCCTCCTGGCCTTCCGCGTTGTAGTCGTCGAGCATCGGCACGTCGAGGCGGCTCGTCGCCGCGTCCATGAAGCCCTGCGCGGCCTCGGTCAGGCCGCCCTGCTTCCGGACGCGGATCGGGCCGCCCGCCCCCCGGAAGTCGTTCGCACCGCCCTCCCAGTGCTCCAGGCGCTTGAACGCCGGCAGGACGTCGTCGTACGACCAGCCCTTGCAGCCGTCGTCCGCCCAACCGTCGTAGTTCTCGCGGTTGCCCCGGACGAAGAGCATGCCGTTGACCGAGCTGGACCCGCCCAGCACCTTGCCGCGGGTCTGGGGAATCTTGCGGTTGGCCGCATGTTCCTGGGGGACCGACTTGTAGCCCCAGTCGAAGAACTTCTTCAGCTGCGGCGTGGAGTGCACCACCGCGATGGCACCCGGGATGCTCAACAGGCTCTTCAACGGCCCTCGGTCGTCCCGGGCCCCGGCTTCGACCAGGATGACGCTGGAGCCCCGCTCGGCGAGTCGTCGCGCCACGGCACATCCGGCGCTGCCCGCGCCCACAACGACGTAATCAGCCTCAGACATCCCGACGCCTTTCACCGCAAGCAGACCTTGTTCGGACGAGTGGCAGTTCAAGTGCCGGTCAGATTAGAACACGTTCTATATGTTTGTCCATACGCACATCGCAGAAACCGCACCTGGCAGCACCGGCAACGCGCTGAGTCTGATCGCGTCGATGCGCCCCCTTGTGGAACAGGTTCTTCGCGCTGGTTCGTGTGCACTTCACCTGTCGATCAAGACGATGGCGTCAGTGGTGACTGAAATTAACCCAAGTTCTTGGCGGCCTGCACCACCCACGTGGCGGACGGGTGTGGGGCCACGCCGAGATGCGGATACGGCGGCTTGAGCGCTCAATCACCGCGAGTGCGTACAGGACAAGGTCGGGCAGGCGTTGCGCGGGCGTATCTGGCGGATGGGTGGCGCGTGCTCTCCGGACGCTGCTCATGGCCGCGACCGGTGTCGGACCACCTGGGTAGCTTGGCCGCATGCCTGTACACGACAAGCCGATCGCGCTGCGGCCTGCCGGCCCTGCCGACGCAAAGACAGTCGCGGATATTTGGTGCGGCGGATGGCGTGACGGCCACCTGGGACATGTACCCCACGATCTGGTCGCGGTCCGCACGGCCGAGTCGTTCGCGTCCCGCGCGGCGCAACGGGTCGAAGACACGGTGGTCGCGGTCTTCGACTGCGCGGTGGCAGGATTCGTCATGGTGGTCGCCGACGAGGTCGAGCAGGTCTACGTGGCCGCTGCCTACCGCGGCACGGGCGTGGCGTCTCTGCTCCTCGCCGAGGCGGAGCGCCTCGTCGGCGAGCAGGGGCACGACCGAGCCTGGCTCGCTGTCGCCACCGGCAACGCCCGCGCGCGCCACTTCTACCAACGCCAGGGCTGGACCGACGAAGGTCCGTTCGACTACCCCGCGGAAGGCCCGGACGGGCCGATCCACGTCCCGTGCCACCGGTACGTCAAGCACCTGGCCGACCGACGCGGTGAAGACGTCCGCCCGCTATAACCCTGTGCGGGGTCGGAGCGCACCCAGGCCCCCGGTCCAGGTGATGCGGGGCGCGGGTGGGCCGCGCCCCGCATCGGGGCTTCAGCGTTGGAAGAAGCGGCGGTACTGGTCGGCTATCGCATCCGCTTCTGCCGCCGCGTTCAGGAACATCAGCGAGTCCATCCGGCAGTTGCAGGGGTTTCGCTCCGCCGTGTTCTGCGGGAAGCTGCCGCCGATCTTGATCCCCCGCGGGTTCGTCCTCGTCGTTCCCGACCCGTCGAGCTGCCACGGATCGCCCGGGACCGTGTAGAAGCCGGAGAGCGGTTCGCCGTTGCGGTAGAGGGCGATTTCGCCCGTCGTGTAGTCGAACGTCGCCGCCAGGTGCACCCATTCGCCGGGCGGGAGCAGCTCTCGCCAGTCCTGCTGGGCGGCGAACGTCTGGGAGCTGCCGCCGTCGATGCGGCGTCCCAGCCCCACCAGCCGCAGTTCACCGTCGACCTGGATCAGCTCCAGCAGCGCCCGGACGTCGTGGCCGTCGGAGTTGCCGCTGAGGATCCCGGCGAGACCGACGGCGTTGTACCGGTCGCCCGGGTCCGGTGTGTTCGAGTTGGGGCTGGGGTTCTCGCCGGTCATCTTGAACCAGCCCATCACGGTCGCGCCCTCGACGCCGCTGAATGCGCTGAGCGACGAGACCCCGTTGCCGTCCCAGACACCGGCTTTCCAGTCGTCGTTGCCGGCCGCTTCGGGGTTGACCTGCTGCGTTTGGAGGGCGTTGTTGCTGCCGGGGAACGCGCCGTCGGCCACCCGCATGTCCTCGCCGCCGCCCAGCAGGCTCAACAGGGTGCGGGACGCGCCGCGGTCGAGCTCGCGGGAATCGTCGGCGGCGAAGGGGCGCTCGAAGTCGTAGTAGGCGGCCAGGTTCCGCTGCACCTGCTCGGTGACCTCCGAGCCGGGGGCCGCGCGGGTTCCGACCACCTTCCAGATCTTGCCGTTGGCCTTGGCGAGCAGGTACAGGTTGCGCCGCGAGTCCGTGCCGAAGCGCAGGTCCACCCGGCCGTCCCCGACGAAGTCCGTCATCCGCATCTGCTTGCCCGCGGTGTCGAACAGCTGCAACTCGTGCAGGGGCGCGCGTTCCGCGCCGCGCTTCATCCGGTTGACGTCGGTGTAGAACACGCGGCCGTCCACCAGGTCCCCGAAGACGTACTTGCCCCGCAGCAGCGGAAATTCCGCTCCCCGGTACACCTGACCGCCGGAGATCGCGTGGCCGCTGTCGGCGTTGCACGGCCAGCCCTGCGGTGGATCGTGGTCGTAGGCGGCGACCGGGTAGACGTAGCCGTACTTCTCGTCGTCCGCCGGCAGCGGGTACAGGTAGCACTGGTTCTCCGGGCGGAAGGTGAAGTCGCCCTCGCGCTCGCTCCACCCGAAGTTGTCCCCGGCGCGGACCTCGTACACCGCCTCGATCGCGTGCTGGCCGATGTGGCCGAGGTACATCGCGTGCTGCCCCTCGGGATCCCAGCTGAACCGGTGCGGGTCGCGCATGCCGACTGCGTAGATCTCGCCCAGCGCGCCGGGTGTGCCGACGAACGGGTTCGACGCCGGAATGCCGTACTGGCCGCTCGGGCCATCGTTGCCCGCCGGGTCGATCCGCAGGATCTTGCCCGCCGGGGTGCTCATGTCCTGCGGCACGCCGGAGTCCACACCGATGCCGCCGTCACCGACTCCCAGGTACAGCAGGCCGTAGTCGGGGTCGCCCGGCTCGGCGGTGGGGTTGAAGTCGATCTGCTGGATCGCGTGGATCTGGGTGGTGAACCCGAAGCGGAAGATCTCCCGCTGGGAACCCGAGAACGCGTCGGCGGCCGGATCGTCGGCGGTCCACTCGGTCACCACGCTCTGCACGGACGCGTTCGGCTGGTTCGGATAGGTCGGCTCCTCGGAGTCGATGGCCGCCTTGTCCTCGCTGTGCACCGTGTAGAACTTGCCGTTGCGCGCGAAGTCGGGGTGGAAGGCGACGAATCCGAAGCCGCTGCCCATCCCGCGCCCGGAGAAGAAGTGCTCGAAGCGCGCCTTGAAGTCCAGGTACACGTGCTGCTGACCGCCGTCCAGCAGGTACAGCGGGCCGTTGAGGTCGGGCACGAACATCCGGCCGGAGCCGTCGGGCACCTCGCCGATGTAGTTGATCCGGTTGTGCCGGATCAGCCGCGGGTCGGTCGCCGGGGGCGTCGCCTCGGACGCGGGCAGCTGCGCGACCTCCTGGAGCACCAGGCCGAGCCGGGACTGCTGCGGCTCTTCGGGGATCGGATCGATGATCGGTTCGTCGGCGGCACCGGCCGTCGGTGGCGCTAACAGGGTCGCTGCGGCCACCACTGCGGTGATCGCGGCGCACCAAGATCTGCGCACGCGCATGGTCGGACTCCATCCCTCGTCGTTGTGGGTTGGTCATGCATCGCAGGCCGCCGGCGGAAACCGGTGGACTGCGGAGGAAATTCGGGAACCGCTGTCAGGAAGCGGGAGCGCCGATGACCGTGACGTCGCGGACGCGCCCGTAGTTGTCGAACGAGCCGAAACCGACCCGGCCACCGGAGAAGGTGGTGTCGGTCGCGGTCATCAGCGGCTCGTCGGCGCCGTCGACGTGCACAGCGATCTCACCCGTCGCGGCGCGGTAGTCGAGGCGAACGTCGTGCCAGTCGGTGTCGTCTATGGCGGGCGGTGCGCCTGTGGTGCCGTCCCACTGGTCGTCGATGCGGACCCGGTCGGCGTCGTCGACGACGAAGATCCCGTTGTGCGGGTAGATCGTGTTGTCCTGCGACAGGTGTGCGTAGTAGAAGCGGGTGGGGGACTGGTAGTTGAAGATCAGCACGACATCGCGGTCGTTGCGGGTCACCGGTTCGTCGATGCGGACCTCGCCGGTCAGGCTCAGCGAGCCGAACTCCGGTCCTTTTCGGACGATGGCGTACTCGAACGGGCGGCGCGGGCCTTCCGGCGGCACCCCGCGATCGGTCATGACCACCTGACCGGCGGTGAACTCCCACTTCTCCGAGGTCAGCGGGGCCCAATGCCGGTCCGTGGCGGCCGGCCGGACCACCACGAGACCCGGGGTGGCGGACGCGGGCGGGCCGGCCGTTGCGCACAGGCCGACGACCAACCCGGTGAGCAATGTTCTTCGTCTCATGTGGACTTCCTCCCGACGGCTAGAGGTGCGGCTCCACGAACTCGACGTATCGGCGGGTCATGGTGGCGATGACGTCGGAGCCGGGGGCGGCCCAGACGTCGGCGTTGAAGATCTCGACCTCGACTTCCCCGCGGTACCCGGCAGCGGAAACCGCGCGCGTGAGCGCGGCGAAGTCGATGTGGCCGTCGCCCACCATCCCGCGGCTGAGCAGCGTGTCCGCGGGTAGCGGCGTGATCCAGTCGCAGATCTGGTAGCTGACGATCCGCTGCCCGGCGCGCGCGATCTGCTCCAGCACGCCCGGCTCCCACCACACGTGGAAAGTGTCGACCACGACGCCGACCACGTCCGGCGGGTGCTGCTCGGCGATGTCCAGGGCCTGGGCGAGGGTCGAGATCACCCCGCGGTCGGCGGCGAAGATCGGGTGCATCGGTTCGATGCCGAGTCGCACACCGCGTTCGCGGGCGCGCGGGACCAATGCGGCGACGGCATCGGCCACGCGCTGCCGGGCGCCGGCGAGATCGCGGTCGCCCGAGGGCAGCCCGCCGGGCACGAGCACCAGCGCGTCGCAGCCGAGAGCTGCGGCCTCGTCGAGGGCGGTGATGTTGTCGCCGATCGGATCGCCGGAGGTGAAGAAGCCGCCGCGGCACAGCGAGGAAACCCGCAGCCCGGCATCGCGGAGCATCCGCGCGGCGACCGCCAGCCCGACCTCCGCAACCGGTTCGCGCCAGACCCCGATGGTGCCGAGCCCGGCAGCCGCGCAGCCCTCCACCGCCTCGCGCAGCGACCAGTTGGCGGTGGTGCGCTGGTTCAGCGAGAGCCGGGCCAGCCGCGGGTCACCGGGCTGTGGGGTCGGCACCCGGGCCGGTGCGTTCATCGGCACGTCGCGCGCGCTCATGCAGCGGCCCCCGCAGCTTCGAGCCACAACCGCATCCGCTGCGCGGCGAGTTCCGGATCGACCAGCAACTGCGCGTCGTTGGCCAGCGCGAAGATCCGGGACAGGTGCACGATGCTGCGCGCGGACTGCAACCCGCCGAGCATCGTGAAGCCCGGCTGGTGGCCGTTGAGCCAGCTCAGGAAGGCGATCCCGGTCTTGTAGTAGAAGGTCGGTGCGCTGAACACGTGCCGCGACAGCGGGAGCGTCGCATCCATTTCCGCGTCGTAGGTCGCGAGGTCGCCGTCGTCGAGCGCGGCCAGCGCCGCCGATGCGGCCGGGGCGATCGCGGCGAACGCGCCGAGCAGCGCGTCCGAGTGGTGTTGCGAGTCGCCGCGGATCAGCTCCGGGTAGTTGAAGTCGTCACCGGTGTAGAGGCGCACGCCGGCCGGCAGCGCGGCGCGCAGACCACGCTCGTGCTCGGCCGACAGCAGGGACACCTTCACGCCGTCGACCTTCGCGGCGTGGTCGCGGACGAGGCCGAGGAAGGACTCGGTGGCGGTGGGCAGGTCGGTCGAGCCCCAGTAGCCGGCCAGGTGCGGGTCGAAGACCTCGCCGAGCCAGTGCAGGATCACCGGCTCGGCGACCTGCCGCAGCACCGCGTCGTACACCCGCCGGTAGTCGTCGGCGGCGCGGGCGATGGCGGCCAGCTGGCGGGAGGCCATCACGATCACCTGCGAACCGGTCGACTCCACGAAGCCGGCCTGCTCCTCGTAGGCCACGACGACCTCGTCGAGGGTGGTGGCCCCGGCCCGGTGGTCGGTGCCCGCCCCGGAGGCGATCCGGGCGCTGGAGGAGCGGGCCTGATCGGCGCTGCGGCGGACGAGTTCCTGCACCGCGGGCCAGTCCAGACCCATGTTGCGCTGCGCGGTGTCCATCGCTTCCGCCACCCCGAGCCCGTAGCGGAACAGCTCCCGGCGGAAGGCCAATGTGGACTCCCAGTCCACTGCCGCCGGCGCCCCCGGGGTGTTGTCGCCGAGCGGATCGGCGACGACGTGCGCGGCGGCGAACACGACCCGCGAGCCGTACGGCTGCGGATGTTCCTTCCACCGCCTGGGTTCGCGCAGCACGACTTGCGCCCAGGTGCCCTGGCCGGCGGGCAGTGCGATCGCGCTCATGCCGCGCCGCCGGTGGGCAGCTCGATGCGGCGGCCCTCTGCCGACGAGGTGAGACCGGCTGCGGCGAGCCGGAGGCCCCGCACCCCGGCCGCCAGGTCGTAGGGGTGCGGTCTGCCGTGGTGCACGTCCAGCAGGAACCGCTCCCACTGCGCGCGGAAACCGTTGCGGAACTCCGCGTTGTCGGGGATTTCGTCCCACTGGCCACGGAAGTCCTCGGTGGTGGGCAGGTCCGGGTTCCACGACGGCCGCGGGGTGCGCACCCGTGGCTGGATCCGGCAGCCGAACAGGCCCGCGACCGCCGAGCCGTGCGTTCCGTCGACCTGGAACTCCAGCAGTTCCTTGCGTTCCACCCGCACCACCCACGACGAGTTGATCTGCGCGATGACCCCGCCGTCGAGCTCGAAGATCGCGTAAGCCGCGTCGTCGGCGGTGGCGTCGTAGCGCTGCCCGTCCTCGTCCCAGCGCTGCGGGATGTGCGTGACGGCCTTCGCGGTGACCGCGCGGACCCGGCCGAAGATGTTCTCCAGCACGTAGTTCCAGTGGCAGAACATGTCCAGCACCACGCCGCCGCCGTCCTCGGCCCGGTAGTTCCAGCTCGGCCGCTGCGCGGGCAGCAGGTCGCCCTCGAAGACCCAGTAGCCGAATTCGCCGCGAACCGAGAGGATCCGGCCGAAGAAGCCCGCGTCCACCAGCCGCTTGAGCTTCTGCAAGCCCGGCAGGAAGATCTTGTCGTGCACGACGCCGTTGACGACCCCGGCGTCTTCGGCTGCCGTCACCAGTTCCTCGCCTTCGGCCACGGTCTCGGCCACCGGCTTCTCGGCGTAGACGTGCTTACCGGCGGCCACGGCCTTCAGCACGGCCTTGCGGCGCTCGCTGGTGACCTGGGTGTCGAAGTAGATCTCCGCGGCGTCCTCGGCCAGCAGCGCGTCGAGATCGGTGCTCCACTCGGCGATGTCGTGCTGGGCGGCGATGCGGGCCAGCTTCTCGGCGTTGCGGCCGACCAGGACCGGCTCGACCTGGATGCGGCTGCCGTCGGCGAGCGGCACGCCGCCGTCGTCGCGGATCGCCAGCACCGAACGCAGCAGGTGCTGGCGGTAGCCCATCCGGCCGGTGACGCCGTTCATCAGGATGCGGTAGGTGCGGTCGGTCATGATCGCGGGCTGCTTCCTACTTGTCGCTCGTTGTTTGAGCGTCCGGATATTTCGCGCTCCGCCCACAAGGTGAGCTGGAGTCCTGGATCGGCAGTCTGATCCGGTCGGCGATCGGCCCGTTGCTGCACGATGCTTTTCACCCGCTGATGTGGGGTGTGCAGGGTGATGTCGGGGTCACCCACTCTGTGCAGGACGTTGATCGCTGCCGCATGGTCTGCCTGCCACACCACCCCGCACCGCGTGCAGTGAAGCCGGTCCCCGCTGCGCTGCCCGAAAGCACCGCAGCACGGTACGACTTGTGAGGTGTAGGCCGCGTTTACCAGCGCGAGCGCAGAACCTCTGCGCTCCGACACACTTGCGAGCGCCTCAGCCGTGATCCCCTTGGTCCACGCCGCCAAGCGCCTGTTGACATTCCGGCCACGCCGAGCGCGACCGGTGAACGTCTTGGTGAGGTCTTCAGCCGCGATCAACGCGGCTTTATCCACAACAGCATGCACGGCACGAAACGTCGTAGTCCGCACTGTCTGCTGCCAGCGGGACGAACGCCGATCCCGCTTGACGGTTCCGAGATTGTTACCGATGATCCGTTCCGCCTTGGCGTGATCGCCCGCATCGCGGGCTTTCTCCGCCACCGAGCGAATTTTCGCCCTACGGGCGTTCTTGACCTTCCGGTAGTTCGAATCGCAGGTCAGCAATACGCCGAGCTCGGTGCCGTGGTGCTGACCATCGGAGTCGGTGAGGACTTCGGTGTAGCCCTTGTCCACGCCGATCTCACTGTCCCCAGCAGGACGCGCTGAGGACTTCATCGCGGAGGCGTCGATCTGGTAGTGCACCTCAACACGGCCCTTGCGCAGGATCAGACGCAGCGTCCCCGACGGCGCCACCGTCGTGTTCAGCGGGATCCGTACGAGCTGACGAGGCTGCAAGCCCGGTATCGCAAGCCAGACATTGCCGCCCATGGCCAGCGTGAAAGTGCGGTACTTGTCGGAGCGCACCACAATCTGGTTATGGGTTCGGTTGCGGCCGCGCTTGCGGTGTTTGCGCATCTGCCGCGCTAGAAAAGGGTCCTCGGTCCAGGTATCGCGCTTGAGCGCGGAGAACATCCGCTTGCGTTCGGCTTCATTCGAGGTGCGGCGGTTTACCGCCTTGCGGACCTTCGCTTTCGCTGCTTCCTGATTGGCAGCGATGTCAGCGACAGCGTCACGCACAGTTTCTTTCCAGGCGTTCGCAAGAACGCCGAACTTCTCCGCGGTTCCGTCTGCCATCCAGGCGTCGCGGATCTGCCGGTCCGTCAGTCTTACGCTGCTGATAGAGCCGTGGCGTTGCCATACCTCGCTGCGGACAAGCCCCAACCTGCGCGCCTGCTCCGCCAGTTGTGCGAACTTACCGACGTTGAGGTTCTGCGAGTACGCGATCCAGGTGACCTTCACCTGGTTACCACACCCGACGGCTCGCTCTTCAACGCCTTCCCATAGCGGCGTAGCCCGGGCAACCGGCATGAGAAGGTGCACACGATCGTGTTCATGCCGCTGCGGAGGTCGTTGATCCACGCACCCCCGGCCGGCCCGCGTGAGAGGCAGAACCGCGCCACCGCCGCGACCCGACAAGCAAGGTCGTTCTCCTGCCCAGGACAGCAGCGCCCGCAGTAGGCGATCTTGTACTTCATCGCCGCGAAGCTCGGTAGCAGGACTTTCCGCTCGCCGGTGTCGGTGAAGCACCGCTGCCCGATGGCACCGCGCGGGACCTGAGTGCCGCTCTCGAGTTCCAACCGGCGCACTGTACTGACTGAGAGGCCGATCTTCTGCGCGAGCTCGCCGAGCCGGTACACATTGGACACTGTAGCCAACAGTGGACATCAGTGAACAAGAACCTCGCACTACAGATCGCACCTCCCTGTCTTCAACGTCTTCGACGATGTGCTGCTGGAGCGTCGGTTGCCGAGGTAGAGCTCGCCGAGTTGCGGGTCGGCGAGCAGGTCGGCGGCGGGGCCGGAGATGTGCACCCGGCCGAGGTCGAGGACGCAGCCCAGGTCGGCGACCTCCAATGCGCGGCGGGCGTTCTGCTCCACCAGCAGCACCGCCGTCCCCGCCTCGCGCATCCGCGCCACCTGGGCGAACACGGTCTCGGTCGCCTTGGGGTCCAGGCCCATCGACGGTTCGTCGAGTAGCACGACCTTCGGGCTGACCATCAGCGACCGGCCGAATTCGACCTGCTTCTGCTGGCCGCCGGAAAGCGCCCCGGCCAGCGCGTCCCACCGCTCGGCCACGACCGGGAACAGCTCCTTGACGAAGGCCACGCGGTCGGCGATCGCGGACCTGTCCCGCAGCGCGTACGCGCCGAGCAGCACGTTCTCCGCGACCGTCATCTCCTTGAACACGCTGTGCCCCTGGAGCACGTGGGACAGGCCGGCTTCGAGCATCTGCTGCGGGCGGCGGCTCGTGACGTCCTTCCCGCAGACCAGAATCCGGCCGGATCGCGGCGTGAGCATGCCGCTGGCGACCTTGAGCACCGTGGACTTCCCGGCGCCGTTGGGCCCCACGAGGCAGACCACGCTGGCAGGCGGCACCCGCACCGTCAGCCCGCGCAGCACCAGCGCCGCGCGCCCGTACCCGGCCTCGACGTCGACGAGTTCGAGCAGGTGCTCGCCCGAACCCCGCAGCTCAGATCCCAAGGTAGGCCTCCAGGACTCGCGGGTCGTTGCGGACCTCGTCGGGCGTGCCCGCGGCGATCGGCCGCCCGCGGTCGAAGACGACCACGTGGTCGGACAGGCTCATCACCAGGTCCATGTTGTGCTCCACGATCAGGAAGGTCCGGCCCTCGGCGTTGAGCGCGCGCACCAGCTCCCCGATCCGCTCGATCAGCGCCGGGTTCACCCCGCCCGCGGGCTCGTCGAGCAGGACCGTCTCCGGATCGGCCATCAGCACCCCGGCGAGTTCGAGCAGCTTCTGCTGGCCGTAGGACAGGTCGCGGGCTTGCACGTCGGCGAGGTGCTCGATGCCGACGCGGGTGAGCAGTTCGCGCGCCCGGTCCAGGTCGGCGCGCTGGCGCGCGGAGACCAGCTGGCCGAGCAGGGTTCGGGAGCGGACCGGGACCAGCAGGTTCTCCAGCGCCGTCATCCGCGGGAAGATCCTGCACAGCTGGAAGCTGCGGCCGATGCCCGCGCGGGCGATCCGGTGCGGCGGACGGCCGGTGATGTCCCGGCCGTGGTAGCTCGCGGTGCCGGAATCGGGCTTGATCATCCCGGTGACGCAGTTGAAGAACGTGGTCTTGCCCGATCCGTTGGGGCCGATCAGCGCGTTGACCTTGCCGTGCCGGAAGGCGACGGTGGCCCCGTCGACGGCGCGCACCCCGCCGAAGGACTTGGTCAGGCCGGTCGTTTCCAATCCCGTGCTCACCGGCGTGCCTCCTCGACGGTCCCGGCCCGGCGCTGCTCGGCGAGCTCGGCCTGGCTGACTTCCCGGATCGACGCCGTCCGCGGGCGGAACCGGTGCAGCAGGTCGCGCAGCGCCGGGATGATCCCGTCCGGCATGAACAGCACGACTGCGGCGAGCAGCACGCCCAGCGCGACCAGGTGCAGCTGGGTGTCGCCGTACTGGGCCTTGAAGTACTCCACGGCGTAGCCGACGATCATCGCGCCGAGCACCGGCCCGAACAGGCTGCGCACGCCGCCGAGCAGGCTCATCAGCACCAGGTAGGAACCGGTCAGCACGGAGAACTGGAAGATCGGGTCCAGGAACCCGAACCACAGCGCGTAGAGCCCGCCGCCCAGCGCGGTGAAGAACGCCGAGACGACGAACGCGACGAGCTTGTAGGTGAAGGTCGGCACCCCGAGCGCTTCGGCCTTGTCCTCGTCTTCCCGGATCGCCTTCAACCCGGAGCCGAACCGGGAGCGGTCGATCGCCCACCAGCACAGCAGGGCGACGGCCAGCAGCGCGGCGTGCAGGTAGAAGAACCGCTCGTGCTGCTCGGGGCGGAGCACGTCCGGACCGAACGGGCGCGGCACGCGCAAACCGTTCGAGCCGCCGGTGAAATCTCCCCAGCTCTGGAAGACCAGCAGCGTGATCAGCACCAGCGCGATCGAGACGATGACGAACGACGCGCCGCGCACCCGCAGGCTGGCGATGCCGATCGGCACCGCGAGCACCGCGACGACCACGCCGCCGAGGACGAGCGCGAGCCACGGGTTCAGGTCCGCGCGCACGACCAGCAGCGCGGTGGCGTAGCCGCCGAGCCCGGAGTACGCCGCGTGGCCCAGCGAGATGTAGCCGGTGAACCCGCCCACGAAGTTCCACGACGTGGCCAGCACGGCATAGCTCGTGATCACCACGCCGACCGACATGATGAACGGATCCGGTGCCAGCGCGGGGAAAGCGACCACCAGCGCGGCCAGCGCGAGCAGTCCGGCGAGCTTCGCGGCGCGGGCGGGGTCAGAAACGCTGCGCAAGGCGGCCTCCGAAGAATCCCTGGGGGTGCAACAGCAAGGTGGCGAACAGCGCGACGTAGAAAACCGTTTGCGCCCAAGTCGTTCCGAGCGGCAGCTGGAGCAGGCTCTGGCCGAGCCCCAGCACCATGGCGGCGATAGCCGAGCCCGGGACGCTGCCCAGCCCACCCACCACGATGATCGCCATCAGCGGGCCGATCCAATGCCAGTGCAGCGAGGGGTAGATCGTGGAGTCCAGGGCCAGCGCAGTCCCGCCGATCGCCGCGGTGGCCAGGCCCAACCCGAACCCGTAGCCGGCGATCCGGCCGGTGTTGATGCCGACCAGCTGCGCCGCCTCCCGGTGCTGGATCGTGGCGCGCAGCGCCTGGCCGAACCGGGTCTTCTTCAGCAGCAGGTAGAGCCCGGCCAGCGACACCGCGGCGAGGCCGAACGCGATCAGCTTCACCACCGGGATGCTCGCGCCGAAGAACTGGATGTCCGCGCCGGAGTAGGGCAGCTGGATGCGCCGGTGGGTGCCGCTGAAGACGAGCCCGAGCGCGCCCTCGATCACCAGCGCGACGGCGAACGTCAGCAGCACCGACATCATGGTCAGCGTCGCCGGGCGCAGCCGCGAGATCAGCAGCCGCTGCATGAGCACGCCGACCGCGAAGAACAGCGGGACGGTCACCAGCAGCGACAGCAGCGGGTCCAAACCGGTCTGGAGGTTGAAGAACCAGGCCAGGTACGCCGCCAGGATCAGGAAGGCCGAGTGCGCCAGCATCACCACGCGCATCACGCCGAAGTACAGCGTCAGGCCCGCGGCGAGGAGGGCGTAGAGCCCGCCGAGCAGCACGCCGAGCACCAGGCTCTGCAGCAGGAGCGATCCGGTCATCGGTTCTCCAATCGGCGGATACCCCGACCTTCAGGCCGGGGAGGAACCGATCACGAGTGCTCTTAGATAACCACCCGAGATCAAGACTTACAAACAAACACGGTAGTTTGTGGGAATGGGTAGGACGCAGGTGAAGCGGGCGTACAAGTTCCGCTTATATCCGACCGATGCGCAGCGGCAGGAGTTGCTGCGTACGTTCGGGTGTGTCCGTAAGGTCTACAACCTTGCCCTGGACGCCAGGACTCGCGCGTGGTTCACCGAACAACGACGCGTGAACTACAACGAAACTTCGGCCATGCTTACCGCATGGAAGAAGTCCGAGGACCTGGGCTTTCTGGGTGAGGTGTCGAGCGTGCCGTTGCAGCAGACGTTGCGGCACCTCCAGGGTGCGTTTACCGCGTTTTTCGACAAGCGCGCGAAGTACCCGCGTTTCAAGTCCAGCAAGCGCTCCCGGGCGTCGGCGGAGTACACCAAGTCCGCGTTCAAGTACCGCGACGGGCAACTCACGTTGGCGAAGATGCGTGAGCCGCTGAACATCGTGTGGTCTCGCCCCCTGCCCGAGGGTGCGGTGAAGCCAACCACGGTCACCGTGTCGCGTGACAGCGCCGACCGGTGGTTCGTGTCGATGCTGGTGGAAACCACCGTCGACCACCACGAACCCACCGATCAAGCGGTAGGTGTGGACGCGGGGATCACGTCGCTGGTGACGTTGTCGACCGGGGAGAAGATCACCAACCCCAAGCACTCCGATCGTGAGCGTGCTCGCTTGGCCAAGGCTCAGCGGGCGCTTGCCCGGAAGGAGAAGGGCAGTAACAACCGCGACAAGGCCCGTCTCAAGGTGGCTCGGATTCAGGCGAAGATCGCTGACCGCCGCCGGGACCATTTGCATAAGGTCACTACTCGACTCGTCCGCGACAACCAAACGGTCGTGATCGAAGACCTCAACGTGCGAGGCATGGTCCGTAACCGCAATCTCTCCCGCGCCATCAGCGATGCGTCGTGGAGCGAGTTGCGGTCGATGCTGGAGTACAAGTGCGCTTGGTACGGGCGGGACCTGATAGCGATCGACCGCTGGTTCCCCTCGTCCAAGACGTGCTCCGCCTGCGGCAAGCTCACCGAGAGCATGCCGTTGCAGGTCCGTGAGTGGACGTGCAATGACTGCGGTGCCCGGCATGATCGGGACATCAACGCCGCGCGCAACATTGTGGCCGCCGGGCTGGCGGTGTCGGCCTGTGGAGCAGGTGTAAGACCTCAACGGGAAACCTCCCGGACGGGGCGACCGGCTGTGAAGCAGGAACTTTCTGGCGCGAGCCGGAAGGGAATCCCCGTCCTTTAAGGCGGGGAGCAGTCAATCAGAGCCTCTTTCCGGACTCGTTTTGCGTGGCGGTGCGGGTGGCGGAATCTCAGGGGCCTTCTCGCTGTGGGATCCCCGACCTCGTGAATGCCGATTCACCACGCCGGCTTGGGGTGGACCAGGCCGGCTTCCTTGGTCTCGGCAGGCAGCACGATGCGGATCCGGCCGTCGATGTACTGCTGGATCAGGTGCGCGCCGCGCGGTTTTCCGGTGGCGTCCCAGCTGAGCTTGCCGACCACGGTGTCCACCTCGTTCTGGCGCAGCCAGTCGATGAGCCTGCGCTGGCAGTCGGGGGCCGGATCGGCGCAGCCGACGGCCTGCACTGCGGCGGCCACGACCTGCCCGGTGGTCCACGCGTTCGCCTCGTCCTCGTTGGGCTGGGAGTTGAACATCCGGGTGTAGTGCTCGACGAACTCCTCGTTGGACGGGAAGTTCGCTTCCGGCGTGTACCCGGTGGGGGAGAGGATTCCCTCGGTCTGCTCGCCGATGGCCTTGGCGAACTCCGGGTTGGTCGGCGCGGTGGAGAAGGCCGCCATCGAGGGCTGGTAGCCGAGTTGGCGCAGCGCCAGGATGAGGTTGACCGCGTCCTGGTACTGCGTTCCGCCGACGACGAGGTCCGCCCGCGAATCGGCGATCTTGGCCGCGATGGAACCGAAATCCGTGGTGTTGGGCGGGTAGACCTCATCGACCACCGTGCGGATTCCGGCCGCTTCGAGCTTGCCCTTCAAACCGTAGGCGGTGCCCTGCGCGAACGGGTCGTCCATGGCCGCGTACGCGGCGGTTTTCGGGCGTTGATCGGCGGGCATCGCCAGGATCGCCGCGGCCAAGTGGTTGTAGTGGTCCTCGGCGACCGCGGGCGCGGCGTAGAAGAGGTTGTCGAAGCCCTGGTCGAACACTTCCTCGGCGGCGCCTGCCGGTTCGACGAACAGGAAACCGTAGTCCTTGGCGACCTGCGCGGCCGGGATCACCAGACGGGTGGAGAACGGTCCGAAGACCAGGTCGGCGCCGTTCTGGTTGATCAGCTTCTCGTAGTCGGCCGCGACGCGGTCGGCGTTGGACTGGTCGTCGAGGATGGTCAGCTCGACCTTGCGGCCGAGCAACCCGCCGCGGGCGTTGACGTAGTCGGCCCACGCTTCGTAACCGCGGCGGACGCCCTTGCCGGGCTCGGAGAAGTCGCCGGTGAGGGGCAGGGAGATGCCGATCTGGATGCTGTCGTCGTTGCCTCCGGCGCCCGAGGCGAGGCAGCCGGTCAGCGCGAGGCTCGCGCTGGTCACGAGTACACCTAGTCGAAGACGTTGTGAAATTTTCATGGTCCACCCGTCGTTGGGGGCATCCGCAAGCGCTTTCGTAAGCGCTTACGGCAGAATAGGAACCATCGGACGAAGTGGCAAGGTCACGGATCATGATGGTGGGCTCGGACCGCAGGGCGGACCGGAGCGGAAGGGGTCACGGATGCCACAGCAACGCGCGAGGCTCAGGCTCATCGACGTCGCCGAGCGGGCCGGGGTGTCGATCGCTGCGGCGTCGCGGGCGCTGTCCGGGTCCGCGGGCGTCAGCGACGCCATCGCCGAGCGGGTGCGCGAAGTCGCCGCGCAGATGGGCTACGTCGCCAACGTGCACGCCCGCACGCTGGCCGGCGGCGCGAGCACGAGCGTCGGACTGCTCGTGCACGAGATCGGCGACCCCTACTTCACCGAGATCGCCAGCGGGGTGCTGCGGGTCGGCGCGCAGCAGGGCCTGACCGTGCAGATCTGCCACACGGGGCGCGACCCGGAGAGCGAGCTCGTCCAGGTCCGCACGCTGATCGCCAACCGGGTCCGGGCGATCATCATCGCCGGCTCGGGTTTCGTCGATGCGCGGAAGCAGGCGTCGGTGAAGCAGGACCTCCAGGCGTTCCAGGAAGCAGGGGGCCGCGTCGCGGTGATCGGACGCCACCACCTCGGCACCGACGCGGTGCTGCCGGACAACACCGCGGGTGGCCGGTCGATCACCGAACATGTGCTTTCCCTGGGGCACCGGCGGATCGCCTTCGTCGCCGGCCCCCGGGCCCTGACCACGGTGGCCGATCGCCTCGCGGGCGCCGCGCAGGCACTGGAAGCGGCCGGACTGTCGATTGAGGACATTCCTGTCATCGAGGAAGCGTTCACGCGCGACGGCGGCACGCTGGCCATGCGGCGCGTCCTCGGCGAGCACCCCGACGTGACCGCGGTGATCGCGCTCAACGACGACATGGCGATCGGCGTCCTCGCGGCCCTGCGAACGCGCGGAATGACTGTGCCGAAGGACATTTCGGTGGCGGGCTTCGATGACGTGGCCGTCGCGGAGCACCTGTCGCCGGCGCTGACGACGGTCCGGTTGCCGATGGCGGAAATGGGGGAGCAGGCGTTGCTCCTCGCCTTGAAGGAACCGTCGGCCCGCCCCCGTCGCCGCACCACGGCGCACTCCCTGGTGGTGCGCGAGTCCACTGCCCCACCTCCACGCCGCAAGCGGTGACTCCTCGCCACCCGGGCCGCACAGACCGGGCACGCCACCAGGCGCGGACACCATGGCGTTTTCGCGCGAAAACGCGACTGGACAGGACCCGTGAGTGCCCGCCGTGAGTCGGTGGTGCTCGGCGGTTGCGGACTTGGGTTTCGGTCAGAGCGGGGCTCCGCCGAAGCTGATCTCGTTTCCTTCGGGGTCGGCGTAGGTGGCCTTTCGGATGCCGTTCGAGTACGTCTCGCGCTTCGCCGGTTGCAGCCCTCGCCGGGCTATCTCCGCCACCCTGGTGTCGAAGTCGTCGACGAAGATGGTGTGCATGGCGTGGCCGGCGTGTTCCGGCTGGTGTTCGATGAACACCGACCGGCGTTCGGCGAGCTCCCACACGGCCTCCGCGTCGCTGGCGACGAACGACGGCGGGGAGCCGAACAACCGCTCGTACCAGGCCAGCGCCGCGACGTAGTCAGATGGAGCTCGTTTTGTCCGGTTCCCGTCACGCAAATCCGCCGTGATGCGGCCAGCGCGGTTCATCGGCTCGCCGCATCACGGCGTTCGGGTTTGCCTGGCCAGAAGCCAGATCGTGGCGCTGGAGCATTTCCAGCGAGCGTTGGGCCGTATGAGGATCTCGACGTGCAGGCCGGGGCTCGCACGCGATCAACGCGATCGGTTGGTGCACAGCCAAAATCGGCAGATCGCGACCTTCGACACCCTGTGTGAGCAGTGGTGTGACTGGCTGTTAGTTTTTCGGCTCTGTCGCTGGTTGCGTGATCAATGATGTCGGGGGGTTATTGGTCGAGTAGGATTCTCTTGCGTAGCAGGGCGAAGCTGGCTTTTCCGTAGG
>NZ_JBWKKU010000034.1:0-96256 GCF_056431445.1 Saccharopolyspora sp. NPDC045941
AGCGGTTCGCTCTGACCGCCGCTGACCTGCGGTGAAGTAGGCCAGGCGGGGTCTGACTTGCGTGTAACTCCGGTAACCATGTACGCGAAATCGCCGCTCTCCACGCCCACCGGGAGATGATTTCGCGCGAAATCGCCCACCGGTCCGTGCGCCCGCTGAGCCCCCGCTCCTCCGCCGGGAGGCGCCGGTGACCGCCTCCGCACCGCTGCCCACGGGCACCGAACTCCTCGCGCGCCTGGACCGGCTCCCGGTCGGCAAGCCGCACCGCCGGCTGATGCTGCAGGGCGGCCTCGGCTACCTCTTCGAGTCCTACGACGCCGTGCTGCTCGGCTACGCCGCCTCGACCGTGGTCGCCCTGTGGAAGGTCGAGTCGGGGCTGGCCGGCTGGCTGCTGGCCTCGGTGTTCATCGGCTACCTGATCGGCGCGCTGGTCGCCGGTCTGCTCGCCGACCGCATCGGCCGCCGCCGCGTGCTGATGTACGCGCTGCTGGTCTACGTCGCGTTCACCCTCGTCGCGGCGACCGCGACCAGCCCGGGCGAGCTGATCCTGTGGCGGATCCTCAGCGGGATCGGGGTGGGTGCCGAGGCCACCATGATCGTGCCGTACATCTCGGAGTTCCTCCCGGCCCGCAACCGCGGCCGCAACATCGGCAACACGATGGTCTTCCTCGGGTTCGGCTACATCCTGGCCGGGCTCACCGCGGTGACCGTGATCAGCCCGTCGCCGGAACCGGGGTGGCGCATCGCGTGCGTGATCTGCGTGGCGCCGGTGCTCCTGCTGCTCTGGTGGCGCCGGACGCTGGTGGAGTCGCCGCGCTTCTTGATCAGCCAGGGCCGCATCGCCGAGGCCACCGAGATCGTCGAACGCTTCGAGCGGGAGATCGCCGCCCGTCAGGACCTGCCGCCGGTGCCGGAGGTCGTGGAACCGGCAGCGAAGCCCGCGCCCTCCAGGCGGAGCGCGATCCGGCAGTTCGCCGCGCTGTGGGCTCCCGGGCTGGCCGGGCGCACCGCCGTGGTGTGCGTCCTGTGGTTCGCCATCCAGGCGACGCACTACGGCTACGGCACCTGGCTGCCGACGCTCCTGGTGCTCAAGGGATTCACGATCTCCAAGAGCTTCGCCTTCGCCCTGGCCAGCGCGGTCGCCCAGGTGCCCGGCTATTACGTGGCCGCCGCCATCAGCGAACGCCTCGACCGCAAGTGGACGATCGTGGTCTTCCTGTGCTGCAGCGTCGGCTGCGCGGCCGGGCTCGGCACCGCGACCGACGACGTGGCGATCTTCTGCTTCACCGTCGCCCTGTCGTTCTTCATGAACGGCGTCGCCGGCCCGCTGTACGCCTACACGTCCGAGATCTACCCGACCGAGACCCGCGCGACCGGCATGGGCCTGGCCAGCGCCACCGCCCGGGTCGGGGCCATCATGGCGCCGGTGGCGATCGGATACCTGTACGCGGACATCGGATTCGGCGGTGTTTTCGCGGTGCTGTGCGGGCTCCTGCTGCTGGGGGCCCTCGTCCTCGCCGTGGCGGGCCTGCGCACCGCCGGGCGCAGCCTGGAATCGCTGCACGACCAGCCGGCGTCGCGGGCCCGCGACGACCAGCCGGCCTGACCGCCGGGGAGTTCCCGCTCCATCGGGAACTCCCCGGCGCCGGTCACTTCATCGGGTGGTTGCTGGCCAGCTCGGCGTAGAGCTGGGAGCCGCGCAGCAGGGCGAGGCGGAACCGCGCCCAGGCGCTCAGCCGCCCGATCGGCGGGAGCTCGTCGGTGCGGGTGGTGGGCCGGGTGCGGAGCTGCTTCGACATCTCGTCCTCCTCGTTTTCGGATGCGACAACGGTTTTCGGGGTGGTGGAGCGGCGGGTCAGCGCCACGCCGAGCAGCACGATCGCCATGCCCAGCAGGACCCGCAGGCCCAGTTCTTCGCCGAGCAGCAACCAGCCGAGCAGCACGGACACGATCGGCATCAGGTAGGCCACGGTGGACGCCGTGGTCGCGCCCTCCTCGCCGATGATCCGGTAGTTGATCGCGAAGGCGAGGCCGGTGCCGAAGATGCCCAGCACCGCGACCGCGAGCAGCGCGAGGGGATCCCAGCCCACCGGCCGCAGGCCGTCGAGCGGGAGCGCCAGCAGCGCGTAACCGGTGGCGGCGATCATCTGCATGGCCGCCAGGGTCAGCGGCGGCAGGCCGTGGTCCCCGGTCAGGTTCCGTCCGATGTAGACGTAACCGATCCCGTAGCTGACCGCCGCGCCCAGGCAGGCCAGCACGCCCCAGCCGAGCAGGCTGCCGCCCTGCCACGGCGCGAAGATCAGCAGCACGCCGAAGAATCCCAGCAGCAGCCCGCCGAGCCGGGCCGGCGGCATCGCCTCGCGCCCGGCGAACAGCCCGAACAACACCGTCCACAGTGGTGTCGTCGCGTTCAGCACGCCGGTCAGGCCGGAGTCGACGGTCTGCTCGCCGAGGCCGAACAACACCCACGGCAGCGCGCTGCCGAACAGCGCGGCGACGGCGATGTGCCGCCACAGCTTGCGATCGCTGCTCAGCCGCAGGCCGCGCAGCGCGCACAGCGCGACGAGGACCGCGGCGCCCAGCACGATGCGGGTCAGCGCGATCTGGGTCGGGGACAGCGCCCCCAGCGCGAGCTTGATCAGCAGGAAGCTGGAGCCCCACAGCAGCGCAAGCACGCCCAGCCGCACGTAGTTGGTCGGGTTGTTCATGTCTTCTCCGGTCTCGCGGGGCGTGGTCGAAGTGCCGGCGGAGACGGTAGGTCTCCGAATCTTCGGCGACCGCCGAACCGATCTCCACGTACTAGGTTGCGCCCGCCGAGGCGTAAGCACAAGTGAAATAAAATCAACCGACGTTTCAGATCTGCTGTACTGTGGGGGCATGCTGGACGTACGCCGGATGCAGGTGCTGCGAGCCGTGGTCACGAGCGGCTCGGTGAGCGCGGCCGCGGCGAACCTCGGGTACACGCCGTCCGCGATCAGCCAACAGCTGTCCACGCTGGAGAAGGAGGCGGGCACACCGCTGCTGGAGAAGGTCGGGCGCGGGCTGAAACCGACCCCGGCCGGCACCCTGCTGGCCGAGCGCGCCGGGCGGATCGCCGACCTGCTCAGCAGCACCGAGGCGGAGCTGGCCGACATCCGGGCCGGGCGCACCGGCCTGCTGCGGGTGCGGTTCTTCCACACCGCCAGCGTCGGGCTGATCCCGCCGGCGGTCGCCAAGTTCCGCGCCGAACACCCCGACGTGCAGCTGGACCTGCGGATGCAGGAGGTGGAGCTGGTCGACGACGTGTCCCGCGGCGAGGCCGACCTGGCGATCATCGTGGTGGGCCGATCCGTGCCCGAGCGGCGCGGGGTGCGGTTCGTGCACCTCGCCGACGACCCGTACCGGGTGGTGCTGCCGAAGTCGCACCCGATGGCCGCCGAGGACTGCATCGACCTGGTCCGGCTGGCCGGCGAATCCTGGGTGAACAGCGCCGTGACCAGCGACGACATCTGTTCGAGGCTGCTCGGGGACGCCTACGACAGCGCCGGTTTCACGCCGAAGGTGGCGCTGGAGACCGACGGCAGCTACTCCGCCCAGGGCTTCGTGGCCGCCGGGCTGGGCGTCGCGCTGGTACCGCGGCTCGGGCTCGACATCGTGCACCCCGGCGTGGCGGTGCGGGCGGTGCGGAATCCGGAACCGGCGCGCCGCCTCTACGCGGCGGTCCGCGAAACGGTGGCCGACCTGCCGGCCACCCGCTCACTCCTGGCGACGCTGCACGAGGTCGCCAGCTGACCGGCGCGCCGCCCGGAACTCCCGGGCGGCGCTAGGCCGGGTCAGCTGCGGCGGTCGGTGTTGATCAGCACGTCGCCGTCCGGCGTGGCCACCATGCCGAGCGCGTGCGTCTCGGTGATCTTGCTGTGGTCCTTGGTGAACTGCAGCGTGACGATCACGTTGGACCCGGACATCACCGGCTCACCGACGATCTTGACGTCGTCGATGGACTTCCAGAACCCCTCGTAGCGGTCCTTGCCCTGCGACTGCAGGCTCGGGCCCAGCAGCTCCCACGCCTGGTCCAGCTTCTTCGGCACCAGCGAGTAGTAGTTGCGCACCACGTTCACGACCTCCTCCTTGGAGGGCTGCCCCGCGGAGTCCGACGTCGTCGGGCTGGTCGTGGTCGGATTCGCGGACGTCGTCCGCGCGGCCGACGTGGTCGGCGTGGTGCTGGTCGTCTGGGTCTGCGGTGCGGACTGAGCCGAGGTGGCCGGGCCGGGCTGCTCAGGCGGAGCCCCGTCGCCGAAGGCGTTCGCGGCGAGCACTCCGACGAGCACCGCGACGATGATCGCCACCACCCACAGCGCCACCTGGCGGTAGTTGCGCCGCGCCGGCTCCGCCGCCGCAACCGCAGCGCCGACGCGCGTGGGCGGGTTGGCGCTCGGCGGCGGGCCCATCCGGTTGCCCGCCGGAGGCGTGCGCGGCGCTGCGGCGGTCGGCCGCTGCCAGCCCACGTTCGGCGAAGCGTTGGGGATCGGCCGCCCGTCTAGCACGGCCTGCAACAGCTCGCGGGCCTGCGCCATGGTCGGCCTGTCGACCGGGTCCGGGCGCAGCAGCTGCATCAGCGCCGGGGTCATCGGACCGGCCTGCTGCGGCGGCTCGATCTGCCCGCGCGCCACCCGGTGCAGCAGGCTGATCGCGTTCTCGTCCACGCCGAACGGCGGCCCGCCCTCGATCGCCGCGTACAGCGTCGAGCCCAGCGAGAACACGTCGGACGCCGGCGCCGGGTCGCGGCCGAGCGCCACCTCCGGCGCCAGGTAGGCCGGGGTGCCGGCGAGGATGCCGCTCTTGGTGACCGCGACGTCGCCGATGGCGCGCGAGATGCCGAAGTCGGTGATCTTCGCGGTGTCGTTGTCGCCGAGCAGGATGTTGCCCGGCTTGAGGTCGCGGTGCACGATGCCGGCCATGTGCGCGGCGGCCAGCGCACCGGCCACCTGCACGCCGATCCTGGCCACCTTCAGCGGCGGCAGCACGCCCAGCTCGTCGATGACCGACGCGAGGCTTCGCGACGGGAGGTACTCCATGACCAGGACCGGCTGGCCCTCGTCCTCGGCGACGTCGAACACGACGATCGCGTTCTGGTGCTGCAATCGGGCGGCGATGCGGCCTTCGCGCATCGCCCGCTGACGGGCTTCCTCGGTTTCCTCGGGGGTGTAGCCGGCCTGAAGCAGCAGCTGCTTCACCGCGACCGTGCGGTGCAGGCGTTCATCAACGGCCTGCCACACCACGCCCATGGCGCCGCTGCCGATCTGCTGCTGCAAGCGGTACCGGCCCGCGATCAAACGACCTTCGGCGCTCACCGGTGTCTCCTGGTACTGGCTGAGCCTGCTTGGACAGTACTGACCGGACCCCCGTGGCCAGCTTTCACTCGACGGTGTTCAACGTTACTGGGCGTCCCGCACGCGGCCGCACCCTGGGCCCGCCCGAGCCCGGACATGCACGTGGCCGGGGTGCTCACCTCGCGGTGAACGCCCCGGCCAGCGCGGGTTCGCGACCGGATCTCGCTATTCCTCGGCGCCGCCGGTCGGCTCGGTCGTCGGCTCGTCCTGGGTGTCCGAGGGCGGAGTCGTCGGCTTCGTCGTCGGCTTCGTGGTCGGCTTCGTCGTCGGCGCCTGCGTCTGCGTCGTCGGCTTCGACGTCGTCGGCGTGTTGGTCCGCGTCGACGGCGAGTTGGTTCGCGTGTTGGTCGGCTCCTGCTCGGAGGTGGTCTCCACCACTGGCGGCGGCGGGAGCGGGTTCATCTCCGAGGTCGTCGGGTTCCCGGTGGGCTCCGGCGGCTTCTGGCTGTTCATCAGCGCCGAGGTCACCAGGACCGCGATCACCGCGACGGCCACCAGCGCGATGCCCGAGATCACCACGGGCCGCTTGCTCTTGCGCGGCTTCTCGTAGATCGCCGCATCGCCGCGGGTGTCGGAACCCATGTACGAGGTGGCGTCCTCGTACGACTGCTCCGAGTAGGGCTCTTCCTCGTAGTACGCGACGGTGGTGCCCTGCGAGCCGACGACGCTGGTCGGGGCCATCTCGGGCTGGCTGGACTCCGGAGCCAGCGCGGGCGGGATCGGTGCCGCCATGGTGGGGATCGACGTCACCGAGCCGCCGTCGGCGACCGACTGCAGCATGTCCCGGACCTGCGGCATGTCCGGCCGGTCCTCGACGCGGGCGGCCATCATCGCCATCAGCGGCTGCGCCATCGGGCCGGCCTGCCGGGGCGGTTCGATCTTCCCGGCCGCCACCGCGTGCAGCAGCGCGAGGGTGTTCTCGTTGAGCCCGAACGGCGGGTGGCCCTCGATCGCCGCGTACAGCGTGGCCCCGAGCGAGAACACGTCGGACGCGGGCGTCGGCTCCTGGCCCATCGCCACGTCGGGCGAGAGGTAGGCGGGCGTGCCCGCGAGCATCCCGGTCTTGGTGACCTGCACGTCGCCCTGGGCCCGCGAGATGCCGAAGTCGGTGATCTTCACCTGGCCGTTGTCGCCGAGCAGGATGTTGCCGGGCTTGATGTCGCGGTGCACGACACCGGCGGCGTGCGCCGCACCCAGCGCCGACGCGACCTGCGTGCCGATCCGCGCCACCTCGCGCGGCGGGAGCGGCCCGTGATCGGACATCATCCCGGCCAGGCTGACGGAGGGCAGGTACTCCATGACCAGGACCGGCTGACCCTCGTCCTCGGCCACGTCGTAGACCGAGATCGCGTTCGGGTGCTGGAGTCGGGCCGCGATCCGGCCTTCCCGCATTGCCCGCTGCCGCGCTTCCTCGGCCTCACCCGGATCCAATCCGGGCTGCAGCAACAACTGCTTGACCGCGACCGTGCGGTGCAGGCGTTCGTCGACACACTCCCACACCACGCCCATCGCGCCACTGCCGATGCGTCGCTGCACTCGGTAGCGTCCGGCGACCAGGCGACCTTCGTCGCTCACCGACGTCTCCCCGTACTGCTATCGATGCTCAGCAGGCACCGCGAATCCCGGGGATAATGGTCCCGGGTACGGCCCCACCGAACATCGGCGGATTTGGCGGACCGGCTCCGGCCCTCCGACATGTACACGTTCTCCTCGCGGTTCGGGCTCGTCGAACGTCTCGAACCCAACCGCGATACGGGAGCCTAGCCGACGCCAGGTTGGCGTAGGCCCGAAGTCGAAAGATCCGTGCAACCGGATCCGACGGTACGCCGGCGCTCCCGCTCGGTCGGCCGAACCGGATTCTCCTCACAGTCGTTTCCGCTGGTGATGTCGGTCCTGTGGGGCCGCGGGCGACGTCCCGATCGGGCGGCACACCGGTTGCGCTGGGCAACGATATCGGTGCGTCCGGTTCATCCTGGTACGGCGGCGGGCGTTTCAGGGGGCTCGGGTCGTTGCCGCATTGTTGTGCGCGGCCGGTCACGGCTCATCGGGGCGCGATGTGCCGGGCACCGAGCAGTTCGGCCCCGACGATCCGCGGGGAGGCGTCGGATTCGACGGTGAGCAGCTGGCGCAGCACCACCCGGTGCCCGTCCGGGTAGCGGGCCTTGACCTCGGCCAGCACCACCCCGGCCGAGGAGGTCCGAACCTGCAGCTGCGTCGATTCGACCGCCTGCCAGGCGCTGACCAGCGCCGCCTGCTGCCCGGCGAGCAGCTCCGGCGCCGCCAGCGAAACGGCCGAGCCCGGGTCGTGGTCCAGGCGGCGGTAGAACTCGTCGACCAGGTTGAGCGCCGATTCGTGACTGCCGGCCGCAGGGTTCGCGGTGCCCTGCTCCACGGCTTCCGGCGCATCGTCGGCCCCGCCGAAGCCGGCCGCCGCGGCGAAACCGCCGTTGGCGTCGAACGGCCAGCCGGCCGTCCGGACCAGATCCGGGCGCAGCGCCAGCACACCGGTGATCGGGGCGGCGGAGGAGACCGGACGCGGCCCGGCGGCGGGCTGCGCGGCGATCCTCGCGCCGATCGCGGCGGATACGAGCAGCAGCAGGGTGCCCAGCACGCCGAAGGCGATCCGGCTGCGCAGCGCGGGTGCGTCGGCAGCGGGGTCGGGCATCTTGAGCAGCTCGTCGGCGATCCGCTCGTGCTCCGGTGACAGCGGCTCGCGCTTGATCAACTCGGCCACGGTGACCGTGCCCGCACCGCCGCGCCGCCTGCTGGTCGAAGGATGTTGCTGCACTTGCTCGCCCGCCCTCATGAGTTCGCCGTAGAACTCGTACCGCGCCGACGTTCGGATCGCGAAAGGCTTACCGCCGAGTTCACCGGAAGGGGTGTGCGCGAGGACTCGAACGGAGCAAGCGGATCACGAGCAGTGATCAGGCGATCCGCTCGTCGGAGGTGATCAGCGGCTCGTCCTCCATCGTGTACCGCAACTCCCGGCGCTGCGTCTGCACCGTGCCGTCCGCCATCGTCAGCCGGACGGTGTGCAGCGTGCTGGTCGGGGTCGCGTAGCTCTCGACGACCTCGACCGACTTGGCGCCCGAATACCTCGCGGCGAACGCCTCGTAGCCCTCGGCGCGCAGCGACCCGGTGGTCAACGCGTATGCGCTTCGCAGGTCGCCGCGGCCGATCGCGGCGTAGTACTCCTCGCCGCGCCGCTTGACCGGCCCGGTGTCGGCGAACAGCAGCTTCGGCCGCTCCGACGTCCGCGTCGGGCTGGGCGTCGTCGGGGTGGTGCCGGAGATCGGCGGGCCGGGAGCGCCCGGGGCGGAGCTGCCGATCGGGTTCGGGTGGAACGGGATGCCCCCCGACGTGGCCATCGGCGGCGATGGCTGCAGCGGCTGCACCGAACCCGTCGCTCGCACCGCCTCGGGCCGGGTCGGGTCGCCGGTCAGGTAGTACGGATCCGTCGGCGGCACCGGCGGGTACTCCCCGCGGGGCATGCTCGGCAGCTCCAGGCCCTCGATGGTCGTCGACCCGCCGGCCAGCAGCGTGGTGGCGAACATCAGCCCGCCCAGCGCGGCGGCCGACGAAGCGATCGCGAACCAGGCCGCCTGCCGCCAGGTCCGCGGCGGGGTGACCGACGCCGGGACCATGCCCAGGTCGAACTTGTGCAGCCCGCCCACCGGCATGGTGTCGACCAGCGGGTCGGTCGTCAGCCGCGCGCCTAACGCGTGCGCCGGCCGGCGCGGGCGGACCGTCGGCGTCCACGGCACCGGGGACCCGGCCCGGTGCCGGCCGTGCGCGGGCGGTTCCGGCGTCGGCGGCCAGTCCAGCTGGCCGCTCCAGCCGAGGGTTCTGCCGCTGTGCATCGGAGATCTCGACTTTCTGCCACTCGCGGGGAGTTCACGACGTGTCGACAACGTGGAATGCCTCGGCGAGCCGGCCGGCCATGCCGTGCCGCTCGGCCGTTCGTGCCAGGTGTCGCCGGATCATGCCCTGCAGGTCGTCGAGGTGCGCGGTCTGCGACCGGTGCGCGGCCAGCGCCGCGAGCTTCGCGTCGAAGTGATCGGTGATGTCGACCGCGTGGTTGATCCGCTCTTCGGGTGACTCCGACATCCACAGCTCGCGCACCGTCCACGGCTCCAGCCCTTCCCGCAGCAGCTCGGGGTGGGCGAAACCGTTGCGCGCGTCCGGGTAGATCGCGGCCAGGGTCGCCTCGCCGACGGCCCGGTGGTCCGGGTGCGACGTCGGGAGGTGCGCCCAGTTGATCTCCGGGGAGTGGCTGATGACCCGGTGCGGGCGGACCTCGCGAATCGCCTTGGTGATGTCCCGGCGCAACTGCAGGTCCGCGACGACCTGCCCGTCCCGGTAGCCGAGGAAGCGCACGTCGGAGACACCGACGGCGGCTGCGGCGGCCCGCTGCTCGTCCTGCCGGATGCGCGGCATGTCCTCGCGCGGGGTGTCGTCGAAGCCGCCCGCATCACCCGCGGTGCACACGCAGTAGGCGACCTGCACGCCGTCGGCGACCCAGGAGGCGACGGTGCCCGCCGACCCGAAGTCGACGTCGTCGGGATGTGCGGTGACCACCAGAGCGCGGAGTGTCGAGGACGTTTCCGGCGACGTGGTCATGGTCACAGCCTAAGGGGCGGGCGCAATGACTCCGGTCCGGGGTCGCTCAATCACGCGTGGTGATCAAAGAGGCCTTTCGGTGTGAATGAGTACACCGAAAGGCCCAATGTTGATCTGGCATATGACTGCTCAGCGTGCTGAGCGTCCGATCAGAACTGCCCGCTGCGGAACTTGCCCTGCGTCGACTGCAGCGCCTTGAGCGAGGCGACACCGCCGCCACCGCCGAGGATCATCGCGAAGATGTCCGCCCCGGTCGAGTCGCCGGAGCTGATCAGCAACGCCAGCAGCGTCACGCCCAGGCCGACACCGGCGATCGGGAACCGCTTCCGGGCGAAGTCCACGGCGGGCTGGCCGCCGGCGCGCTTCTTCGCGGCCGACGTCAGCATCGCGAGGTAGCCCGCGTGCCCGGCGGCGACGAGCACCCCGGCCAGCGTCACGAGAAAGGCCACAAGACCAAGAACACCCATGACCACAGTCTGCCTTGTTTCCGTCGTGCCCGGTATGGGTGATATCCCGGATATGCCGCGCGTGGGTCGCGGGTGGGCGGAATCCCGGGGGCTCCGGGGTGCCGCCGGAAGATCCGCCGAATGCACTACTGCGGAAAACACCCGGTCAGCCGCGCTGCCGCGGCGGCCGGTGGAAAAGGTTGTGATTTGGCCCTGGATTGAGACCGGACTCACGCCTTAGGTTCTCAGGCTATGAGCGATCGGTTGGCCGGGTCGGTTGGTGCGAGCTCTGCGCGATCCAGCACCAACGGCCTGGATCTGGGGGACAGGCGAGCACTCGTCACGGGTGCGGCGAGCGGGATCGGCGCGGCGGTGGCCCGCCGGCTGGCGGCGGCCGGCGCAGAGGTCATCGCCGTGGACCGGGCGGCCAAGGTCGAGGACATCGCGGCCGAGATCGACGCCGAGGCCAGGATCGTCGACCTGGCCGACCTCGACGCCGCCGCGGCGCTCGGCGAACGGGTGGACATCGTCGTCAACAACGCCGGTTTCCAGCACGTCGCGCCGATCCACCGGTTCCCCGCCGACACCTTCAGCGCGATGCTGCGGGTGATGGTGGAGGCGCCGTTCCGGATCGTGCGCGCCGCGCTGCCGGGCATGTACGACCGCGGCTGGGGGCGGATCGTCAACATCTCGTCCGTGCACGGGCTGCGCGCGTCGCCGTTCAAGAGCGCCTACGTGACCGCGAAGCACGCGATCGAAGGGCTGTCCAAGGCGACCGCGCTGGAAGGCGCCGCGCACGGGGTGACCTCCAACTGCGTCTGCCCGGGCTTCGCGCGGACTCCGCTGGTGGAGCGCCAGATCGCCGACCAGGCGGAACTCCTGCGGGTGCCGGAGGACCAGGTCCTCGAAGACGTGCTGCTGGCCCGCACGCCGATCAAGCGCCTGGTGGAGCCGGCGGAGGTCGCCGAGCTGGCGGTGTGGTTGTGCGGCCCGGGCACCACGTCGATCACCGGGGCGTCGTTCCCGATCGACGGCGGCTGGACCTCGCACTGAGCCCTTCCCGCCGGGCTGGTGGGCGGCCCTGGGCTGCCCACCAGCACGTTCGCCGTCGGAAACGGGACTGGGAACGGTCGTGTCAGTGGCCGAGGCGGCCGCGGCCCAGGCGCAGCAGGATCATCGCGAGCTCCCGGCCCTCCGGGCCGAGTTCCCGGTAGCGGGCGAGCACGTCCATCTCGCGGTTGTAGACGATGCGCGGTCCGCCGGCCGCCATGCGGGCCTGGCCGACCTGTTGGGAGACCTCGGCGCGGCGCTTGACCAGGCGCAGGATCTCGGCGTCCAGGTAGTCGATCTCCTCGCGGAAGTTGCTGATGGCCTCCGCGGCGGCCTGCTTGGCCGAGGCGGGCTCGGACTTCGGCTGGTCACCGTCCACAGTGGCGTTCATCGGGCGTTTTCCTCCGGATTCGGCCCCGTCCCCGGCCCCCGGAACGCGCGAACGCCCCGAGTCCGAGGACCCCGGGGCGTCGTAGTGGTTTTTGAGCTCACGCAGCTACGGGCGCCGGAGTCCCGGGCCCGTAGAAAAACTCGTAGGTCTGCGTTCGCACGCGACCAGTCTGCCACAGCCGGTATCGGCCTGGCCATGAGGTGGGCCCATCATCCCAATGGATGGACAATGGCGGTTATCGATCACCAGTTCGAGTTATTCGGTGGAAATGTGCCAGGAACAGAGCGGATCTTGGAGTCATGACGACCGAATCCGCTGCAGGCCAGCGTCCCGGCCAGCACTCCGGCCAAGACTCCCGGCGGCGTCCGCGCCGGCCCGTTCCGCCGCCCTCCGCGCGGATTGCCGACGCGCGCTGCGGATCAAGAAGATGCCCGCCGCAAGGCCACCGGCACAGGTCAGCGCGAGCACCGTCCAGCCGTAGCCGACCGCCCGGGCGGCCTCGCCGAGCGCCACCGCGACGATGGTCTGCACCGCCGACCACAGCGCGCCGGCGGCCGCCGAGAGCACCAGGAAACGGCGGTACGGCAGCCGCAGCGTGCCGACCACCGCCGGGACCACGGCGTGCACCACGGCGACGAATCGCGTCGTGATCAGCGCGCGCCCGCCGGTGTCGTGCACGACCGCCTCGGCGGCCTGCCAGCGGCGCGCCCCGATCTTGCGCCCGACCCACGTGTTGCGGAGCCCGGGGCCGATCAGGCGGCCCAGCCAGTAACCCCCGCTCTGCCCGATGACGTTGCCGAGCACGGCCGCGCCGAACAGCGCCGGTGCCCACCGGGCGCCGAGGACGGCGATGGTGAGCAGCAGCGTCGCCTCGCCGGGGATCAGCAAGCCGATGAAGAGGGAGGTTTCCAATGACAGCAGGACCAGCGCCAGCAGCACGCACAACCACGGGTTCAGCGTCGCGGCCCACGCGATGAACTCCCGGATCGCGGCATCGATCTGGCTGATCAGCTCCATGGGGCGCGTTCCGTTTCCGTGGCGGTTTCGGCGGTCGGAACTCACCTTCCAGGCCGACTGCGCCCTGGGGATCGGGGTAAGTCCCGGGGCGGTCCCTGAGTTTCGCGGCCGGGGGGGTTGGGCCGGAGCTGCGCCGGGCACGCCGTCGGTGGGCCGGATTCGGGCTCCGGGCCTCGGGTGTCGGTGTCCGAACCGCCCGGCGAGCCGATCCGCGCGTCCGGTTCGGGCACCGGGATTCGGGTTTTGTCCGGGCACGCCGGTAACGTGGAGCAACGATGAGCACCCCACTCGACCTCCAGTGGCAGAGCGATCTTCCGCAGCACGGATCGCCGCAGTCGGACGAATCCGGGCGCGCCTCGCGGTCCGGCCCGGATCCGGACGCCCTGCTCAACGGCCTGAACCCGCAGCAGCGCGACGCGGTGGTGCACGCCGGCTCGCCGCTGCTCGTGGTGGCCGGCGCCGGGTCGGGCAAGACGAGGGTGCTGACCAACCGGATCGCCTACCTGCTCGCGGGTGGCGTGCACCCGGGCCAGATCATGGCGATCACCTTCACCAACAAGGCCGCGGCCGAGATGAAGGAACGCGTCGTCGATCTGGTGGGTCGGCGGGCCAACGTGATGTGGGTTTCGACGTTCCACTCCATGTGCGTCCGGGTGCTGCGCCGCGAGGCCAAGAACCTGGGGCTGTCGTCCAACTTCTCGATCTACGACTCGGATGACTCCCGGCGGCTGATCACCATGATCGCGCGGGAGCAGGACCTGGACTCCAAGCGCTATCCGGCGCGCACGCTCGCGGTGCACATCTCGAACCTGAAGAACGAGCTGCTGACCCCGGAGGCCGCCGCCGAGCAGGCGGGCAACGACATGGAGCGCAAGGTCGCTCAGGTCTACGCGGGCTACCAGCGCCGGCTGGTCGAGTCCAACGCGATGGACTTCGACGACCTGATCATGCGCACGGTGGAGCTGCTGCAGGACCACCCGGCGGTCGCGGAGTACTACCGGCGGCGCTTCCGGCACGTGCTGGTCGACGAGTACCAGGACACCAACCACGCGCAGTACGTGCTGGTGCGCGAGCTGGTCGGCACCGGGACGACCGACGGCGGCGTCGAGCCGGCGGAGCTGTGCGTGGTCGGTGACGCCGACCAGTCGATCTACGCCTTCCGGGGCGCGACGATCCGCAACATCGAGGAGTTCGAGCGCGACTACCCGCAGGCCAGGACGATCCTGCTGGAGCAGAACTACCGCTCCACGCAGACGATCCTGTCCGCGGCCAACTCGGTGATCCGGCGCAACCCGAACCGGCGCGACAAGCGGCTGTGGAGCGATGCCGGGGACGGCGAGCGGATCGTCGGCTACGTCGCGGACAACGAGCACGACGAGGGTGCGTTCGTCGCCGGCGAGATCGATCGGCTGGTGGACGAGGGCGATGCGACGTTCAACGACATCGCGGTGTTCTACCGGACGAACAACCAGTCCCGGGTGTTCGAGGAGGTGTTCATCCGGCTGGGCCTGCCGTACCGGGTGGTCGGCGGCGTCCGCTTCTACGAGCGCCGCGAGGTCCGGGACGCGCTGGCCTACCTGCGGGTGCTGGACAACCCGGACGACACGGTCAGCCTGCGCCGCATCCTCAACGTGCCCAAGCGCGGCATCGGAGACCGGGCGGAGGCCGTGGTCGCCGTGCACGCCGAGCAGGAGCGGATCTCGTTCGCCGCCGCGCTGCGGAAGGCGGCGGCCGGGCAGGTTCCGCTCCTCAACACGCGGGCCCGGAACGCCATCGCGGGCTTCGTGGCGCTGCTCGACGAGCTCCAGGCGGTCGCGGCGGAGTCCGATGTCGCCGAGATCCTGGAGAAGGTGCTGGAGAGCACCGGCTACCGCGCCGAACTGGAAGCCAGCGACGATCCGCAGGACGCGACGCGGGTGGAGAACCTGACCGAGCTCGTGACGGTCGCGCGGGAGTTCACCGAGACCCTGGCGGGAGCGCCGGTCGGCGAGTCCGCGGCCGAGGTCGATCCGTCGGCCGAGGCGGTCGTTTCGGAGGCGGTGCCGGCGGCGGAGGACGCCGAGGAGGCGGCGCTGGGGCTGCCCGCGGACGACTCGTTGTCGGCGTTCCTGGAGCGCGTCTCGCTGGTGGCGGACGCGGATTCGCTGCCGGAGTCCGGGGACGGGGTCGTCACCCTGATGACCCTGCACACCGCGAAGGGCCTGGAGTTCCCGGTCGTGTTCTGCACCGGCTGGGAGGACGGCGTGTTCCCGCACTCGCGGGCGCTCGGCGACCCGGCCGAGCTGGCGGAGGAACGGCGGCTGGCGTACGTGGGCATCACCCGTGCCCGGCAGCGGCTGTACCTCTCGCGGGCGCTCATGCGCTCGGCGTGGGGGCAGCCGATGACGAATCCGGCGTCCCGGTTCCTCACCGAGATCCCGGACGAGCTGATGCACTGGCGCCGGATCGAACCGGAGCGAGCCGCCCCGCAGGTGCGCAGCACCTGGGGCAGCCGCGGCGGTTTCGACCGCACCGGGTCGGATTCCGCCCAGGCGGGGCTGGCGGAGCGCGGCATGCGCAGCACCGGCATGAAGGGCTGGAAGGACACGGTCGCCATCAAGCTGACGGCCGGCGACCGGGTCACCCACGACAAGTACGGCCTGGGCACGGTGCTGTCCACCGAGGGCGAGGGGCCGCGGGCCACCGCGACGATCGACTTCGGCAGCTCCGGCACGGTGCGCCTGATGCTGATCGGCAGCGTGCCGATCAGCAAGCTCTGACCCGGCGAGCCGTTCGGTGTCCTAAGTAGACAATTCTTGGGGCGCGGTGGAATACCCGGCGGTCGGCCGAGGTTTGGTACTGCGATAGCAGGAAGCACAACCTTGTGAGGCGCGTCGTGAGCGAAACCCGGGCAGTCGTGGACGAGTTCTACCGCCGACTGGGCGACGGCGAGATCGGCTCGTTGGCCGACCTCTTCGCCGACCGCATCGAGTGGGACATCTACGGTGCGGACGACGTGCCCTGGACCGGACGGCGAGCCACGCGGGCGGAAGCAGCGGAGTTCTTCACGTCGCTGCACACGCATCTCCAGCCGGAGGAGTTCGCGGTGGAGCGCATCCTCGTGGACGGGGCGGACGCGGTCGTCCTCGGCCGCATGCGGCAGATCGTCAAGGCGACCGGCAGGCCGTTCGTGTCACCCTTCGCCTTCCACTTCACGGTGGAAGGCGGGAAGATCACCCGCTACGTCACGTACGAGGACAGCCTGGCCCTGGCTCGCGCCTTCGGCGCTTCCTGAACCTCCAATGCGCTGCGGGGGCATCGGAACCCGGCAGCGCCCGCGATCGAGATCGCTGCCGTGGTGTCTGCCGGAGGCCGGTCAGGGAATCGCGCCGCCGGCGGAGTCGAGGCTGGCGACAGTGTCCCGGATGCGGGCCCGCAGCCACTGGTGGGCCGCATCCGCGTCGTTGCGGGGATGCCACGCCATGCCCACCTCCAGCGTCGGGAGGTCCAGCGGCACCTCGAAGATGTGCAGCCCGAGTCGTCGCGCCGCGGATTCTGTTGTCAGGCAGACGAGATCGGTCTCCCGTGCCAGCAGCAGTGCGGCGGTGTGGCTGGGCAGCACGACCGCGACTCGCCGCTGGATCCCCAGCTCGGCCAATCGCTCGTCCACCGGCCCCCGCGCGTGACCGCGCCGCGAAACGCTGATGTGCTCGGCCGCGCCGAATCGCTGCGGTGTGACCCGGCCGCGAGCCAGCGGATGCTCGGAGCGAACCGCGCCGACCAACCGCAGCGACGTCAACGGCGCCGTGCAGGTCTCGGGATCGAGGTGCTTGAGCACCCCGAGTTCGACATCGATCAGACCGTCGCGCAGGGCGCGGGTGTCCTCGACGGCTTCGGAGGCGAACCGCAGCGTCACTCCCGGCGCGTCGTTCCCGGCCGCCGCGAGCAGTCCGGGCGTCAGCGCGTCGATCAGGAGATCGCTCGCCTGCAAGGTGAAGGTGCGGGACAGCGAGGCGGGGTCGAACGCCGCGCCACGGCTGAGCAGCGTGCGCGATTGCTCGATGACGGAATGCACGTCGTCGCGCATCGCTGCGGCGAACGGCGTCATGACCATGCTCTGACCGGCGCGCACCAGGATCGGATCGTGCAGGATGCGGCGGATCCGGCCGAGCGTCCGGCTCATGGCCGCGGGCGAGGTCTGCAGCTGTTCCGCGGCGCGCGTCACGCTTTGCTCGTGCAGCAGCGCGTCCAGTGCCACCAGCAGGTTCAAATCCATTGTGGACACGTGGAACTCCATTATGACGTCGGTCACAGCTGTCGCGAAGGGTGTTGGCCACCAGCAGTATTGCGCGCAGGGCAAGTATTTCGTGCCGGCTTTGCCATCGCGACAACGGTTTGTCCGGCTCAAGGTGGAGATGATCCCGCACCGGCGGGAACCTTTCGACCTGAGGAGAACCGGCCATGCAGACCGGCGACGTGCTGGCAGTGGTCAGCCAGAGCGGCCCCACCGTGAGCTTCTACGACGCGATCACCCACCAGCCGCTCGAAACCCTCGAACTGCCCTCGGAACCGCACGAGCTCTGCTTCGACCCCGAGCACCGGGTCCTGTACTGCACGATCGCCTACCACTCGGGCTACTACGGCGAGAACACCGGCCGGGCCCACGAGGTGGTGGTCATCGACGCCGACGCGCGCGAGATCGTCGAGGTCGTCGACCTCTCACCGGAGCACGGCCCGCACGGCCTGGCGCTGGATGCCGAGAACCGGCGGCTGTACGTCAGCGTCGAGGCCGGGCCCGCCGGGCCGGGCGGCGTGGTCGTGCTCGACACGAAGACCCGCAAGCAGATCGGCCGCATCGACACCGAGGCGCCGGGCCCGCACTGGTTCGTGATCACGCCGGACGGGCGTCGCGGCTACGCAAGCAACAAGGAGGCCCCGTTCGTCTCGGCGGTCGACCTGGAGGCCGGCCGGCTGCTGCGCAAGGTGCCGGTCGCGGGCAGCGAAGGAATCGCCGTCACCCCTGACGGCAAGCACGTTTGCGTGGCCACGCCGAAGGCCGGGACCCTCGACGCCCCGACCGCCATCGAGGTGATCGACACCGAGACCAACGACATCGTCCGGACGATCCGCCCCGAGGAGCCCGTGCTCGCGGTCCACATCACCAGCACCGGCACGCTGCTCGTCGGCGGGCTCCGGTTCGACGGCGACCCGGCCCTCATCCGGCAGCAAGCCGGACGGCTGCTGAGCTACGCGCCGGGCACCTACGAGCCGCTCGGCAGCGTCGAGGTCGGCGGCTTCCCGCTCACCATCACGTCCTCGCCCGACGGCACGCGTGCCTACGTGTCCGCCGTGGTGTCCTCGACGGTCTCCGTCGTCGACCTCGAAACCCAGAGCACGGTGGCGACCCTGCCGATCGAACGGCGTGGCGAGCCCGGCGCGCACGGCCTCGCCTACATCCCGGCCGGCCGGGGGTGCTTGGGTTCGTAGAGCCCGATCTCGGCGCCGCTGGGCAGGCGGAGCGCGGTGAGCAGTCCCCAGCCCTCGTTGCTGACCGGGCGGGTGATCTCGACGCCGCTCTCCTGCAGCTCGCCGATGGTGACGGCGATGTCGTCGCACATCAGGTAGAGCTCGCAGGTGGGCTCGCCGTGGGTGGGATGGGTGGCGAGTTCCGCGGGCGGCAGCCCGAAGATCAGCCACCCGTCCCCGGCGTCGACGGAGTCGAACCCGAGCACGTCGCGGAGGAACGCCCGGTCCCGTTCGGCGTCCCGGCTGAACAGCAGCAAGTGCGCGCCGTTGATCATCGCAACCACCTCCTGGCGAAACCGTGCCACGGCAGCGGGCGGCTCGCCGTTCCACGACAAGCCCGGGCGGGACGTCCGCTGCTGTACGACACCGGAGTAGCCGCCGCGAGCTCGTGGATCTCGTGATCGCCGACGAGCTCGGCGGCGGAACTCGATGCCACCGGGTTTCCCGCTGAGGACACCAGGCAATCGACCGGCGCGTGGAACTGGCCCGTCGGGTCAGAAGCGGTAGCGGAGCATCCGGCCCATCCGCCGCATCGCGGTGATGCGCCCGGACGCGCGGATGGCGGCGCGCGCCGGGATCGGGTACCTGTCGAGTTCCGGCGCATCGGTGAACGACCACTCGGTGACGAACCGCAGCCCGGGAACGCTGGATTCCAGCGCTCGCGGCTCGTCGATGCCCCAGTGCAGGCGCGCTCCGGCGTGGACCACCGCGGGGTTGAAGCGGTTGGACACCCGGACCCCCAGGCTGCTGAAGGCGTCGAAGATCAGCTCTCCGCTGGGGAAGTGCCCCATGACGCGGCCCAGCAGTGCCAGACCATCCACTTCGGACAGGTACATCGTGAGCCCTTCGGCGACGACCAGGACCGGCCGGTCGCCGGGGATGCCGTCGAGCAGGCCGGGCGCGGTTACCGACGAGGCGATGGTGTGGTGGTGCGGGCGTTCCGGGAAGAGGCGGCGGCGCAGCTCGATGACGTCGGGCTGGTCGATGTCGTACCACTCGACGCTCTCCGGCGGGTTGATCCGCTCGAAGCGGCTGTCCAGCCCGCAACCCAGGTGCAGGACAGTCATGCCGGGCCGCAGGGACTCCTCGACCCAGCGATCCAGCGCCTTGGCGCGCATCGCCACGGAACCGGCGTTGTGCGCGCGCAACTTGAACTTGCCGAAGTCGAAATCGATGCGCTGAACGGCCTCGTCGGCGTGCCGGTCGCCGAGCATCGGGTCCGCCGACCGGTTGTCCAGCGCGCGCAGGTAGAGCGTGGCGAGCATCGTCGGCTCCGCGCCGGTCAGCTGGACCCTCTCGCGCTCCTGGTGTTCGAAGCTGTAGTGCAGCAGTCGCATGGCCTTGCGCAGCGGCGGGATGGTGTTCATGACCTTCGCGATCGTGCGGTCGGTCGCGCCCATCTTCGCCACGGCCGGCAGGTCCATCATCGGCAGTTCCTGCCGTAGCCGGAGGCCGGGCACGCGCAGTTCGAGGGCGTGGGGATCGCCGATGCCCCAGTGGAAGGAGGCGCCCGTTCGCTGCAGGAACCCGGAGAAGCGCGCGGCCGTCACGGTCCATGGCAGCACCGCGTCGAAGATCATCTCGCCGATCTCGAAGCGCTCGACCAGCCGGCGCAGCAGGTCCACGCCGTCCGTCTCGGTCAGGTACATCGTCAGGCCCTCGGCGATGACCAGAGTCGGCCGCCCGGCCGGGATCTCGTCGAGCCAGTCCCGATCGGTCACCGATGCCGCGTTGGTGCGGTAGTTAGCCGGGCCCTGCGGGTAGAGGCGGTCCCGCAGCTCGATCACGTCGGGCATGTCGATGTCGTACCAGCGCACGCCGGCGGGAACGGCGAGCCGGAATGCCCGGCTGTCCAGGCCGCACGCCAGGTGCAGCACCACCGCGTCGGGGTGCTCGGCGAGGTAGCGCGCCGCCCAGTCGTCGAGTTGCTTGGCCCGCAGGATCACCGCCATCTGATCTCCCGAGCCCAACAGCCTGTGGAAGTCGAAGTCGATGCGGTCGAGCAGCCGGTCCGCCGTCTCGTCGCCGAGCACCGGATCGGGCCTGCGGTTGTCCATGGCCCGGGCGTAGAGGGGGCCGAGGAGCGTCTGCTGAGCGCCGGTAAACCGGATCTGTTCGGTCACGCGGCCCAAGCTACATTTATTTCACAAATTCGTGAAATAAAGAAAACGTATAAAATCTTTCGGGTGATCGACACAGTTGCTGAGGATGGGGACATGGCGGAACGCGCGGGCGTCGACGTGCTGCGGTTCGTCGAGCGGTTCGCCTTGGACCTGACCGGCGCCGGCTTCCCGCGCATGGCGGCGCGGGTGTTCGCGAGCCTGCTGATCGCCGACGAGGGGCGGCGGACGGCGAGCGAGCTCGCCGAGGTGCTGGACGTGAGCCCGGCGGCGGTGTCCGGCGCGGTCCGCTACCTGGTGCAGGTCAAGCTGGTGGTGCGGGAGCGGGGCCCCGGCGAGCGGCGCGATCATTACCGGGTGCTCGACGACGTCTGGTACGCGAGCATCGTCCAGCGCGACGCGGAACTGCTCGGCTGGGAGCGGACCCTCGCCGAAGGCGTGGCCGCGGTCGGAGAGGAGACGGGGCCCGGGAGACGCCTGGACGAGACCCGCCGGTTCTTCGAGTTCCTCCGCGCCGAGATCCCTGAGCTGATGCAGAAGTGGCACCGCGAGCGTGAGTCATGACCCTGCTCGACGAGTTCGACGGGCTCGTGCACTGCGCAACAGGCAGCTGCCCTCGATGATCGGCGCCAGATCGACCTGATCGCCGAGGCTCGCGGAGATCTGCTCGATCGGAGCGCGCAGGGTAGGCCAGGGCGAGGCTGAATGGCTGCTGCTCGATGAAGGCGGCGCCCTCTTCGGGACTTGAGTCCGGGCTCCTGTCGGACAGGGCTCGGTGATCCGGTCGATGCGGAAGGCCCCGCCAGTCCTCGCGCAGGTGCCAGAGCCGGTGTGGCTCGACCAGGTGCTTGCTCGCGGCGCGGTGGGTGAAGTTCCGGCCGGTGATCGCGTTGGCCGGCGTCAGCGGCACGGTCGTCGAGCCGAGGGCCTTGACCCGCCGCAGCCGCGAGGGCAGAACCTGTTCGAGCTGGCCAGCTCCCGATGCCTTACACGATGTTCCTTGCCACTAGGCGAAGTCAGGTCACGGCCTCCTCGCCGTCGAGCAGCAGGAGAAGCGTGGGCTTGCCAGCGATCAGGCGGTAGCCGCCTTCCGCGCCTCACCCGGATAGCTGAGCCTCGCAGCCGGTCGATGTCGAGGCGGATGATGCGCGGGCCGACCTCCCAGCGCACGGCGAGTTCATCGACTTCGACGTTCGGGCGGCTGGAAGCAGAAGTGGCGCCGACGGTCGTCGACGCCACTTCCGAACTCGCGCGGATGCCTACGTGGGCGAGATGCCGCGGGCCTGCATCCAGGGCAGCGGGTTGATCTTCTTTCCGCTGGTGTTCCACACCTCGAAGTGCAGGTGCGGGCCGGTGGAGAAGCCGCGGTTGCCCATGGTGGCGATCTGGTCGCCGGCCTTCACCTTCGTGCCCTGCTTGGCCGTGATGGTGTTGACGTGGCCGTAGACGGTGATCGTGCCGTCCTCGTGCTGCACCCGCACCCACAGGCCGAAACCGCTGGCCGGGCCCGCCTCGATCACGACTCCGTCGGCGACGGAATAGATCGGGGTGCCCTTGGCGTTGGCGATGTCGATGCCGTAGTGCGTGGTGCCCCAGCGGCCGCCGAAACCGGAGGTGAAGCTGCCGTCGGCGGGAAGCACGTACTTCGGGGCTCGCGCCGCCTCCTCGGCGGCGATGCGGGCGGCGTCGCGCTCCTGGGTGATTCGCTCGCTCTTCTTGAGCTGATCCATCTCGGAGCTGACGTCGGTGGTCTGCGCGACCGGGAGCATCGCCGGAGCGGGAGCGCTGCCGCCGACGCCGGTGTAGGACTGGTCGGCCAGCGCGGTGTTGAACGAGGCCGATGCGTCCGACGGGTTGAAGTCGTCGTGGTCCGGGGCGGCGTGCCCTTCACCTGCGGCCATCGACTGCCCGGCGGCCGCGAAGGCGCCGGCTGCGACGGCGGCGACGACCACGCGGCCGCGCCAGACCGATGCGGGTGAGGAGCCCCGGGTCTTCGCCGGACTGCTGGAGGGGTCGTCGGGGGACGCCTCCGCACAGCCCGGGGAGTGTTCTTCGCCGCCGGGGGAGCGGTGTCGAGCCAATGCCTGCCCTTCCGTCTCGGGGAGCCGGATCACGTTTCCGGGCGGGGATCCCGGGGCCGGTCGGGGAACCAGCCGAAGGTTGTCCTTCGTGATCAGACCGTGACAACGGACCGGGGGACAGTAACCAAGGTGATCCCCTAGGGGCAAATCTCTGTCCGTGGTGTCGCGGCTACGGAACGTGCCCGGGAGGCGTGCGGCGGGCCCGATTGTCGGGGTCGTGTGGATACTGGGTGTGGTCGTCGCGCAGCGGAGCTGCCAGCGGCTTCGTGATCGGCACGGGGTAGATCGATTGGCCCGCAGCTGACGAGGACGTGTCTCGATCAAGTTGCCTCGCGGTAATGAAATGTGTTGCGAGTCACACTCCAAGAGCGGCTTGATGGGCACTCGGCGGTGCTCCGTTCAGTCGGTCCTAGGGGATGTCCCTGAGCGTGTGACCGGTAGGTGCCGCCGCCGTCCGGGGTTGCTAGCGTCTGCGCGGTGACTGCGCGGCCCGACCATCCGTCCGGCGGTTCCTCGGCTCTCGCCGCGAATCCGCAGCCCGATCTCGATCTACCGATGCGACTGCGGGTCGCGATCGTGGTGGCCGCCACCGGTGCTCTGCTCGTCGGCCTCGGTCCATTGCTCGGGCTCGTCGAGCCCGGCGCCTCGGCGGCATTCCTGGCATGGCCCCTTTTGCTGGGGCTCTCCCTGCTCGCCCCCGCGCTGGCCTTCGCCTTCGCCAAGCGTGGGCGGCTCGGAACGGCGGCGGCCGTGCTCGTCGGCCCGGCGGCGCTCGCGCCCGGCCGCTTGGTGCTGGATCTGCAGTTCGTCGCCGACCCCGGTCTGGCCGCCCGGCCCGAGCTGCTCCGGGTGGAAACCCTCGACGTCCTCGCCCCTTCGGCCGGTGTCTGGTTGCTCCTCGCCGGGCATGTCGCGGCGATCGTCGCAGGTGTTCTCGCAGTGCGGGGCATCGGTCACGGTGATGAGGGCGCCGGTTCGCACCGGCAAGGCCTGCTCGCGCTCGTGCTGTGCGCCGGCGTGATCGGGGCCGTCGGCGTTCTGATGGCGCCGTTCGCCTCCGAGGACCCGTACCTGTTGCCGCACCCGGCGCTGGACGGACCGTTGGTGCTGCTGGTCGGCGGCATCCTGCTCGCCGTCGCCGCGCCGAGCACCGCCGGATTCCTGGCGGGTTCCACCGACCCGGAGTTCGCCCGCGGCGGGCTGCTCGGGATGGCTGCGGCGCTGGCCTGCGTGGCCGTGCCGCCGCTGGTGTCCGCGGCGGTGCTCGACCAGGTCCAGCTGGCTTGGGGGCCGGTGCTCGTCGTGGCCGCGGTGATCTCGTTGGTCGTGCTGGCCGTGCCCGCCGGGCGCGCCGATTCCGGTGAGTCGACCGACGATCTCCGCCTGCCCGCGCTGACCCGATTGATCACCACCTCGGCCGTGCTCGCCCTGATCGCCGGTGCGCTGGCGCTGCTGGCGGCGGCCGCACCGCAGGTGGAGATGCCCTTCGGGCTGCGTGACCCGTCGCCGTACCCGGCGCGGCTGCTGTGGCCCGCCGGCTTCTTGCTGGTGGCGCTGGGCATCGGACTGCTGCTGCCGCGCCTCGCCGGATGGCTGCGCCCGATGCTGACGGTGGTCTGGGTAGTGATCCCGTTCGCGGCGGCCGGAGTGCTCGACGCGGTGTTCACCGCAGTGCAGGCAGCGGACGCAAGCGCCGGGATCGGAGCCTGGGCGGCCGGGGTCGCGGTCTTGTTCGCCGCGTCCGCGGCGATCGTCGCGGCCATCGCCGGTGCGGTCGAACGCGACGACGTGGATCTGACGGAAATGGCGATGCACCGCATGGTGCTGGTTCCGTCGCTCCTCGCGCTGCTGCTCGGGGCCGGTGCGTTCAGCTTCCCGGTGCTCACGGCCCCGGACTACACGGCGCCCGGTGTGTTCACCGCCTTCGGGACGACGTCCTGGGGACTGGTGATCGCGCTTGCCGCCGTGGTCGGAGCGGCGGTGTTGGCGCCAATGTGCCGACCGCCTCGCGCTGCGGCCCTGCTCTGCGCGGCGGCGCTCGTCGTGGCGGTCCGGGTGCTTGAGTTCCCGCTGACCGCGGAACGGCTCCCGGGCTCGGAGCCCGGCCTGGGTCTGTGGTTCGGAGCGGCCTGCGTGGTGGTGCTGCTCGGAACGTCGATCGCGGCCGCCCGGGTGCTCGGCGATCGACAGCAGTAAGGAACGGTTTCTGATCATGCCCAGCGGCCCCGGAGCGGAGTTCCCACAGGTATGGGCCCCGGAGATGGTCGCCGGAGCTGTGGCCCGCGTCACGCGGCGGGAGTGAACGCCCCGTTCGTCCCGGAGCCGGTCCACACCGGCAGTGCACGCTGGCTTCGGGTGGATGAGGCGAACGGCCCATTCGCCTCATCTATCGGCGCGAACAGGCCGTTCGCGCCACGCCAACCAGTCCATCGCTGGCGTAGGTCGTGTGCGCCACCGTGCGGAATCCGCACGGTTCGTGTGCTCAGGGAAAACGCCGCGGTCGTGGAGGCGTGGGTGTTGAGCCGTTCGCCGCGGGCGGATCACTCGATCAGCCGCCTTGCCGGCGCCCGCGGCGCGGTCGCCAATGCCTGGCACACCGTCACGGTGCGCTGTTCCGTTCGTCACCACGAACGTCGATATCGAGCCTGCGGAGCAGGCCAATCCCCGTGCTGGACGGTTCGACCAGGCCTAATGCCCAACCTCAGGTGAGGCAGTTCACCGGGTGCGCCGCCCCATGCGTCCTCGCAGGTCGATATCGTCACCGAGTCCGACACCGACGTCGCAGGAGAGTCGAGTGGACCTGTACGAGTACCAGGCGAAGGAGCTCTTCGCCTCCCACGGAGTGCCGACGCTGCCCGGCGCCGTGGCAACCGATCCGCAAGGGGCCAAGGCAGCCGCCGCAGAACTGGGCGGGCCCGTTGTGATCAAGGCCCAGGTCAAGACCGGGGGCCGCGGTAAGGCCGGTGGCGTCAAGCTGGCCGAGAACCCGGATGAGGCCGAGACCAAGGCCGGGGCGATCCTCGGCCTGGACATCAAGGGCCACATCACCCGCAAGGTGCTGGTCACCACCGCCTCCGACATCGCCGACGAGTACTACTTCTCGTTCCTCCTCGACCGCGCCAACCGCAACTTCCTCGCGATGGCTTCCGTCGAGGGCGGCATGGAGATCGAAGAGGTCGCGGCGACCAAGCCCGAGGCGCTGGCGAAGATCGCGATCGACCCGATCGAGGGCGTCGACCAGGACAAGGCGCGGGAGATCGTCACCGCCGCCAAGTTCCCGGCCGAGGTCGCCGACCAGGTCGCCGACGTGATCGTCCAGCTGTGGGAGACCTTCGTCGCCGAAGACGCCACGCTGGTCGAGGTCAACCCGCTGGTCAAGGACCCGCAGGGCAAGATCATCGCGCTGGACGGCAAGGTCACCCTCGACGAGAACGCCGCGTTCCGCCAGGCCAAGCAGGCCGAGCTGGTGGACAAGGAAGCGGAGAACCCGCTCGAGGCCAAGGCCAAGGAGAAGGGCCTCAACTACGTCAAGCTGGACGGCGAGGTCGGCATCATCGGTAACGGTGCCGGGCTGGTCATGTCCACCCTCGACGTGGTCGCCTACGCCGGCGAGAAGCACAGCGGTGTGAAGCCGGCGAACTTCCTGGACATCGGCGGCGGCGCCTCCGCCGAGGTCATGGCCGCCGGCCTGGACGTTATCCTCGGTGACCCGGCCGTGAAGTCGGTGTTCGTCAACGTCTTCGGCGGAATCACCGCCTGCGACGCGGTTGCCAACGGCATCGTGCAGGCGCTGAAGATCCTGGGCGACGAGGCCACCAAGCCGCTGGTCGTCCGGCTCGACGGCAACAACGTCGAAGAGGGTCGCCGCATCCTGGCCGAGGCCAACCACCCGGTCGTGACGATGGTGGACACCATGGACGGTGCGGCCGACAAGGCCGCCGAGCTGGCTGCGGGGGCATGAGGCCATGGCTATCTTCCTCAACGAGAACAGCAAGGTCATCGTTCAGGGCATCACCGGCTCTGAAGGAACCAAGCACACCGCTCGGATGCTGCGCTCCGGCACCAACATCGTCGGCGGTGTGAACGCCCGCAAGGCCGGGCAGACCGTCGAGATCGAGGGCAAGCAGCTCACGGTCTTCGGCACCGTCAAGGAGGCCATGAAGGAGACCGGCGCCGACGTGTCGGTCGTCTTCGTGCCGCCGAAGTTCGCCAAGGACGCCGTGATCGAGGCCATCGACGCCGAGATCGACCTGGCCGTGGTCATCACCGAGGGCATCCCGGTGCACGACTCGGCCTACTTCTGGGCGCACGCCAACGCCACGGGCAACAAGACCCGGATCATCGGGCCGAACTGCCCGGGCATCATCTCGCCCGGCAAGTCCAACGCCGGCATCATCCCGGCCGACATCACCGGCCCGGGCAAGATCGGTCTGGTGTCCAAGTCGGGCACGCTGACCTACCAGATGATGTACGAGCTGCGGGACATCGGCTTCTCCAGCGCCGTCGGCATCGGTGGTGACCCGATCATCGGCACCACCCACATCGACGCGCTGCAGGCCTTCGAGGACGACCCGGAGACCGAGGCGATCGTCATGATCGGCGAGATCGGTGGGGACGCCGAGGAGCGGGCGGCCGACTACATCAAGGCCAACATCACCAAGCCGGTGGTGGGCTACGTGGCCGGTTTCACCGCGCCGGAGGGCAAGACCATGGGCCACGCGGGCGCCATCGTCTCCGGTTCGTCCGGCACCGCCGCGGCGAAGAAGGAGGCCCTGGAGGCCGCTGGGGTCAAGGTCGGCAAGACGCCGAGCGAGACCGCCAAGCTGATGCGCGAGATCGTCAAGGGCTGAGCCCGATCTCGACACGTCCTTTTCGGGGCCGGACGCCTTCGGGCGTCCGGCCCCGGTGGCTGTCTGCATGCTTTTGTGCGGGGCCGACGGAATCGCGAGCGCTTCGCCGGAGCCCGCAGGAAAGCCCCGGTTCGGCGGTCTTCCGGTACACCGAAGCCGGTTGATTCGATACCGTCAGCAAGCTCCGCCCCCGAGTGTTGAAGCGAGGAGTCCGTCCAGCCATGTCCGCGCCCTTCCCCCAGTCGCCGCCGCCGGCCGCCCCGGGACGCCCCGGCGTTTCGCTCGGTCTCAACGAGATCCTGGCCTTGGTGGCGGCAGGCGCCGGTCTGATCGGCTACCTGATCGGTTTCTTCGACGGCGTCGCCGGCGTGGCGATCGGCAGCCTCGTCGGGTTCTCCCTGATCGTCTCCGCCTCGCTGGCGGGTCTGCGGTTCGTGCCGAAGACGCCGAACGCGCTGTTCGCGGCCGCACCGCTGTCCGCCTACGCGACCCTCAGCCTGCTCCAGGACTTGGTCGGCGGCGGCTCCGGCGGAATCGTCGTGGTGCTTCTGCTGCTGTCCATCGTCCAGCTGGGTGCCGTGGTCGCCATCCTGCTGATGGAGGGCGGCATCGTCAACGCGCCGTCGAAGCCCGCGCAGCCCCCGAAGCCGCCCTTCGGCCAGTCCGCCCCGTTCCAGTCGGGCAAGCCCGGCGGCCCGGCCGGTCCCGGTGGCCCTGGCGGCCCCGGTGGGCCTGGTGGTCCCAGCGGTCCCGGTGGCCCTGGTGGTCCCGGTGGTCCCGGTGCGCCGGCGTGGAACCAGCCCGGCCAGTTCGGTCAGCCGAGTGGCGGCTGGAGCCCGGCGGCCGGCCCGCAGTCCCAGCAGTCCGGCAGCTGGGAGCCCGCCTCCGGCGGCTTCCAGTCTCCGAACCAGCCTGGTCAGGCCGGACCGTCGGGTCAGCCGGCGCAGTCGAGCCCGTCCGGTCAGCCGAGCCAGCCGCCGCAGTCCGGCCAGTCCGCGCCGACGTCGAACCCGTCCGGCCAGCAGGCGCAGCCGAGCCAGGGTCCCGGTCCGCAGGGCACTCAGCAGATGCCGCACCCCGGCGCCAATCCGCCCAGCTTCTGATCAGTTCGATCCGCTCGTCGCGCGGGCGGCCTTGTCACCGGTTCGTGCTGGTGGTGAGGTCGCCCGCGCGGTGTTCGCAGGGGCTACCGCGGAATCGGAAGAGCGCTTTCGGCACGGAGCTCCGGATGGTGACTCGCCGCAACGGTTATGTCCAATGTGGACGAATGCTGTCGCACGATGGGCGGAAGCAACGGCGTGTTGTGACCCGTTCGGCGTAACTTCGGTGCGACATTCGGCTGCGTGTCAGTGCTCGACTCGATCCCCCACGCCATCGCCGACGGTCCCCGCGAACGCCGGCACGGGATCCGCTGGTGGTTGCTCGCCGTGGCCGTCGGCGCCGTCCTGCTCGCCGGTTACCTGGTCGCCGCAGGACTGATAGCGCTGGTGATGGCGACCGCGGGCAGCGCGCAGTTCGATCCGGTCGTGGTCCTGGTGGCGGCCCTGCCCGGGTGGCTCGCGCTGCACCAGACCGCGCTGAAGATCACGGACGCGCCGCTGAGCGTCCTACCGCTGCTGCCCACCGCGCTGGTGATGCTGCTGATCGCCGCCGCATCCGCCTGGGTCGCGCGGCGGTCCCGACTGCGCCGTCCGGATCAGGCATGGCCGTTGATCACGGCGATGGGGCTGGTGCACGCCTTCGTCGGCACCGCCATCGCCGTGGTGCTGGACGGTTCGGTGAACGCGGTCCCGGTGGATGCGTTCCTGAGCTGCGGGCTGGTAGCCACGATCGCCTCTGCGGCAGGCGTGGCGAACCGGTGCGGGTTGATCTACCTGGTTTGGGAACGGGTCGAGGCCGAAGTCTGGTCGGGCCTGCGCCTCGGCCTGCTGGCGCTAGCCGCGCTCGTCGCTGCCGGTGGCGTGGTGCTGCTGGCCGGGATCTGCCTGTCGGCTCCGGAGATGGTCGCCGCCCTCGCTCGGCTCGGGAGCACGGCCGGCGACGCGATCGGCGCCACGCTGTTGTCGCTGCTCTACCTCCCGAATGCAGTCATGGCGGGCTGGTCCTTCGCCGCCGGAACGGGCCTGTCGATCGGCCGGCTCGAGATTCAGCCACTGCACGTCGCGCCGGGTCCGGTGCCGGACGTGCCGCTGCTCGCCGTCCTGCCGACGCACGATTCGGCGGCCTGGTGGGCGATCGTGTTGGGGTTGCCTCTGGTCGTCGGCCTCCTCGTCGGGACCGCCGCGCGCCGCGTGCCCGGGTCCCTGGCACGCAGGCTGCTCGCGGTCGGCGTGGCGGCAGCGGTCGCGGCGATGGGAACGCTGCTGCTCGCACACGTTGCCGGGGGCGATCTGGGCAATGGTCCGTTCGGCCAGGTGACGCTGCGTCCGGTCGCACTGGCCGCGGCGACGTTGTGCTGGATCGCCATTCCAGCCGCCGCCGTCACGTGGCTGGCCGGGCCGGACCTCGACGACGAGCTCGAGGCGGATGCCGAGGAGGCCACGGGCTCGACCACGGCCGGCGCCGACTCCGCAGACGAGGCGACCCCGAAGGACGACGCAACCGGCGATCCGTCTGATGCCTCCGCTTCGGACGCCGCCGACGACACCGAAACCGGCGCTGACGACACCACCGATGTCGACGACGACGCCCCGGCGGGCGACAACGCGTCCGAGGCGGAGGCTCTGGAACTGGACGACCTGGCTCCGGAGATTCCGCACGCCCGCGAGGCCGCGGAGTCCGAACAGCCCCGAAGCAAGCCCGCCGAGATCGACCCCACCGAATTCGACGGCGACCTCACCGGGGACGACCGGAGGTGAGGGCTGCGCCACTCGCCCGGGCCCTGGCGACGTCGGCGCCGCAATCAGCGCTTACGCTGCTTCGGGAGATCGTGCCGAGGCATGTCAGGAGCGAACGCTGAATCCGAGTACGCCCGACCAGCCGAGCGCCGCAGAGCACTCGAAGTCAACCCGGTTCGCCACCGCCGGCCCCGCACGGGTCGTCGTGCTGGTGTCTGGATCCGGAACCCTGCTGCAAGCGCTGCTCGACTCGACCAGTTCGCCGGACTTCCCGGTGCAGGTGGTCGCGGTGGGCGCCGATCGCGACGGCATCGAGGGACTGGCCCGCGCCGAGCGCGCCGGGGTGCCGACCTTCGTGCGTCGGGTCAAGGACCACGCCGACCGCGCCGAGTGGGACCGCGCGCTGACCGAGGCCTGCGCCGAGCACGAGCCGGACCTGGTGGTCTCCGCCGGGTTCATGAAACTCGTCGGCGCCGATTTCCTGGCCCGCTTCGCCGGCCGGTACCTCAACAGCCACCCCGCGCTGCTCCCGTCGTTCCCCGGCATGCACGGGGTGCGGGATGCGCTGGAGTATGGAGTCCGGGTCACCGGCTGCACGCTGTTCGTGGTGGATGCCGGCGTGGACACCGGGCCGATCCTCGCGCAGGAGGCCGTCGAGGTGCGGCCCGACGACGACGAGGCGAGCCTCCACGAGCGGATCAAGGCCGTCGAGCGGCGGCTGCTGGTCGACACCCTGGAACAGCTGGCACTGCACGGCTGGACCGTGCAGGGACGGAAGGTGAGTATCCCGTGACCACGAACTCGCAGGAGCGGCGAGCAGTTCGCCGCGCGCTGATCGGCGTGTCCGACAAGTCGGGCCTGCTGGAGCTGGCCACCGGGCTGCACGCCGCCGGCGTGGAGATCGTGTCCACCGGCGGTACGGCCCGCACGATCGCCGCCGCGGGCGTGCCCGTCACCCCGGTCGAGGAGCTCACCGGTTTCCCGGAGGCGCTCGACGGCCGGGTCAAGACCCTGCACCCGCGGGTGCACGCCGGGCTGCTCGCCGACGTGCGCCGCCAGGAGCACGCGGACCAGCTGCGCGACCTGGACATCGCGCCGTTCGACCTGCTGATCGTGAACCTGTACCCGTTCGTGCAGACGGTGGCCTCGGGCGCCGCGCCGGACGAGGTGATCGAGCAGATCGACATCGGCGGGCCGGCGATGGTGCGGGCGTCCGCCAAGAACCACGCGAACGTCGCCGTCGTGGTCGACCCGAGCCGCTACGAGTGGGTGCTGGAGCAGGTCCGCGAGGGCGGCTTCACGCTGGCCGACCGGGTCGAGCTGGCTGCGGCCGCGTTCCGGCACACCGCGTCGTACGACGTCGCCGTGGCGTCCTGGATGAGCAAGGTGCCGACCGGGGACGACTCCGTGTTCCCCGGCTGGATCGGGGAGACCTGGGAGCGGCGCTCCGCGCTGCGCTACGGCGAGAACCCGCACCAGCCCGCCGCGCTGTACGTCTCCGGCGGCGAAGCGACCGGGCTCGCGGCCGCGGCTCAGCTGCACGGCAAGGAGATGTCGTACAACAACTACGTCGACGCCGACTCGGCCTGGCGCGCTGCGCACGACCACAGCGAGCCGTGCGTGGCGATCATCAAGCACGCCAACCCGTGCGGCATCGCGGTGGCCGATGACATCGCCGCGGCGCACCGCAAGGCGCACGAGTGCGACTCGGTGAGCGCGTACGGCGGCGTCATCGCGACGAACCGCGAGGTGTCGGTGGCGATGGCCGAGCAGGTCGCCGAGATCTTCACCGAGGTGATCGTGGCGCCGGGCTACGCCGACGGCGCCGTGGACGTGCTGAGCAAGAAGAAGAACATCCGGATCCTGACCGCGCAGCCGCCCAAGAGCGGCCGGATCGAGATGCGGGCGATCTCCGGCGGCATGCTGGTGCAGGGCTCCGACGCGATCGACGCCGAGGGCGACGACCCGGCGAACTGGACGCTGGCGGCCGGCTCGCCGGTGGACGAGGCTACCCTGGCGGACCTGAAGTTCGCGTGGCGCGCCTGCCGCGCGGTGAAGTCCAACGCGATCCTGCTGGCCGACGACGGGGCGACCGTCGGCGTCGGAATGGGCCAGGTGAACCGGGTCGACTCGGCGCGCCTCGCGGTGTCGCGGGCGGGCGACCGGGCGAAGGGCTCGGTGGCTGCCTCGGACGCGTTCTTCCCGTTCGCGGACGGCCCGCAGGTACTGCTGGACGCCGGGGTTCGCGCGATCGTGCAGCCCGGCGGCTCGGTCCGGGACGCGGAGACCATCGCGGCGGCCGAGGCCGCCGGCGTGCCGATGTACTTCACCGGGACGCGCCACTTCGCGCACTGAATCCGGTGCACTGTGGACGGTGCGGTCGACTTCGGTCGGCCGCACCGTTTTCGTTTCGCCGGTCGCCTCGGCCGGGCGGTGATCGGCGCGCGTTTCGTTCGTGCGCATGGTTCCTTGCCTCCTCGGACTGCGTGCCGCAGCCGTCGGCGCAAGGCCGGTGGCTACGGGTGGGTTCGTTCGCCGTTCGCGGGCTCGCCGTGGGCTGGCCCGCCTGCTCGGTCGGCCGCCGGAACTGCTCGGACGGCGGCTTTCCCGCGAGCTGGAAACGCGGTCATGAGTCAAGTTGTAGCGGACATTTCCGCCAAGATCAGATGATCGAACAAATGTTCACCTAATCCGGTCGAAGCCCTTGACGCGGGTCGCTGTGCAGGGTTTACTTGACTTGTTCGAACTGAGGTTCGAGATAACGGAAGTGGCCGATGTCGGGGTCGGCTACTCCGATGGAACCGGCGCCGTGTTCAGGTGCAGGCGCAGCGCCGGGTCCACCGCTGCCTTCCCCGCAGCGGCTGAATGGGTGCCCGCGCCGGGGTCGGGCATCCATGCGGTCACGATGTGGGGAGGCAGCGATGTCCGCGATGGCGTCCTTGACGGCGCTGGGCGCGTCCACGGCTGACGGGGTGTCCGTGGGTGTGCAGGCCGTCGAGGCCGGCGGCATTCCGGGAGCGGGCCGGGTGCTGCCCACGCGGACGGAGCTCGCCGCCGTGCTGCCATGGCCAGGTTTGCGCCGTGGCAGCACGGTGGCGGTGCACGGATCGGTCTCATTGCTGTTCGCGTTGCTGTCCGAGGCGACGGCGAACGGATCTTGGGCGGCGGTGGTGGGGCTGCCCGGAATCAGCTTGGTGGCGGCGGCCGAAGCCGGCGTGGAGCTCGCCAGGCTCGCGGTGGTGCCGCGGCCGGGCGGAGACCCGGTGGGCGTGATCGCCGCACTGCTCGACGGGGTCGACCTGGTGGCGGTGGGTGGTACCCGGCAGGTGGCCGACTCGGATGCTCGGCGACTGTCGGCGCGGGCGCGCAACCGCGGCTCGGTGCTGCTGCCGTTCGGCCCGTGGACAGGTGCCGAGGTGCAGCTGTGCTGCGTAGGTGCCGACTGGCGAGGACTTGGACAGGGTCATGGTTACCTGCGGGAACGTGCCGTCACGGTGCGAGCAAGAGGGCGCGGAGCGGCATCCAGGCCGCGCTCGTGCCGATTGCTGCTCCCAGCGCGCGACGGAGCGATCGGGGTGCCCGCGGACGAGCCGGGCGAGAGCGCTCGGCCGCAGCTGCGCCCGGTGGCGGGGTGAGAGCGGTGCCGCCTCGTCGACTCGTCATCTGGTGCCCGGACTGGCCGGTGGTCGCCGCCTCCCGTGCGGCCGAGCTCGGCCCGCTGGTGCCCGCCGCGGTGTTCGCGGCGAACCGGGTGGTGGCCTGTTCCGAAACGGCTCGCAGCAGCGGGGTGCGTCGTGGGATGCGCCGCCGCGAAGCGCAGGGCCGGTGCCCGGAACTTGTTGTGTGCGAACACGATCCGGCCCGGGACGCGCGGTTGTTCGAGCCGGTGGTGGCGGCGGTCGAGGAGTTGATGCCGGGCGTGGAGGTCGTGCGTCCGGGCCTGGTGGCGGTCCCGGCACGGGGGCCGGCCCGGTACTTCGGTTCGGAGGAGGCCGTCGCCGAGCGCGTGCTGGACCAGCTGGACGCGCAGGTCGGCGTCGAGTGCCGGATCGGCATCGCGGACGGGCTGTTCGCGGCGGTCCTGGCGGCCCGGCGCAACGAACTCGTGGCCCCGGGCCGAAGCCGGGAGTTCCTCGCTCCGCTGCTGATCGAGGAGATCGACCAGCTCACCGACCGGCTGCCCGGGCAGCGCACCGCAGATCAGGCGGAGCTGGTGGATCTGTTGCGGCGACTGGGGGTTCGCACGCTGGGCGAGTTCGCGGCGCTGTCCTCATCGGACGTGTCCACCCGGTTCGGCCAGGCCGCGTTGCTGGTGCACCGCGCGGCCGGCGGCCGGGAAGAGCGGCCGGTCCTGCGGCGCCAGCCGCCGCCGGACCTGGTGGTGTCCGAGGAGCTCGACCCGCCGGTGGAGCGGGTGGACGAGGCCGCGTTCGCGGCCAAGGTCCTGGCGGACCGGCTGCACGCCAGGCTGGGCGAACTCGGGCTGGCCTGCACCCGGCTGGGGATTTCGGCCCGCACCGAGCACGGAGAGGAGCTGCACCGGGTCTGGCGCTGCGCGGAGCCGTTGACGCCGGCGGCCACTGCGGATCGGGTGCGCTGGCAGCTCGACGGCTGGCTGCACGGTCGCAGCGGTCGGCAGCGCCCGACGGCCGGGGTGAGCGTGCTGAGCCTACGGCCGGAAGAAGTGGTCGGGGCGGGTGGTCTGCAGCTCGACTTGCTCAATGCTGCGACCGGGGAGGCGGACGCCCGCGCCGGGCGCGCGTTCGCGCGGGTGCAGGGCTTACTCGGGCCGGAGGCGGTCCTGACCGGGGTGCTCGGCGGCGGCCGGGACCTGCGCGATCAGGTGCGGTTCGTGCCGTGGGGCGACGAGCGCCGTCCTGCGCTGCCCGCCGACCGGCCGTGGCCGGGGCGCATCCCGTCGCCGTCGCCCTCGGTGGTGCCGGATTCGCCGTGGCCCGCGGCGGTGTTCGACGACGAGGGCCACCCGGTGGGTGTGACCGGCCGGCATCGGCTCACTGCCGCCCCGTGCCGCGTGGAGGTGTCGGGTGGACGGTCGCGGGCGGTGTCCGGCTGGGCCGGGCCGTGGCCGGTGGCCGAGCGCTGGTGGGCGGAGCTGCTGGCGGGCGGCGCCGGCCAGACGGCACCGGCGGCGCAGGTGCCGGCGCGGGAGGTGGTGCGGGTTCAGGTCGTGCTCGAACCGGAGGCGGATCCGGCCGGGGACGGCGAGGCCGAGGTGGGCGAGGTGGCGCTGCTCTTGGTGCACGAAGGGGGCCGGTGGTGGGTGCAGGGTGCCTATCGATAGCGGCGAACACTCGTTCGAGTGGAGTGCGGCTTATTCGGTGGCAGCGGTGAATCGAACAGGAGTTCACTGGATTTCATGAGTTGGTTCAACCCTTCCCAGACCTGGTCGGACCTGGAGAAAGCACTCTCCGGCCGACTGCCTCCGGCCGACGGGTCCGGCCCGCGCGACGAGCGGCATCCCGGGGACGGGAACGACAGCCCGGCGTGGACCCGGCGGCGCGCCAGGTACGAGGCCGACGCCGTCGCCGCGGTGGCGGCGGTGCCCTATGCGGAGCTGCACGCGCACTCCAACTTCAGCTTCCTCGACGGTGCGAGCCATCCCGAGGAGCTGGCGGCGGAGGCGGCTCGGCTCGGGCTGGAGGCGATCGCGCTGACCGACCACGACGGGCTGTACGGGGTGGTCCGCTTCGCGGAGGCCGCGGCCGAGCACGGGGTGCGCACCGTGTTCGGCGCCGAGCTGAGCCTGGGGCTTTCGGCGCCGCAGAACGGGATTCCCGACCCCGAAGGACGCCACCTGCTGGTGCTGGCCCGCGATCCGGCCGGCTACGCGAGCTTGTGCCGGGCGATCAGCGAGGCGCACTTGGAGGGCAAGGAGAAGGGCCGTCCGGTGTACGACCTGGAGAAGCTCGCGGGCGCGGCGGCGGGGCACTGGCAGGTGCTCACCGGGTGCCGCAAGGGCGCGGTCCCGGCGGCGCTGGCCGAAAGCGGCCCGGCGGCGGCCGCCGCCGAGTTGGACCGGCTGATCGGGCTGTTCGGGCAGGACCACGTGACGGTGGAGCTGGCCGACCACGGGCTGCCCGCCGACTCGGCGCGCAACGACGCGCTGGCCGGGCTCGCCGATCGAGCTGGAGTGTCCACAGTGGCCGCGACCGGCGCGCACCTCGCCCGGCCGGACCGCGCCCGGTTGGCCGCGGCGGTGGCGGCGATCCGGGCCCGCCGCAGCCTGGACGACATGGATGGCTGGCTGCCCGGTTGGGCGGGCAACTACCTGCGTTCCGGCGCGGAGATGGCCGAGCTGTTCGCCCGCTACCCGGGGGCCGTGCAGCGGGCCGCCGAGCTGGGCCGGGAATTCGCTTTCGACCTGAAGCTGGTGGCCCCGAAGCTGCCGCCGTTCGACGTGCCGATGGGGCGCACCGAGGCGAGCTGGCTGCGCGAACTCGTCCTCCGGGGCGCGCTCGACCGGTACGGCCTGCCGCAGGACGATCCCGCGGCCTACCGGCAGATCGAGCACGAGCTGGCGCTGATCGAGCAGCTGGAGTTCCCCGGCTACTTCCTGGTGGTGTCCGACATCGTCGAGTTCTGCCGGGAGCAGCGGATCCTGTGCCAGGGGAGGGGGTCGGCGGCGAACTCGGCGGTGTGCTTCGCGCTGCGGATCACCAACGCCGACCCGGTCCGCTACCAGCTGCTCTTCGAGCGCTTCCTGGCCCCGGAGCGGGACGGGCCGCCCGACATCGACCTGGACATCGAGTCGGATCGCCGAGAGGAGGTGATTCAGTACGTCTACCGCAAGTACGGCCGGATGCACGCCGCGCAGGTCGCGAACGTGATCAGCTACCGACCGCGCTCGGCGGTGCGGGACGTCGCGCGGGCCCTCGGCTACTCGCCCGGGCAGCAGGACGCCTGGAGCAAGGAGATCGAGCACTGGGGGCCGCTGCCGGAGGACTCCGAGATTCCCGAGCCGGTGCGGGAGCTGGCCGGTGAGCTGCTGGGCTTCCCCCGGCACCTGGGCATCCACTCCGGCGGGATGGTGATCTGCCACCGGCCGGTCGGTGAGGTCTGCCCGGTGGAGTGGGCGAGGATGCCCGGCCGCACGGTCCTGCAGTGGGACAAGGACGACTGCGCGGAGGTCGGCCTCGTCAAGTTCGACCTGCTGGGGCTCGGCATGCTCTCGGCGCTGCACTACGCGATCGACATGACCCTCGAACACCACGGGGTCGAGGTCGACCTCGGCGAGCTCGACCTGAACGACGACGCGGTGTACGAGATGCTGCGGCGGGCCGACGCGGTCGGAGTGTTCCAGGTGGAGAGCCGCGCGCAGCTGGCCACGTTGCCGAGGCTGAAGCCGCGGGAGTTCTACGACCTCGTGGTGGAGGTGGCGCTGATCCGGCCGGGCCCGATCCAGGGCGGTTCGGTGCACCCGTACATCCGGCGACGGAACGGCTTGGAGGACTGGGACTTCGAGCACCCGTCGATGGCCGGCGCCTTGAAGAAGACCCTCGGCGTCCCGCTGTTCCAGGAGCAGTTGATGCAGTTGGCGGTCGACGTCGCGGGCTTCTCCGTGGCCGAGGCGGACCAGCTGCGGCGGGCGATGGGAGCCAAGCGTTCAGAGGAGCGGATGGAGCGGCTCCGGGGGCGGTTGTTCGAGGGGATGGCGGACAAGGGCATTTCCGGGGAACTGGCCGAGCGGATCTACCAGCGGATGCTGGCCTTCGCGAACTACGGCTTCCCGGAGAGCCATGCCCTGAGCTTCGCGCTGCTGGTGTTCGCCAGCGCGTGGTTCAAGTACTACTACCCGGCGGTGTTCTGCGCCGCGCTGCTCAAGGCCCAGCCGATGGGCTTCTACTCGCCGCAGTCGCTGGTCGCCGACGCCCGCCGGCATGGGGTGCGGGTGCGCGGGCCTGATGTCAACGCGAGTCGCGCCCAGGCCGATTTGGAGCCGGACGCCGACAGCGAGGGTAAGCGAGCGGTGCGCCTGGGGTTGGCTTCCGTGCGCAAGCTCGGCGAGAGCGCCGCCGAGCGATTAGTCATGGAGCGCGCGGAGAACGGCCCGTACGTCGACATGGCCGATGTGGCGCGCCGAACGCAGCTGACTGCCGCGCAGATGGAGGCGCTGGCGACGGCGGGTGCGTTCGGCTGCTTCGGCCTGTCCCGGCGGGAGGCGCTGTGGAACGCCGCCGCCGCTGCCGGTGATCGGCCGGATCGGTTGCCGGGCACCACCGCGTCGGCCGCGGCACCGGCGCTGCCGGGGATGGACGGCGTGGAGGTGGCCGCCGCGGACGTGTGGGCCACCGGGGTGTCGCCGGACAGCTTCCCGCTGCAGTTCGTCCGAGCCAGATTGGACGAGTTGGGCGCGATCCCGGCGGAGCGACTGTCCGAAGTGGAGCACGGTTCCCGGGTGCTGGTAGGCGGCGCGGTGACCCACCGGCAGCGACCGGCCACGGCGGGCGGCATCACGTTCCTGAACCTGGAGGACGAGACCGGCATGGTCAACGTCATGTGTTCACCGGGTTTGTGGGCGCGCTACCGGAAAGTCGGGCGTACCAGCGCCGCGTTGCTGGTGCGCGGAATCGTCGAACGAGCGGAAGGAGTGATCAATTTGAGAGCTGACCGGCTGCAGAAACTGGAAGTGCGCATCCCCTCGACCTCGCGTGACTTCCACTAGCCGCGGCGAGCCTCGCATCTCGCTGGTGACTGCGGCCACCGAACCGGGGCGTCGACCATGCCCGACCGGCAGCGGACGGACACTTCTCCCTCCCAGAGTGTTGTTCCCCAATCTGACCGGCGGACGCTGGAAACGCCAAGAGCCCGGGCACGACGTGCGTGCCGGCATGCCATGCCCGGGCCCGTTCGGTCCCACCGTTGGCCGCGTCCTGCGGGAAGGAAACGTCACGAGGGGTTGAACTTCGCGGCACCGGCCGCGTCGCAGGCATCCAGCTCGTCGACGCCCGCCGACACCGTGGCGTCGATGATGGTGTCCAGTGCGTCGCGGGCGGCCAGGAGGCTGGCCACGGCTTCGTCGATGCGCTCACGTTCCCGGTTCAGATCGGGCAGCATGCCGGAACAGGCCGGCGTCAGGGTTTGGCCGTCGTTGACCATGCACGGCAGCAATTCGGCAATGGTCGCGGTGTTGAGGCCCGCGGCGAGCAGCATGCGGATGCCTCGCACCGTGGCGACGTCACCTTCCGCGTACTCGCGGTATCCGCTCGGCCGTCCCAATGGCCTGATCAGCCCTTGTTCCTCGTAGTAGCGCAACAACCGCTGGCTGACCCCTGTTCGTCGGGAGAACTCTCCCATCCGCATGTGACGGCCACCACGTCCAGTTGACTCTCACATCGATGTGACACAGCAGTCTAGCCAGCATGACGAATCAGCAATCGGCAATGCAGCAGCACGCACCGGTCACCGTCGTCGGTCTCGGCCCCATGGGCCTGGCGCTCGCCGAGGCGCTTCTGGACCGCGGCCGCCCCACGACCGTCTGGAACCGCACTCCTGGGAAGGCTGACGGACTCGTCGAGAAAGGAGCCCACCGCGCGGAAACTGTCCTCGAGGCGGTGTCAGCGAGCCCTGTCGCGATCGCCTGCCTCAAGGATTACGAGACCATGTACGGGGTATTCGACTCCGCAGCAGACGCTTTGCCCGGACGAGTACTGGTGAATCTCTGTTCCGGTACGCCGAGCGAGGCAGTCGCAGCGGTCGGCTGGGCGAACGGGAGCGGCGCCGAGTACCTCGACGGCGCGATCATGGTGCCGCCACAGCTCGTTGGCCACCCCGAATCCGTCTTCCTGTACAGCGGGTCCGAGGAGGTGTTCGGCGAGCATCGGGCGACGCTGGCGAGCATGGGCGACGCCCGCTTCCTCGGCAGCGACCCGAGCCTGGCGGTACTGCACAACACGGCCCTGCTCGGCATGATGTACGCGACCATGAACGGCTTCCTGCACGCCACCGCCCTGGTCGGCTCGGCGAACGTCCCCGCGGTCGACTTCGCCGATCTCGCGATCAAGTGGTTCATGCCCACAGTGGTGAACTCGACCCTCGTCGAGCAGGCGTCCGATCTGGACGCGCGGAACTACCCCGGTGATCTGGGCACCATGGAGATGAACCTGAACGCACTCGAGCACATCGCTCGGACCTGCGTGGAGCAGGGCGTCCACGCCGACCTGCCGCGGCAGATGGCGACGATCGCCGAGCGGGCGATCGCTGAGGGCTACGGCGACAAGAACTACCTGGCGGTGTTCGAGATCTTCAAGAAGGCGGCGACGCCGGCTTCTTGATCACAGTGCGCTGAGGGGGTGGATCAGGCGGTGCCGCAGCGGCGGATCGCGAGCAAGGCGTAGGCACGCGCGGCCCGTTCCAGCTCTGCGATCGCGACGTGCTCGTCGTGCGCGTGTGCGTAGCGGATGTCTCCGGGCCCGTACTGGAGCGTCGGAACTCCGGCGGCCGCGTAAAGCCGCAGGTCCGTTCCGTACGGGGCGCCCACCGCCGCTGGGCGGGGCGCTCCGGCTGCTGCCGTGGCGTCCTGGGTTTCGGCGAGGAGCCGGTGTCCTTCGGGCAGCCGTCCGCTGGCGAACATCCCGCCGGGCCAGCTCACCCGCACCGGGTGTTCCGAGAGCCACGGGTCGGCGGCGCAAGCCTGCGCGATGGCGGCTTCGAACTCGGCCTTGGCGGCGGGGATCGACTCGTCGAGCCGCACGCCGTAGCGGCCTTCGGCGATCGCGAGATCCGGCACCGTGCTGGCCCAGTCGCCGGCCCTCGCCATGCCGATCGACAGCGGGTACGGCACTTCCAGGTGCGCCACCAGCGGGTCGGGGGCGGCGTTGCGGCGGGCCTCCAGTTCGCGCAGTACCGGAAGCAGGGCGGCGAGCTTGTCCAGCGCGCTCACACCGCGGTAGCGGGTGGAACCGTGGGTGCTCTGACCGGTGACTTCGAGCCGGAACGTGAGGGAGCCGCCGTTCGCGGCCACGATCGTGCCCGAGCTCGGCTCGGCCAGGACGCACGCGGCCCCGCGATGGCCTCGCTGGAGCGTCGCGAACGCCCCCAGGCCGCCGTCCTCCTCGCCGACGACGGTGTGCACGGCCACCGGCTGGGCGAGCTGGATCCCGGCGGCGCGCAGGGCTTGCAGCGCACCGAAGATCGCGGCCAGTCCGCCCTTCATGTCGCAGGTGCCCCGGCCGGCGGCGATGCCGTCCGCGACGCGCAGTGCGTACGGGTCGCGGTTCGGCCACCGGTCGAGATCGCCGGGCGGGACGACGTCCGTGTGCCCGCAGAAGATCAGCGCGGGCTCCGGACCGTCCCCGTGCACGCCGACGCAGCCGTAGGCGACGTCGCGGTCGGCTTCCTGCCCGGGAAAGCCGGGCTCCTCGGCGAGGGCAGGGACGTCGATGCGCCAGTGATCCACCCGGTGCCCCAGCGAGCCGAGCCTGTCGGCGCACCACTGCTGGGCGTCGTGTTCGCCGCTGGTGCCGCCGACGCTGGGGATCGCGACGAGTTCTCGCAGGTCGTCCAGAATCCCGTTCACGTCCACCGCGTCGAGCACACGACGTTCGAGGTCGGAGGGGGTATGCGCGCCGTTCACGTTTCGAGTGTGTCGTATGCGTCCACCGGCTCGACGCGCGCCCACTACCATCTCCGCGTGGCCGAAGGCGACAAGACCGAGCGGGAATTCGAGATCGGCAAGGACGGACTGGGCGGCATCGTCGTGGGCATGGACGGCAGCCCGGCGAGCTTCCACGCCGCGGCGTGGGCGGCCGGCCTGGCCAGGCGGGAGCGTGCCCGCCTGGTGCTGGTCTACGTCGAGGCGGTGGGCGGCGTCGCCTACTGGTCGCCGATGGGCGTAGCCGTGGCCAGCGAGGCGGCCGAGAGCCTGGTCGAGGAGCTGAAGAAGGAAGTCGTGTCCCACCTGAAGTGGGTGGACATCGATTGGGACTTCGTGCACCACCGCGGCGACCCGGCCGTCGGCCTGGAGCAGGTCGCCGAGCAGTACCGGGCGGATCTGATCGTGGTCGGCCGGTCCCGCCGGCGCGGCGGCCTGCTCGGCACCGTGCCGGCGACGCTGGTGGTGGAGGCGGTCCGGCCGGTCGTCGTCGTGCCTTGAGCTCTCACGAGCCCGGGGTCAGCACGAGGTAGGCGAAGCCGACCAGGCCGCGGTATCCGCGCAGCCAGCTGGTGCGGTGCTCGTCGGCCAGGGCGCGGACTTCGTCGCGCCCGGCCACGGTGGGGTTGTCCAGCAGCCACCTCTCCAAGGCGCCGCACCAGCGGGATTCGAAGCTGTCCCACTCGTCGGTGCCGGCGGTGGCCAGCCGCAGCATGCGGAATCCGCATTCCTCGGTGAGCTTCACCAGTTCGGCCAGCGACAGGTCCACGTCGAGGTCGTTCCGCATCGACGCGGTGTCCTGGAAGGCCTCGCCCAAGAGGAGTCGGCCGCCGCGCCGCAGTCGCGGCCGGATCGCTTCGAGCGTCTGCCGGGTGCCGCCCCACGCGTGGCTGCTGCCGATCGAGATGGCCACGTCCGCGGTACCGTCCCAGCTGCCGGCGTCGCCTTGCACCAACCGCATCCGCTCGGCCACGCCGCGAGCTTCGGCGTTGCGACGGCCCCGGGACAGTTCTTCGTCGGTGGTGTCGATGCCGATGCCGGTCGCGCTCGGCTCCGCTTCGAGCAGTCGGAGCAGCAGCTCTGCCCATCCGCAGCCGAGATCGACGACCTCGGCGGAGTCCAGCGGTGCCAGCGCGGCGATGAGTTCTTCGGCGCGGGCGTCCGACATCGGCGCGTTGAAGTCGAGGTCTGCATGTGCGAGCACTATCGGATTCACCCGGCGCAGGCTGGCAGAACCCCCGGCGGGGCGCCACGGGTTATTTCATTCGCGACGATCGGCTATTAATGCTCACCGGTGGGACAGGATGTTGACCACCGTTCCGCTGGGGTCGCGGCAGAAGAAGCGGCGTACGCCCCACGGCTCGTCGGTCAGCGGGTGCACGATCTCGTGACCCCGCCGCAGGGCTTCCTCGTGCGCCGCGTCGACGTCGTCGACTTCGACGGAGATGTCCGGGTGCGTCGGCGCCGTGGCGTCGTCGCCCATGATGCTGATCTGGCGCTGCGGATCGTCGGGCGCGCTCACGGTGACGATCCAGCCGAGGTCCATGACGACCTGGAAGCCCAGGGTGTCGACGTAGAAATCCCGGGTGGCCAAGAGGTCGTCGGCGTGGATGTTGGGTACGACTCGGCGCACGCCCATGGTGCCTCCAGGAGGGTCGGTGTCACGTGCCACTCTAGGAGCCATGACGAGTTTGGTCGGCGAGGATTTCCAGGACGCGGTGCTGACGGACGAGCAGTGGGAGGGCCGGACCTTCGAGCACTGCGACTTCACCGACGCCGACCTGACGGGCCTGAGCACCCGCAACTGCGTGTTCTCCGACTGCGTCTTCACCGGCACCGATCTCAACGGTTCCAAGCACGTCGCGACGGCGTTCCGATCGTGCAAGTTCGAGCGCACCGTGTTCGGCAAGTCCACCATGGACGGGTGCAGCCTGCTCGGTTCGAGCTTCGTGGACTGCCGCCTGCGCGCCTGGACGCTGCGCGAGACGGATCTGACGCTGGTCGGCATGGGCAAGGCGGACCTGCGCGGTTTGGATCTGCGCGGAATCCGGTTCCGGGAAGCCAATCTCGTCGAATGCGATCTGCGCCGCTGCGATCTCCGCGAGGCGGACTTGACCGGCGCGCGCATGCTCGGTGCCAGGCTGGACGATGCCGACCTGCGTGACGCCCGGATCGACGCCGATGCCTTGGTGCAGGCGAAGCTCTGGGGCGCCCGGATCGACACGCTGACGGCACTCGCGTTCGCCGCAGCCCACGGGCTCCGCGTCGACTGACCGGCAGTGCAACGCGCACGGCGCGAAGTTCGCCGGAACTCGTTGACCTGAAAGGGACTTCTGCCTCGCCGCTTGGCAGGTGCTGCTCGCTCAGGTTGCCGAATGCCGCAATCGAACCCGACTAGCAAGACACCTTGGGGTGAAAAGCCCGCCGTGGCAAGGAGAATCCCTGTTGCAGCGGAGGAGAAGAGGCGACCCGGAAAGAGCGAAGGGCGCCTGTGACCGGTGTTGCCGGTCGCAGGCGCCCTTCGCGCTGAGCTGGATCGGTTATTCCATGGGCGGGCGGTCGTTGGCCGGCATTTCGGCCAGGGTGCCGTCCGCGAGCAGGTCGCCGATCGTCGTCGGGAGCACGAACGCCGTGCCACCGCCGGGCTGTTCGAACCACGGCACCGCCGTGCCGCGCAGCGCCTGGATCGGCCGCTGCACCCGGTACGCGAAGTACGAGCGGTTCGACCACTGCGGCGGCAGCGAACGGTGCGTGTACGGCGTGCGGATCGCGTAGGTGACGTTGCCGTTCGGCTCGCCGAACCGGTCCAGTTCGGTGCCCGGCTGCAGCATCACGATCCGGCGGTCCCGGTACAGCGTCAGCGGCGGCTCACCGCTGAGCGGCTGGATCTGCTGGCCACCCTGCGGCTGACCACCCTGCGGCTGTGCACCGGGCTGACCGCCTTGCGGCTGACCCGGCTGACCGCCCTGCGGCGGACGCGGCGGCCCCTGCCGGGGCGGCCCCGCCATGCCCGGCCCACCGGGGCCAGGACGCCGCTCCGCGCCGCCGACCGGGCCCGGCGCGGGTCCGGCCTGGGGTACCGGCGCTCCGCTTTCCCGGCGAGGCTGGCGCTTCGGCAGCGGCGGCGGTGCGCCCGGACCGCCGACCGGCGGTTGCACGGGCTGCCCGACCGGCGGCGACGGCGGAGCCGCCGGCGCCGACTGCGGCGGCGCGGGCCGGTCCATGCGCGGTGCGGGCTGGAAGCGGGTGGCTTCTTCGCCCGCCTGCGCGGCGGTGTCCAGCGGCGGTTCTTGCGGTCCGCCCGCCGGGTCCTGGTTCGCGGTGAACAGCGGGTTCGCCCCACCGTGATCCGGTTCCGGCGCCGAACGCTGCGGCAGGTCGGGCACTTCCGCCGCAGATCGCTGCGGCAGGTCGGGCACCTCTGCGGAGCGCTGCGGGAGATCGGAGACCTCCGCCGCAGCCCGCTGCGGCAAGTCGGCCAATTCTGCGGGGCGCTGCGGGAGGTCGGCGACCTCCGGTGCCGAACGCTGTGGCAGGTCGGGCACTTCCGCCGCAGATCGCTGCGGCAGATCGGCGATTTCCGGCGACCGCTGCGGCAAGTCCGGCGTGGCACGCTCCAGCAGATCGGCCGGCGGGGCAGCCGCGTCTACCTGCGGCGGCGCGGGCCGGTCCATCAGGAGGCTGCCCAGCAGGTACGCCGCGGCGTGGTCGACGCGGGCGAACCGGACGTCCTCGCCGTCGTCGGAGCCGGCGGTGACGACCCAGTCGGCCCCGTCCTCCAGTAGGCAGCGGGCGTCCGGGCTGTGGCTGCCGATGCGGTAGCCGCGGCCGTCCACCTGGTGGTCGGTGAGCCGGTCGTGCAGCTTGGCAAGCACTTCCTGGGTGTCGGGTGCGTCGGTCTCGTCGAGCACGTGCCGGGATCCGCCCGACGGCTCGGGCTCGGCGAGCGCTTCGTCGGCCTCGTCGTCGAAGTCGGGTTCCGGCTCGTCCGCGGGCTCGGCGTAGTCCTGCGGCTCGCGGCCGAGCTCACCGTCGAGGTCGTCGGCGGGCTGGTCGAGCAGCTCGCTGACGGCCGCGTCGCGGGTGGCCTCGTCGACCTCGGACAGCTGGAAGGCGCGCCGGCGGATGTGCTCGACGAGCTCGGCTTCCGGCGGCACTCCGTACTGCGTCAGGTAGAAGGCGATGGCGCCCGGCCACAGCCAGGTGCCGTCGGTGTGCCAGGTGCCCGGCACGGACGCGGTGCGCTCCGGGTCGAGCTGGTCCTCCTCGTCCTCGCGGGAGGCGAGCACGATCGGGGCGTTCTCCAGGTACTGGCGCAGCGCCCCGACCTCTTCGGTCGGGATCGGCTCGCGCTCGGCGACGACCGGGCGGCCCTGCTCGTCGTAGTCGTCGAAGACGTTGGCGACCTGGAAACCGTCGGCCGGCTCGGCGATCCCCGGCTCCGGGATCGGCGTTTCGGCGACGGCGGGTTCGGCGGCCGGCGGGGTCTCGGGCTCGATCGGGTCCACGACCGGTGCCTCGGCGATCGGCGGCTCGACGATCGGCGCCTCGGTCACCGGCGGTTCGGGGACCTGCGCCTCGGCGACCACCGGCTCAGCGGTCGGTGGCTCGGCGACCGGCGGCTCGGCGGGCTGGAACTGCGAGGGGCCGTCGAAGCGGTCCCGCATCCAGTCCGGGATGTTCTCCTCGGCGCGCGGGTAGCGACGTAGTTCGTCGACGTACGCGGCGCGCGGCAGCGGGCGGTGCCACTGCGGTTCGGAATCGAAGTTGATATCGATGCGGTAGCTCGACGGGCGCTCCACGACGTAGAGGGCGCTGAGCCAGGTGCCCACATCGGGCCGGTACATGCCTTCGCGCAGGCGCTCGAAGATCTCCTGCAGTTCGGTCGGCGGCTCCCAGGGGTGGGAGCTGCCGTCCTGAGCGGCGACCTCACCCAGCAGGTCGTGGTACTCACCGGTGGCGCGGTACTCCACCGTGATCTCCTGCCAGTCTTCGGGAGCACCCTGTAACAGCAGAACCCCGATCCTGCGGGCGATCTGCTCCTGCTCTTCCGGACTGATCGCTGTCGGACGCGACATGGGTGACATCCTCCCCCTCTCGACGAGGCAACCCGACTCCACCCCGCCAAGACGCTACTCGACGCGGGTGCGGTCATGTGCGCTGTGTGCGAGTTCGGTGCCGTTCATCCAGCACACGTGCTCGCGCACAAGATCCTTGTCACAGCGCGCGGTGATCTCGTCACGAAAGCCTGCCTGTTGGGCGGGCGGATGAACATCACACCACCAGGTGTATCGATCAGCGGCGCCCCACCGGCGGCGGGCGGTCGACGAAATTCGGTAGCGGCACGGGCGTGCCAGAAGTCAGAGTGAGGCACGTGCTTCGTCCCTACCGACTTCTGGCGGCGGTTCCGCATGCGTCGAGCCTGATGGGCTTCAGCCTGCTGGGACGCCTGCACATGCCGGCGCTGGCGATGGTGCTGGCCTTCCTCGTCGTCGACTGGACCGGTTCGTACGCCATCGGCGGCGTCATCGGGATGATGGTGACGCTCGGCCAGGCCATCGCCGGACCGCTGCGCGGCCGGGCCGCCGACCGCAGCTCGGCGCCGAAGCTGCTGGTCGTGACCGGTCTGGGCTCCGGTCTGGGGATGGTGGCGCTGGTGCTGGTGACCCGCTGGGCGGATCCGGCGCAGTGGTGGCTGATCCTGCCCGTGGCGGTGTTCACCGGGCTGTCGCACCCGCCGATCACCCAGATCGGCCGGGCGATCTGGCCGCGGCTGACCGATGGCCCGGCGCGGGAGGCGGCCTTCGCGGTGGAGGCGACGCTGCAGGAGCTGCTCTTCGTCGTCGCGCCGATGCTGGCGACCTTCGTGGTGGCGATCTGGGGCGCGGTCGTCGCGATGCTGGCCTGCGCGGCTTGGGCGGCTCTCGGATCGATCATCTTCGCCGCGTCCTTGCTGCGCGCCGGGCTGCGCGAGGCGCCCGCGGAGAGCGCGAGCGGCGCTCGCGGGGCGGGGTCGCTGTTCCGGGTGCGCGGCTTCACGTCGCTGCTGCTGTTCTACGCCACGCTGGTGGGCGGCCTGATCTCGATCGACCTGGTGCTCGTCGGCTGGGCCCGGGAGCGCGGTGCGCCGGAGCTCGCGGGGCTGCTGGCCATGGTGTGGGCCGTCGGCTCGCTGACCGGTGGCCTTGTGTCGGGCGGCTTCGCGGCGCGCCCGAGGCTCTGGCTGCGGGTTCTGCTGGCCGCGCTGGGGATGGCCGCGCTGGTGCCGGTGCTGCCGCCGATCGCCGATCCGGGCTCGCCGTGGCTGGTCGGCGCGATCCTGCTGATCGGCGGCACGGCGATCGCGCCGACGCTGGCCGCCGGGAACGGGCGGATCGCGGACCTGGCGCCGGCCGAGCGGCGCAGCGAGGCGTTCGGCTGGCTGACCAGCGCCACCACGCTGGGCGGGGCGATCGCCTCGCCCATGGCGGGTTGGATGCTCGACCTCTCCGGGCCGGCGCTGGCCGCCGCGGGGGCGGCCGGGCTGGCCTTCGTGGGCTTCGGCTTTGTCGCACATCACAGCGCCCGGGCGTCGCGCGCGCCGCGGGAGAGGGAGCAGACTGCGGTTACGTGACTGTTTCTGCGCTGCGACACCAAGAAGAGCGGCCGAAGACCCGGGAACGGATCCTCGGCATGGCCGGTGCGGCCGGGGTCGGGGTGCTGCTCGCGATCCAGGCGCGGATCAACGGCGCGCTCGGCTTGCGGATGGACGACGGCATCGCGGCCGGGCTGGTCTCGTTTTTCGGCGGTTTCGTCGTGCTCCTGGCCGCCACCTTCGCGTTCCCGCAGGCCAGGCGTGGCTGGCGGAACCTGCGCACCGAGCTGCGCCGGCCGGGCGGGCTGCGGCCGTGGCAGTGCCTCGGCGGCGTGTGCGGCGGATATCTGGTGTTCACCCAGGGCATGGCGGCGGCCGCGCTCGGCGTCGCGATGTTCACCGTCGCGGTGGTGGCCGGACAGGTCAGCAGCGGGCTCGTCGTCGACCGGCTCGGGCTGGGCCCCGCCGGTCCGCAGCACGTGACGCCCGCGCGGCTGTTGGGAGCGGGGCTCGCCGTGGTGGCGGTGGTGATCGCGGTGTCCGCGAAGCTGGGCAGCGGCGAGGCCAGCTGGCTGGTGTTGCTGCCCGCGCTGGCCGGGATCGGGCTCGGCTGGCAGGCGGCGGTGAACGGCCGGATGAAGCAGGCGGCCGACTCGGCGGTGTTCGCTTCCATGTTCAACTTCGGCATCGGGATGACCGCCCTCGCGGTGGCCTTCGTGGTCGAGGTGGCGTTGCGCGGCCTCCCGCACTTCCCGGCGGAGCCGTGGCTCTACACCGGGGGTTTCCTGGGGATCTTCGTGATCGGCGGCTCGGTGGCGCTGGTGCGCTTCACCGGCGTGCTGGTGCTCAGCCTCGGCATGATCGCCGGGCAGCTGGTCGGCGCGCTGCTGCTCGACGTGTTCGCCCCGGCCGCCGGGACGGGCATCCCGGCGTCCACTGTGCTCGGCGTGCTGCTCACGCTGGTCGCCGTCGGCGTGGCGGCATTGCCGGACCGGCCGGGACGCGCCGGGCGCCGTCTGCCACGATGAACAGCCGTGAGCGCGACGATTCTGGACGGCAAGGCCACCAAGGACGCGATTTTCGACGAGCTGCGGCCGCGGGTCGCCCGGCTCATCGAGCAGGGGCACGCCCCCGGGCTGGCCACGGTGCTGGTCGGCGATGACCCGGGTTCGCAGTCTTACGTGCGCGCCAAGCACAACGACTGCGCCAAGGTCGGCATCAAGTCGATCCGCAAGGACCTGCCCGCCGACGTCAGCCAGGCCGACGTCGAGGCGGTGCTGGACGAACTCAACGCCGACCCGGACTGCACCGGCTACATCGTGCAGCTGCCGCTGCCCAAGCACCTCGACGCGGGCCCGCTGCTGGAGCGCATCGCGCCGGAGAAGGACGCGGACGGGCTGCACCCGATCAGCCTGGGGCGCCTGGTGCTCGGCGAGGAGGCGCCGCTGCCGTGCACGCCGCGCGGCATCATCGAGCTGCTGCGCCGCTACGACGTGCCGTTGAACGGCGCGCAGGTCGCCGTCGTCGGCCGCGGGATCACGGTCGGCCGCCCGATCGGTCTGCTGCTCACCCGGCGCAGCGAGAACGCCACCGTCACGCTGTGCCACACCGGCACGAGGGACCTCGCCGAGGAGGTGCGCCGCGCGGACATCGTCATCGCGGCGGCCGGCAAGCCGCACCTGATCACGGCCGACATGGTGAAGCCGGGCGCGGCGGTGCTGGACGTCGGCGTGAGCCGCACCGACGCCGGGCTGGCCGGGGACGTGCACCCGGACGTCGTGCATGTCGCCGGTTTCGTGTCGCCCAACCCGGGCGGGGTGGGGCCGATGACCCGCGCGATGCTGCTGACCAACGTCGTCGAGGCCGCGGAGCGCAACGCCGGCTGATCCGGGCCGCAATTTCAATGGAAATCGAAGATCCGATTTCCATTGAAATTGCGGGGTTCGGCCGCAGACGGCACGACGATGGGAGGAACGGCGTGAGCGAACGGTTCGACGGCAGGTCGCGCCTGTCGGTGCACGTGCCGTTCGGCCTGGTGCTGCTGATCGGGCTGATCGGGCTGCTGCTGGTCTCGCTGGGGCACTGGCGGAAGGGTCCGGTGCTGCTCGGCGTCGCGCTGCTGCTCGCGGCGACGATGCGCGCCGTGATCCCGCCGGAGCGGACGGGGCTGCTGACGATCCGCAGCCGGGCCGTGGACGTCCTCGTCTACAGCGGGTTCGGCTTGGTGATCATCGCAGTGGCGATGACCATCAAGGGCGGACTGCTGGGCTGAGCACCCGTAGGGTTCCCCGTCGTGCGCATCGATCACCGGGCGGATGAGCCGGTTCGTTCCGGAATCCCGGAACACGGCCGGATTCCGCGCTACTACGCGGCGAAGATCGAGCTGCTCGAACTGGTCGAGGAGCTCGGAGAGGGAGCCGCGCTGCCCGCGGAGCGCGAGCTCGCGGAGCGGTGCGGCGTCTCGCGGGTGACGTTGCGGCAGGCCGTCACCGAGTTGGTGCTCGAAGGCCGGCTGATCCGCCGGCAGGGCAGCCGGACCGTCGTGGCGCCGCCGAAGATCGTGCAGCCGCTGGCGCTGGCCAGCTACACCGAGGGCGTCCGGGCGCAGGGCAAGGAGCCCGGCCGGACGGTGATCACCGTCGAGTCGCGGTCGGCGGATCCGCGCCTGGCAGCGGATCTCGGATTGGCGCCGGGGGCCGAGGTGGTGCACCTGGAGCGGGTGCTGATGGCTGATGGCGAGCGCGTCGGGCTGGAGTCGAGCTACCTGCCGAAGCAGCGCTTTCCGGAGTTGCTGGGGGAGTTCGACCCGACCGGTTCGCTGTACGCGTTCCTGCAGGAGAAGCTGGGCGTGCGGTTCGGCGAGGCCGAGGAGCGCATCGAGACGGTGCTCGCGACGCCGCGCGAGGCGCTGCTGATCGGCACCAACCCGGCGACGCCGATGATCCTGCTGCACCGGTGCTCGTGGACCCCGGACGGCGAGCCGATCGAGCGGGTCCGCTCCCTGTTCCGCGGCGACCGCTTCAGCCTCGTCACCCGCCTCCGCGACTGACACAAAGTGCTCACGGGTCCTGACCAGGCCGAACCTCTCTTCCGGGCTGCTCCACTCCGGGCCGCTGGAGCAAGTTTGATAACAAACAGATAACTGATCTAGTCCTTCTGGTGGTGTTCACCTGGGGTTCGCCGCGCCTGCACTGGCTATTCGTCGTCGGCCGTGAGTGTTTGCGCCGTGCGAGTTCTGATTGTTGGCGGCGGCGTGCTGGGCACCATGCACGCGCTGCGGGCCCTGGAGCGGGGCCATGAAGTGGTGCACCTGGAGCGGGAGGCCGAGGCCCGCGGTGCCTCGGTCCGGAACTTCGGGCTGATCTGGGTCAGCGGCCGGGAAGCCGGCCCGGACCTGGCGGTCGCGATGCGTGCCCGCCAGGACTGGGAGCGCATCGCCGCGGACGTGCCGGAGCTCGGCTTCCGCGGCAACGGCTCGCTGACCGTGCTCCGCACGCCGGCCGAACTGACGGTGGCGGAGGAGTTCGTCGCCCGCCCGGACGCCGCCGAGCGCGGCACGAAGCTGCTCGACGCGGCCGAGGCGAGGACGCGGAACCCGGTGCTGCGCGGCGAGATGCTGGCCGCCCTGTGGTGCGAGCAGGACGGTGCCGTCGAGTCGCGTACCGCGCAGCCCGCGCTGCGCGCGCACCTCGCCAAGACCGGCCGTTACTCCTGGCTGCCCGGTCGTGAGGTTCGCGACGTCGGCGAGGGCTGGGCGCGGGACGACACCGGCGAGCGGCACGAAGCCGACGTCGTGGTCCTCTGCACCGGCGCGGCCCTCAGCGGTCTGGTCCGGGAATTGCGGCCGGAGCTGCCGGTTCGCCGGGTCCGGCTGCAGATGATGCAGACCGATCCGCTCGGCGAAACCCTGACGACCTCGATCGCCGACGGCGACAGCATGCGCTACTACCCCGGCTACCGCGGGGCGGCGCTCGACGCGCTCAACGCCGCCGAGCCGCAGCCGCAGGTGGCCGCGGACAACGGCATGCAGCTGCTGATGGTGCAACGAGGCCACGGTGGACTGACCATCGGTGACACCCACGAGTACGACGCGCCGTTCGCGTTCGACGTTCACGAAGATCCCTACGAGCACCTCGAGCAGCGCGCCGAGGAGCTGCTCGGCCGCCCGCTGCCGCGAATCGCGCGCCGCTGGGCCGGGGTTTACGCGCAGACCGCGGACAAGTCGCGCGTCGTGCACCGCGAGCAGGTGCTCCCCGGCGTCTGGCTGGTGACCGGACCCGGCGGGCGCGGCATGACCTGTTCCCCGGCGATCGCCGCCGACACCTGGCAGGAGATCGACGCATGATCAAGCTGGTAGTGCTGGACATGGCCGGCACGACGGTGGCTGACGACGGCCTGGTCGAGCGGGCGTTCACGCAGGCGATCGGCGAGGTCGGCGTCGCCGAGGACGACGCCGCGTTCCCGGGCATGCTCGACTACGTCCGCCGCACCATGGGCGAATCGAAGATCACTGTCTTCGGGCATCTGCTGGGCGGCGACGAAGACCTCGCGCAACGGGCGAACCAGGCCTTCGAGCGGGCGTACGCCGAACGCGTCGCGGGCGGCGACTGCCGGGAGATCGACGGTGCCGGGGCGGCGATCCGGCGACTGCGCGACAACGGCATCAAGGTCGCCCTGACCACCGGTTTCTCCGAGACGACGCAGCGCCAGATCCTCGACGCGCTGGGCTGGGCCGGGCTGACCGACCTGACCCTGACCCCGGCGCAGGCCGGCCGCGGCCGGCCGTACCCCGACATGGTGCTCACCGCCCTGCTGCGGCTGGGCATCGACGACGTGCGCGAGGTCGCCACCGTCGGCGACACCGCGTACGACGTGCGTTCCGGCCTGCGCGCCGGGGCGTCGATCGCCGCGGGCGTGCTCACCGGCGCGCACGACCGCGCCGCGTTCACCGAGGCCGGTGCCACCCACGTCCTCGAATCCGTCCGCGACCTCCCCGAACTCGTACTGCCAGCAAAGGAAGATCTGCCGTGAAACGCATCAGCCGACTGGCCGTCGGACTCGCCGCGCTGGGCCTGCTCTCGGCGTGCGGGCCGAGCGCGGCCGAGCAGGGCGGCGAGTCCGACGAGCTCGTGTTCGCCGCCATCCCGTCCGAGGAATCGGCCAGCCTGCAGCAGGACTTCCAGCCGGTGCTGGACCTGCTGGCCAAGGAGACCGGAAAGAAGATCACCTTCCAGAAGGCCACCGACTACGCCGCGATCATCGAGGGCCAGCGCGCCGGGAAGATCGACATCGCGAAGTACGGCCCGTTCTCCTACGTGCTGGCCAAGAAGCAGGGCGTGCCCGCGAACGCGGTCGCCGGCCAGGTGGAGGCGAAGGGCGAGCAGCCCGGCTACCGCTCTTACGCGATCACCCGCCCGGGCAGCGGCATCACGTCGCTGGCCGACTTCCGCGGCAAGAAGGTCTGCTTCGTCGACCCGACCTCGACCTCCGGCTACCTGTACCCGAAGGCGGGCCTGCTGCAGGCGGGCATCAACCCGGACACCGACGTGCAGCCGGTCTTCGCCGGCGGCCACGACGCCTCCGCGATCGCCGTCGCCAAGGGCGACTGCGACGCCGGGTTCGCCTACGACAGCATGGTCGACCGGCAGCTCGTCGAGAAGGGCCAGCTGCAGCCCGGCCAGCTGACCGCGGTGTGGAAGTCGGTGGTGATCCCCGGCGACCCGGTCGCCATCTCCGACGACCTGGACCCGGCGCTGAAGGAGAAGATCACCGCCGCGCTGCGGGACAAGGCCAACAGCGATTACCTGCGCGCCAACGGGTTCTGCACCGGGGAGTGCGAGATCGGCGACGTCGACGGGTACGGGTTCGCCCCGGTCGACGACGCCTTCTACGACGGCATCCGCGAGGTCTGCGACGTGACCAGGGACAAGCAATGCCAGTGATCGCCTTCGACCGGGTCGGCAAGTCCTTCGGCAGCGTTCGGGCGCTGGACGAGGTGTCGCTCGACGTGGAGCGGGGCGAGGTAGTGGTTCTGCTCGGGCTTTCCGGATCGGGCAAGTCCACCCTGCTGCGCCACGTGGACGGGCTTCAGCGCGCGACGTCCGGAAGCGTCCGCGTGCTTGGTGAGGATGTAGGTTCGCTGCGCGGATCCGGCCTGCGAGCGCTGCGCCGCCGGGTCGGGTTCGTGTTCCAGCAGTTCCACCTCGTCGGCTCGCTGACGGTGCTGGAGAACGTGTGCACGGGCGCGCTGGGCAGCCTGCGCGGCCCGCGGCTCGGACTCTTCGCCTACCCGAAGCGGATCCGCTACGCCGCGATGGAACAGCTGGAGCGGGTCGGCCTCACCGACCAGGCGCTGCAGCGCGCGGACACCCTCTCCGGCGGGCAGCAGCAGCGTGTCGCGGTGGCGCGGGCGTTGCTGCAGAAGCCGGAGGTCCTGCTCGCGGACGAGCCGGTCGCGTCGCTGGACCCGGACTCGGCGGCGCAGGTGATGAACCTGATCGCGGAGATCGGCCGGGAGGACGGGCTCACCGTGCTCTGCAGCCTGCACCAGGTCGACCTGGCGTTGAGCTGGGGGCACCGGATCGTCGGGCTGCGCTCCGGGAGCGTCGTGCTGGACACCCCGGTCGACGGGTTGAGCCGGGACGCGGCGATGGGTATCTACGCCAAGGTCGGATCGGCCGAGCTCGCGACGACGGGGTGAATTCCGTGACCACGACAGCAGAAGCGCCGGCCCGCCGGCCCGGGTCGGCGGGCCGGCCCCGGACGCTGGCCCGGCCCCGCCCGGAGGGCGCGGCGGCGGCACTGGTCGTGCTCGCCCTGCTGGGCGCCGCGATCTGGGCGTTCAGCGACCTGCGGCTGAACCTGGCGACCATTGTGGACGGATTCGGCAACGCGGCGGACTTCGCGGCCCGCACGCTGCCGCTGGACTTCCCGCCGATCGGCGAACTGCTCGGCCTGGCTGGGCAGACGCTGGCGATCGTGGTCTGCGCGACGCTGGTCGCGTCGCTGATCAGCGTGCCGGTGGCGGTGCTGGCGGCGCGCAACACCACGCTCGGCGGCGCCGGCCGGTTCGGCGCGCGCGTGGTGATCGTGGTGGCCCGCGCGGTCCCGGACGTGGTGCTGGCGATCGTGTTCTTCCGGATGTTCGGCTTCGGCGGGCTGACCGGTGTGCTCGCCATGGGCCTGCACTCGGTCGGCATGATCGGCAAGCTGTACGCGGACGCCATCGAGCAGGTCGACGAGGGGCCGCGCACCGCGATCCGCGCGGCCGGCGGCACCCGGTTGCAGGAGCTGGTCAGCGGTGTCCTGCCGCAGGTGCTGCCGTCGTTCGTGGCGACCTCGCTGCACCGGCTGGACATCAACCTGCGGGTGTCGGTGGTGCTCGGCTTCGTCGGCGTCGGCGGGCTCGGGCAGGCGATCGCGGATTCGCTGCGCACCCTCGACTACCAGCGCGGGATGGCGTTGGCGTCGGTGGTGTTCCTGCTGTGCGTGCTGGTCGAGATCGTGTCCGGTTCGATCCGCCAGGCGTTGCTGGGCGTGCGCGAGGAGCGCGGCCGGAAGCCCGGCGTGCTCGCGGCGCTGACCGGGCGGAAGCTCGGCGCGCAGGTGCCGGTTCAGCGGGGCGCGGGGCTCGTGAGCGGCGATGCCGGTTCTTACCGGAACGAGCGCTCACGACCGGCCATCAGTCCTCAGTGGACGGCGGCTCGGCTGCGGCGCACCGGCTACTGGCTGCTGACCGCCCTGATCGTGGCCGCGTCGATCTGGGGCGCCGACATCTCGTTCGCCCAGTTCGAGCGCGCGATCACCAACTTCGGCCCGACGCTGGCGCTGTTCTGGCCGCCGGAAACCGGTGGCATCCTCGGCGAGCTGCTGGCCGAGCTGCTGGTGACCGTCCAGATCGCGCTGGCCGCGACGCTGATCGGTGCGGTGCTGGCGCTGCCGATCGGCGTGCTGGCGGCGGCGAACGTGGCGCCGAGCCCGGCGGTGGCGAAGTTCTTCCGCGGTGTGGTGCTCGCGGTTCGCGGGGTGCCGGAGCTGGTGCTGGCCATCGTGTTCGTGGTGATCACCGGCCTGGGCGCGGTCGCAGGCGCGTTCGCGCTGGGCGTCGGATCGGTGGGACTGCTGGGGAAGCTCGTCGCGGATTCGCTGGAGGAGGTGGATCGCGGTCGCGAGCAGGCGCTGCGCGCGACCGGGGCGAACCGGCTGCAGGTGTTCTTCGCGGCGACGGTTCCGCAGGCGGCTCCGGCGTTCGTGGCGCACGTCCTGTACCAGCTGGACACGAACCTGCGCTCGGCGACGCTGCTGGGACTGGTCGGCGCGGGCGGCATCGGCTACTACCTGCTGAACGCCTCGCGGGTCCTGGAATTCGGCGTGGTCACAACGGTTCTGCTGCTCACCTTCGCGGTGGTCATGCTCGTCGAACTGCTGGCCCTCTGGCTCCGCAAGGTCCTCCACGCCTGAGTGTTCCCCGGACGGGTGTTGGTCCGCAATTTCAATGGAAATCGGACCTTCGATTTCCATTGAAATTGCGGCGGAACACGGCACCGGAACCGATTCTCGCAGGTCAACGCCCGTGAGTGTGTTGGGTTGCTGTAGCGCCCCAAAGCACTCACGGGCCTCTAGTGGGTGAGGCGGGGCGTCGGGCTCACTCCCACCAGAAGGACCAGGTGCGGCGGCCGCGGATCTCCTGGGCGTAGGCCTCGATGGTGCCCGTCTCCTGCAGGATCCGGTCCGGGCAGAAGGTCCAGTGCTCCGCCGCGACGGCTGCGGCGTGGTCCGCGTCCTGCGGCGGCGCCGCCACGCTCAGGTCCAGCCGGTCCGGGCCGAGGCGCAGCAGCCGCGCCCCGAACCGCTCCTCCCAGCTGCGGGCCATCGCCGAGAGCCCGGCCGTGCGCGACACGTGGTTCGCCGCGCCGGACCAGCCCAGCGCCGTCAGCACGTCCGCGCCGCGCCGCACCGGGATGAGCGCGAGCCGGGTGTCGGCGTCGATGAAGCGCGGCAGCTGCTGGTTGGCCAGGACGTCCGGATCCGCCAGCAGGTTCCCGCCCCGCGCCGGCCCCGGGCAGTTGTAGTCGAACGGCGCCAGCACTTCCAGGTCGTACGCCGGGCCGAGCTCGTCGTCGGCCTGCACCAGGCCGTCCCAGATCCGGGCCATCACGTCGACCACCCGCCAGCGGTCGATGTGCTCCAGCGGTTCCGGCGGCACGACGCCGACCGTGCACCGTTCCCCGTAGACCTCGTCGCTGTCGCACAGCAGCAGCGGCAACAGCCCGGTGATGCGGTGCTCGGCTCGAAGGGCGGCGACGAGCTGCGGCGCCGGGGCGTCGTCGCTGATCCAGCACAGCGGCTCGGGGTTGTCGGTGAGGGTGGTCTGCTCGGTCAGGACCTCGCCGGGCGGTAGCGGGACGGAAACTCCTGCACCGGTGCCGAAAACCGCGGACAGGTCGGCAGGAGCCCCCGCTTGCCGGTCGTCTCGCAACACTTCACCGCCTCCTAGGCAAACGCCCCTCGTCGCGGACCACCTTAGAGCCTGGCCTCGACCCGTTTCGCGTGGCGTGCGCAGCCCGCGGCCGTCAAGCCCCGGCGGGATCCGGGGAAAGTCCCGGGATCAGCAGGATCCGGCCGGTCCGGTTGCCCGAGATGTGCAGGTCGAGCGCGCGTGCCGCGGATTCCAGCGGCAGCCGCTCGGCGACCAGCGGCCGCAACTGTCCACTGGCGACCATTCGGAACAACCCGGCCAGGTCCGTCCGGAACTGCGCGTTCGGCCTGATGTAGTACATCCGGGCGCGCCGGCCGCCGGTGCGCCCGAGCAGCCGCGCCAGCTCCCACCGGGCGAGCCGCCGGGTCAGGGCCAGGTAGGGGCGCCACCACGGCCCGTCGTCGTGCAGCGTCGCCGAGCTGCCGTAGGCGTGCAGCGAGCCACCCGGCGCGAGGAGTCGCCAGGACCGGTCCAGGCTCTCCGGGCCGAGCGGGTCGAAGATGGCGTCCACGCCGCCGGGCGCGAGCTCGGCCACGCGGGCGTCGACGTCATCGGTGCGGTGGTCGATGAGCTCGATGCCGATGCCCTGCAGCGCTTCGTGCCGGCTCGCGGACGCCGTCCCGATCACCCGCGCGCCGGCGGCGACGCCGAGCTTCGCCAGCAGGACGCCGACGCCACCGCCGACGCCGTGCACCAGCACTGTCTGTCCACTTCGGATCTTCGCGGCGCGGTGCAGCATCTGCCAGGCCGTGACGCCGTTGACGATCATCGCGGCCGCGTCGCCGGCCTCGACCCCGTCCGGCACGGAAACCAGTTCGTCGTCCTGGATTTCGGCGTACTCGGCCCACGCGCCGGTGCGCGGCATGGCCGCGACCCGCTGGCCCGGCCGCCACCCGGTGACCGCCGAGCCGACCGCTACGACCTCGCCGACCAGGTCGTAGCCGGGCACGAACGGGAACTTCGGCTGGGCCGGGTAGCGCCCGCGCAGCATCTGCACCTCGGCGAAGGACACCCCGGTGGCTTCGACCCGGACCAGCACGCCGTGCGGTCCCGGCGCGGGCGGCGCGCTGCGCCGCGTGGTGACGACTTCGGCCCCGCCGAGGCCGGTGAGCACGATCTCGGTTCCGGTGGTGGGGATGGTCATGACGCCTCCATGTAACAGGCTCGTTTGATTGTTAGAAGCTATAACGTGACTATGAGCCTGTTACGGTGTGGGTGTCAAGGGGAGGGGACATGGACGCAGCGCCGCGCAGCCCGCGGGAGCGGTTCCGGGAGCAGATCCGCAACGAGGCCAAGCGGGTCGCGCTCGACCAGCTCGCCGAATCGGGGCCGGCGGGGATCTCGGTGAACGCGATCGCGAAGCGGATGGGCATCACCGGCCCCGCGCTGTACCGGTACTTCGACAGCCGGGACGCGCTGCTGACCGATCTGGTCGTGGACGCCTACAACGACCTCGGCGATGCGATGGAAGCCGCGGCGCAAGCGCACGCCGGTCAGGAACCCGCGCCGAGGTTCCGCGAACTCGGCGCCCGGTTCAGGTCCTGGGCGCTCGCGCAGCCGCACCGGTACCTGCTGCTGTTCGGCACGCCGGTGCCGGGTTTCCAGGCCCCGGAACTCACCATCGGCCTCGCCGACCGGGCCTTCCGGCCCGTCCTCGACGTCGTCGCCGACCTGGCTCCCGGCGGACTGCCCGCGGAGCGCACCGCGTTCGACCGGCAGCTCACCGCCTGGCGCGAGCGGCGCGGCGGATCATCGCTCCCGCCGGCCGTCCTGCAGCGCGCGCTGCTGGCCTGGTCGCGGATGCACGGCTTGATCAGCCTCGAAGTGGAGGGGCAGTTCGGCGCGATGCTCGTCGACCCGGAGCCGCTGTTCCGGGCGGAGCTGGAATCGGTGCTCGACCAGCCCTGGCAGTGAGGCGGCTCCTCGGGGGTGCCTCGCTGGGGGAGAGGTCTTGAGCTGCGAGGCGACGCCCTGAGGAGCCGCGCGACTCGGACGGATCCGCCGTCCTGCGAGGCGGAGCGGCCGAGAGTCAGTCCCCTTCGCGGGGACGGGGAGTCTCGATCGAGCAATCGCCGCCCGGGAAGACCAGGCCCTCGTGGCCGTCCTTGAACCGAACCTTGTACGGCGGGGCGCCGTCCTCGCCGCGGACCTCCAGGATCTCGGCGACCTGGTCGGCCTCGTCGACGTGCCTGCTGTGCACGTGCAGTCGATCACCAACGGCTGCTTTCATCACCCATCACCTCCGCGGTCCCAGACTAAGTGACCGGGGCCACACCGCGCATCGGGTGCGCCGCGGAGGTGCGGGCGGCCGCCTCAGTTGCCGATCTGCGAGCAGGTGGTGGTCACCTGCTGGTACCGCTCCAGCTGGGCGGTGGTCCACTCCGCGCTCGACTCCAGCGTGATCTCGCCGGAGGCGACGCGCTGCACGGACTGCTCGACCTCGAGGAGGTTCTGGCGCAGCGTCTGGTCGGGCGTCTGCTCGGCCAGCTTGCGCAGTTCCTCGGCCTTCGCCTCCGCGTCGGCCTTCGCCTGTTGCGGGTCGGCGAAGTTGGGCATGAAGCTCGCGACGTTGATCGCCTGCGCGCAGGCGGAAACCGCATCCAGGTTCTGCTGCGCCTGCTGGATCTGCTCGTCGGCGTTCTGCAGGCCCTGCTGAACCTCCTGAACCTGGCCGCACGCGGCGAGGCCGGTCAGCAGCGGCAGCGACAGGGCTGCCGCCACGAACCTCTTTCGAGCTCGCATCTTCCCTCCGGGGCTTCGGGCGGCGCCGAAGTGGTGCCGCTCTTGTACCCTATCGACCCCGGAACGAGCGATGGGCGAAATGTCGCATCCAGCGGGCCCGAGATCGGCTAAATCCCGTGGATTCGGGAGCGGAACCGATCAGGATGGGGAGATCCAGGCCATGACCTCGGGCGGCAGGTCGAGCTGGGCGATCCACGGGGCCGCGCCGATCCGGTAGAGGACGATGGCGCTCAGCACCACTGCGGCGATCGTCAGGCCCGGGCCGACGAGCACCATCTCCACCTTGCCGCCGGTGCGCATCCGCATCGCCTTCGGCGGCGCCACCGGGTACCAGGTCTTGCCGCTCAGCGGCACCGGCCAGAGCATCGGGCAGCCCTGCTCGGTGATCGCGTCGCCGATGAAGTGCGCGATGCAGCCGATCATCACCGCCACCCCGAAGGCCGCGGCGTTGGTGGGCTGGTCGCCGGCCCAGGCCCAGCAAGCGAGGGTGAGCACCACCGAGGCCACCGTGATCATCAGCGCGTCCTTGCTGGACGACCAGGTGTGCAGGAGCCCGCGGACCGCGAGCCCCGCGAAGAAGAACATCAGCACGCCGAGCGCGGTGCCCTGGCTGGTCTGCACGATGGCCGTGGTGATCAGCCCGGCGAGCACGGCGAAGACGACGGTGTGGGTGAAGCCGCGGTGGGTGCCCTCCCGGTTGCTGTCGTGCTTGGTGCGGGTCAGCCGGTAGATGAAGCCGCTGAAGCCGCTGATCCCGGCCGACGCGCCGCGCGAGACGGCGCCGAAGGTGCTGGCCACCGTCGACTTCGGGTGATCGATGTCGGGCAGCAGCGCGGCCCCGGCGGACAGCGTGGCCCCGACCACCCAGGTCTTCGGGGATAATTGCCCCAGCGCGTGAGTGTCGGCCAGGGCGGTCACTGCCGCCCAAGCGGCCACCCCGCTCATCGCGTGCGTCGGTCCGGTCGCCACGGCCCCTCCAAGATCGCTCGTCGGGTGTCGAGCGTAGAAGAAGATCACGACACCTGGTCGCGGTCGGGAACAGTGGCGCAACGCGCGTCCGCCGGGGTGGTGGCGGACGACGGGGGCAAGGCACAATCGAAGCCGATAGCAGTACGCTTGTACCGCTTGCATTCTCGCGAGAGGAGCACCCCGCCACATGAGCAAGATCAAGGTCCAGGGCGCCGTAGCCGAGCTCGACGGCGATGAGATGACCCGGATCATCTGGTCCTTCATCAAGGACAAGCTGATCCACCCGTACCTGGACATCAACCTCGACTACTACGACCTCGGCATCGAGCACCGGGATGCCACCGACGACCAGGTCACGGTCGACGCGGCCAACGCCATCGCCAAGCACGGCGTCGGCGTGAAGTGCGCCACCATCACGCCGGACGAAGCCCGCGTGGAGGAGTTCGGCCTGAAGAAGATGTGGCGGAGCCCGAACGGGACGATCCGCAACATCCTCGGCGGCGTCATCTTCCGCGAGCCGATCGTGATCTCCAACATCCCGCGCTACGTGCCGACCTGGACGAAGCCGATCGTCATCGGTCGTCACGCGCACGGCGACCAGTACAAGGCCACCGACTTCAAGGTCCCCGGCCCGGGCACCGTCACCGTCACCTACACCCCGGAAGACGGCGGCGAGCCGATCGAGTTCGAGGTCGCCAAGTTCGGTGCGGACGGCGGCGTCGCGATGGCGATGTACAACTACCGCAAGTCGATCGAGGAGTTCGCGCGCGCGTCCTTCCGCTACGGCCTGGAGCGCGGCTACCCGGTCTACATGTCGACCAAGAACACGATCCTCAAGGCCTACGACGGCATGTTCAAGGACGTGTTCCAGGAGATCTTCGACAGCGAGTACAAGGCCGAGTTCGACGCCAAGGGCATCAGCTACGAGCACCGGCTGATCGACGACATGGTCGCCAGCGCCCTGAAGTGGGAGGGCGGCTACGTCTGGGCCTGCAAGAACTACGACGGTGACGTGCAGTCCGACACCGTGGCGCAGGGCTTCGGCTCGCTGGGTCTGATGACCTCGGTCCTGATGACCGCCGACGGCAAGGTGGAGGCCGAGGCCGCGCACGGCACGGTCACCCGCCACTACCGCCAGCACCAGCAGGGCAAGCCCACCTCGACCAACCCGATCGCGTCGATCTTCGCCTGGACCCGCGGCCTGCAGCACCGGGGCAAGCTGGACTCGACCCCGGAGGTCGTCGGCTTCGCCGACACGCTGGAGAAGGTCGTCATCGAGACCGTCGAGAGCGGCAAGATGACCAAGGACCTGGCGCTGCTGGTCGGTGGCGACCAGGCGTTCCAGACCACCGAGGCGTTCCTCGCGACGCTGGACGAGAACCTCCAGAAGAAGATGGCCAACCGCTGATCTTCCGCACCGCGAACGCCGCTCCCCACCAGGGGGGCGGCGTTTTCCGCTTTCCAGGGCGATGCCGCCGTCCGTCGCCCGACGCGTGGTGAGGGTGGGTAACCCGCAATTTCCATTGAAATCGAACCTTCGATTTCAATGGAAATTGCGGTCCCTCCGGGCTTCTGCGGTCAGGGGCCGATGCCCTCGACCAGCAGGGTCAGGAAGCGGTCGATGCTGTTCGGGCTGTGCTCGGTGGCCCACGAGATCGACGCCACCAGCAGCAGGAGTTCGCTCGCCAGGAGATCGGGGCGGACCTCGCCGGCCTGCTGGGCGCGCGCGAGCAGCTGTTCCCCCACTTCCCGCATCGCGTGGCAGGACGCGTAGAGCCGGGACTCCTCGTCGTTCAGCGTTGTCATCACGGAGGCGGGCAGCCCCTGGTACCTGTTCGACGACCTCGCGAATTCCCGCAGCCAGGTGACCAGCGCGGTGCGCGGCGACTTCGCGCCCAGCAGGTCGGCGCCCATCTCGCACAGCGTGGCGAAGCGGTCGTGCAGCAGTGCTTCGAGCAGGGCGTCCCGCGTCGGGAAGTGCCGGTAGAGGGTGCCGATGCCGACTCCGGCGCTGCGCGCGATCTCCTCCAGCGAAGCGTCCGTTCCGCGCTCGCGGAAGGCGGCCTCGGCTTCCGCGAGCAGTCGTTCGTAGTTCCGGCGCGCGTCGGCCCGCATCGGGCGTCGCTCGGTCGTCATGTCCTCACCCATCGGGAATCTCGTTGCCAAACGGAGGCTCCCTCCGTATTGTTCCCGGAGAACCGGAGGATGCCTCAGCTTAATCGGAGGGCGGCAGAACATGTCCCACGCGCAGCACGACCCCGGCCGGCTCGGGATCTGGACGTTCGCGTTCGATCCGCACCCCGCCGCGCGGGTCCGCGATGCCGCGGCGGAACTGGAGGAACTGGGCTACGGCGCGGTGTGGTTCGGGGAGGCGTTCGGCCGGGACGCGGTCTCCCAGGCCGCGCTGCTGCTCGACGCGACGAAGCGAATCGTCGTGGCGACCGGCATCGCGAACATCTACCTGCGGGATCCGATCGCCATGGCGGCCGCCGAACGCTCGCTCGGCGAGCAGCACCCCGGCCGGTTCGTGCTCGGCCTCGGCGGGCACCGGGTTCCCAGCTCGCCGACCGCGTTCGCCGGCTACCGCATCCCCTTCAGCGGCAAGCCGGTGTCGAGCATGCGCGACTACCTCGACAACCTGGACGAGGTTCCGCTCAACGCCGCGGCAGCGGTGCCGCCCCGGCGAATCCTCGCCGCGCTGGGGCCGAAGATGCTCGACCTGGCCGCCGAACGAACCTGGGGAGCGCACACCTACTTCGTGCCCGTCTCGCACACCGCGATGGCGCGCGAACGCATGGGCACCGAGGCGTACCTCGCTGTCGAACAGGCCGTCGTGCTCGACCCGGACCGGGATCGGGCTCGCCGGACGCAGCGCGAGCACGTGGGCGGCTATCTGCAGGCCCCGCACCAGCGGAACAACCTGCTGCGGCTCGGCTTCGGCGAAGCGGACCTCGCCGACGGCGGCAGCGACCGGCTGGTCGACGCGATCGTCGCCGGCGGCGACATCGAGAGCATCGCCGAACGGGTGCGGGAGCATTTCCAGGCCGGTGCCGACCACGTCTGCCTGCAGGTCCTGACGGCAACGCCGGGCGAACTGCCGATGTCCCAGTGGCGCGAGCTGGCGGCGCTCGTCCAGGGGTAGCGGGTGCTCAGGGGGCGAAGGCGCAGAACTCGTTGCCCTCGGGGTCGGCGAGGATGTCCCAGTCGATCTCCTCGTCCCGGGCCCGGACCAGGGTCGCGCCCAGCGCGAGCAGTTCGTCGCGGTCGCCGACGACGTCCAGGTGCATCCGGTTCTTGCCGTTCTTCGGCTCGCGCACCGGGTTGAGCCAGATCAGCGGCCCGACGCCGACCGGGTCGACGATCGGCACCGGCCACTCGGCGGGGCGGTCGCCGGCGTCGGCGAGGCTGTCTCGGCGGACGTAGCCGATCGCTCGGCACCACCAGTCCGCCAACGCCTGGTGATCGAGCGCGTCCAGTGCGAGGTCCTTGAAGCGTGCGGGCATGCCGGGATTCAACCGGACTACCGCCTGCGCACGGGTGCCGGGCGGGCGACACCCGAGCCGCTGAACCGGGCGTGCCGACGGGTGCCCGGGGTTCCGCGCTCGCATCCGGGCCGGTTATAGCTGGTTTGACAGTGCCGGACCAGGAGGTGTGCCGTGTTCCTGTTGCCTCGTCCGTTGTTGCTCATCGGTGCCGGTGTGCTCGGAGTGAGCTACCTGGCCGGCACCGGCCAGGCCGGGTTCGGCGTCGGAGAGCCCGGCCCGTGCACCTTCCACGTCACCGCCGACGTCCTCAACGTCCGCTCCGGGCCCGGTTCCGGGGAGGACCGGGTGGGCAGGCTGGACCACGGCGAAGAGGTGACGGCGACGCCCAACGTGGTCGGCGGCTTCCGCGATCTGGGTGGCGCGCGCTGGGCGGCCACCGTTTTCCTGGCGCCCGTGCCGGGCAGCTCCTGCGATCCCTGACGGAACCGGCGCGCGGTGCGCATCGTTGGACTCCTGGGACGTGTTCGAACGGACGGGAGTGCCGATGCCGTACCAGTACAAGGTCGTGGAGCTCCGGGAGAAGTGGCTCGGCGGCAAGATGTCGGGCGACAAGCTGGAGCGGGTCCTCAACGACCACGCAGCCGAGGGCTGGCAGCTGAAGGCGATCACCGGGGCCGACGTCAAGGGGCGGGTCGGCCCGGGTGGCGTCGAAGGGCTCCTGGTCACCTTCGAGCGCCAGGTGTGAGGCGGGGTGGTGCACGGCCGCTTTCGCGGGTCGGCTAAGCTGAACCCTGCAAGCGGCCGAGCCGCTCGGCGCGATTAGCTCAGCGGGAGAGCACTACCTTGACACGGTAGGGGTCACTGGTTCAATCCCAGTATCGCGCACCACCATTCGAACCCTGTCGGTGATCTCCACCGGCAGGGTTTCGTCATTCCGGCGAGGTTCGAGGCCGCGCCGATTCGGCGTCCACTGTGGACCCGACAGGGTCGACGTGTCGACTTGTTGCCCGATGGGGAACCCGTCCTGCTCTGTCGGTGACAGTGCGCATCGGCCTGATTACGTTGGTTCAGACCAACATCCCCGAGCCCCGAGGTGGGACATGCGCAGCAGGGCGATCACGGCGATGGTGCTGGCGCTGGCGGCGGTGGCCCCCGGCGTCGCCAGCGCGGGGAATCCCGCGCCGATGGCGGATCCGCCGCCCGCCACCTGGCAGGAGCACTGGTTCGAGCACGACCAGAACCTGCGGCTGATCGACCACAACGACACCGTGGCGCTCTACTTCGACCAGGACGTCGACCCGGCCGCGCGGGAATGGCTGATGCCGTACCTGACCTCGATGTGGCAGTACTCCCAGCAGACCTACGGCAACTCCGGCAACCAGATGACGGCCGACCGGCTGTACTCGATCCACCACGAGGGCAAGTACTACGGCGGCCACCCGTCGACCGTCTACGACGAGTCGCACGACTTCCGCAACGTCAGCGACGTCGGCGGCGACGACTGGACCACGCCGCAGTACGAGATCGTGACGCACGAGGCGGGGCACGTCGTCGAGAGCATCGCCGCCGGGAAGCACGGCTCGCCCGCCTTCGCCCTGTGGGGCGACAGCAAGTGGATGGAGTTCTACATCTACGACGTCTACAAGTCGCTCGGCATGGCGGCCGAGGCCGAGGACTTCTACAACCGGAAGACCGCCGACGACCACGTGGACGACTTCCCGCGCGCCGGCACGCACTGGTTCCGCGACTGGTTCCACCCGCTGTGGCGCGACCACGGCGGCGCCCAGGTGATGGTGCGCTACTTCGACCTGCTGGGGCGGTACTTCCCGGCCAACGGAGAGGAATTCGCCCGCGACATGAACTGGGGCGAGTTCGTGCACTTCATGAGCGGCGCGGCCGGGGTGAACCTGAAGGGCCTCGCCACCGAGGCGTTCGGCTGGCCCGCGGAGTGGGAGGAGCAGTTCCTCCAGGCACAGCGGGACTTCCCGGGCATCCGGTACTCCTGACGGGGGCACCGTGCGGCCGCCCGGTCCCGTCACCTCACGCGATCGGGTAGCCGCGCGCCGGGACCCCGGCTAATCTGAAAAAAGAGTCACTTTTCGCGTTTTTGAGCGTTGCCAAAACGTGTCCATTGAGGACCGTTATCTGCTTTGATCTAGGCGTCGTTACCGATGTCGCGCAGTGGCCACACGTTGTAGTGACCCGGTGCGATATTTCCTTCCGGTGCTGGTAGAGATCTTATTCGGACGGTCGGAAAACCGATCGCCAGTCCCGAAGAAGTTTCTGTCTGGAGGGGTTTGTAATGACGCGTGCTCGCTGGATGTTCGGTGCTGTCGGTGCTCTGGCTGCGATTTCTCTCGTGCCGGCGGGAGCCCAGGCCGCTTCGGCTCCTGCCCCGGCGTACCCGGGGGCGGAGATCAGCAGTGTCGTCGACGGGTCCCGGTGGGTCGACTTCGGCAGCGACTCGGTGGTCAAGACCGCTCCGTTCGGTGTCCTCGGCGACGCCGGCAAGTGGGTCGTCTCCGACCGATTCGATGGCAGCTGGACCATTCGGAACCAGCAGACGAACCGCTGCGTGCAGGCCAACGCGGAGGGCGGGCCGCAGGTCCTCTCCCTGCCGTGCCAGTACGGAAACCCCAGCCAGGACTGGGTTTTCGCGCGGGATGAAAACGGCTGGATCATCAGCCCGAAGCTGGACCAGGACGTCGCGGTGGCCGTCGAGCCGCACGCTCCGGCGGGGAGCTGGCTGAAGCTCGAACCGCGCTGGCAGTCGTTCGGCAACACGAACGTCTTCCGCTTCGACGCCTGAAGCTGATCCGGCCGGCCCCGCCGGGGCCGGGATAGCGACCCGCTGATCCGACGCGCGCAGCCGCCGGATCAGCGGGTTTTTTCATGCGCGCGGGTCCGGTGATCACCATTTGGAGTGATCAAGATGTTTCGGTGCGCCGCCGAATGACAATTCGCCGGTAGGTTTCTGTTGCCCCATTCCGGGGTGCGGATTCCAAGGTGCCCGGGCGCTTCGCGATTCGGATCGCCGCGGGGCGCCCTGGACGGCGAAATCGATTGGTCTACGAAGGGAATCGGTTGATGAGTACTGCGAAGCAGACGCTCGCCGCGGCCGCTGTGGCGTTGCCGCTGCTGCTGATGGCCTCCGGCACGGCGCTGGCCGCCAACGGTCCTTCGGGGAGCCCGCCGAAGGCCTCCTGGATCGTGAAGCAGACCCAGGAGCAGGCCGAGCAGAACCACACGGTGCAGAACAACATCAACGTCTCGCCGATCACCCAGGTCAGCAACGGCGGCAAGGGTGAGCAGTCGGCGCTGACCTTTACCCAGCAGAACAACTACAACAGCTCCGAGCAGTCCGAGGGCGAGCTGCAGGACGAGGACTAGTCCGGTGCATCCGGGCGAGCACCGCGGCGGCGGGTGGGGATGAAAAAGGGCTTGGCCCGGCGAGGGAATCGCCGGGCCAAGCCTTTTCAGATGCGGGAGGACTGCGAAAGCGAGGGGGCCGCTATCGTCACCAGTCTTCCTGCACGCCGACCTCGGTCTGGTCGGTGTCGGCGTCGTTGGACTGGTTGCTCCAGCTCACCGAGTTCGCTTCACCGCTGCCCACGTTGAACGTGTACTGCGTCGGCACGTTCACGTTGGCCTGGTCGGTGTCCGCATCCTGGTTCTGAGCCTGGACCTGGTTGTCCTTGATGTTCCACGGGTGGTGGCCACCGTCGGCGAGCGCCATTCCCGGAGCACCGAGCATGATGGGGAGGCCCAGAGCAGTAGCAGCGATGACGCGCTTGGCAGAACGCATAACTATTAATCCCCTTCGTACTGACTTGAACAAGTGACGCCGCAGGAACCGCTGGCAGACTTTGTCGGGCTGAAAAGTCAATGGATTCCCATCGGATTAAGAAACCCTGCCGCAGCGGGGCCATCTAGAACATAGCGTGGCCGCAAAGCCGTGCAACCCGAGATTTTGGTGGCTCACCTCATCTGATGATCTCGATCGGTTCGCTCGCGCAACGGGCCACCTGACGGAGATCTGCGCCAGGAGCAAGGCATTGCGCAGTGCAGCAGTCCGCCGCTCGACTGCGTCGAGACGATCACGCGATCGGCAGGCCGTGCCCGGTTGGGGGCGCGTTGCGGCTACGTTCCGTCCGTGGTTACGGGTGTGCATTCGATTTGCGTGGCTCAGGCGTCGTCGCGGCCGATGTCCGCTCGGAATAGGAGAAATCGACGTGAAACACCGTCGCTTCTTTTCGGTCCGGGACACTGGCGGGTTAATGGGGCATACGCGGTGTCGCCGAGCGGCCCGATGCCGTCGCCGAATCGGAGCGGGTAGATCGTCGCGGTTGACCGGCCGGGTGCGAGATCGCCGCTCGACGGTGGCTGGCCGTAGCGACGACCGCTTCGAGGGAGCCCGATAGGTGATCGTTTGGACTTCGCGCGGAGAGATCGTTCGGCGTGCGGTAAGGAGGACGGGGGTTTTCTTTTCTGTTCGGACGGAGGATGCAGGAAATGACCGATTCCCGGTTGCTCGGACGCGGTGTGGTCAGCGTCGTCTTCGCTGCTGCGGTGCTGGTTCCAGGAGTTGCTTCGGCCACGTCCGACGGTGCGGGGCAGAGCACCTTGAAGCTGACGGTGACGGAATCCCAGAAATCCCGGACGGTCACGCTGACCTGCGATCCGGCGAGAGGAGAGCACCCGCGTGCGACCGATGCGTGCACGGAGCTGCAGCAGGTGGACGGGAAGTTCGAGCGGTTGGACCCAGGCGAGCCGAAGAGCTGCACCAAGGAGAGCCGACCGGTGAACGCGTCCGCGGAGGGCACCTGGCGCGGCCAGCCGGTCGGATACCAGGTGATGCTGGCCAATCCTTGCGCGCTGAAGGCCGCGACCGGTTCCGTGTTCGACTTCTGATCAACCGTGCCGCCGCACCCCAGGGATTGCCGAAAGGCAAGGAGTGCAGCGTGAAAGTCGCCGCCCGTGGTCGCGCACGCCACGCGGCGGAACCAAGGCGGGATCGCATTCGCAGGGCGTGACTCTGGCCCTTCGGCCCGCCTGCGCCGCACTCGCAGTGGCTTCACCGGCAGGCCCGGTGAAGCCACTGGTTACTTTTCCGGCGATGTGATTCCCGGCCGACCGCAGCAGAAAGTCGGGGAGCGGAATTCCCTCCGCTCCCCGACTTTCTGCTGCTTGCTGATCCCGGTCAGCAGCGTCCCGCGATGGTCCGGTCGAAGATGACGGTCGGGCCCGTCGCCACGACCACCCGGGAGCTCCCGCCGCTGGCGATGCCGACGCTGTTGATGGACATGCCGTTTCCGCTGACGGAGCCGCTGGCCCGCTGTTCCCCGTCCACCGTGACGACGTAGGAATGCTTCTGGCCGTCGTTGGTGGCGCTGCGGACGGTCAGCCGCACCGTGGTCGACGCGGAATCCTCCTGCCCGGCGGTTTTCAGTGCTGCCGCCAGGAACGGGAGGTCGGCCGCGTGCAGGCACCTGGACTCGCCCACCTCGACGGTCACCGGTGGCCCGGCCGCCCAGGCCGTCGCGGCGACCACCGAGGCGCCGGCGGTCAGAGTTCCCAGCGCGGCCAGCACAACTGCCGTCTCGCGGCGAATTCCCATGACTTGCCTCCTGAAAGGTGATTCGGATCGTGAGCAGTTACGAACGCTAGGGGCGGCCCGCTCGCCGTGCCCGGTGGAACCGTCCCCGCATGGCCCCAACGTGCGACCTCCGACGGTCTGGATTTCTGGAGACCGACTTGCGCAAGTCGCTTGTGGGGCAATGGTTTTCACGGCGATCCCTTCTTGATCATTTCGTGATCGGGATCGAGATTCTACTTCTTGATCTTTTTCCTCGCGGTGGATCTTCTTCATCTGATCAGTTGAGTTGTGCGAGATCGTTTCCCGGTGCGTCGGACGCACTGCGTGATCGTGCATCCTCACGGGTGGCGCATGATTCTCTTTGGTGTGGCCCGACATGCCGGACCGACCAAATCAATGGCAATGTTTGTCGTGCCGGTCGGCGCACCCCAAATTCCCGGAATTCCGGGAACGCAACCTGCCGGTCCGGCAAATGTCCAACATGGATGGGAGCTATAGGAATGCGTACTTCGATTCGCCTTCTCGGTGTCACCGCTGCTGCTGCTGCGATGCTGGCCATGGGCTCGCCCGCCTTCGCTGACGGCGGGAAGGGTCACCACGGCAAGGGTGGGAAGGACGACCACTCGGTGACCGCCTCCGAGGCGACGGGCGGCAAGGGCCAGGGTGGCAACGGTGGCCTCGGCGTGAACGTCCTGTGTGGCATCGGCGTCGGCGTCCTCGGCGAGGGTACCGGTTCCTGCTCCGCCGGCAACGGTGGCAACGGGATCGGCGGCGACGCCGAGTCCAGCGCGTACGACGAGGACTGATCAGGACGCGGGCGACCCCCAGCCCGCACGTCCCGATGAGAGCGTGTCGACCGGTCTGCGAGCCGGTCGGCACGCTCTTTTTTGTTGGAGCAACGAGTTTCGGTCGCACCTACGGGTGACTGGTGCGTCGATCTGCATGTCGCTGGAGGCGTTCCGCGGGCTCTGGTGAAAGGGTCCACGCGTTGATCTCGGTACCGCCGAATCCCTTCTGAGCAGTGGCGGCGGAGCCGTTCAACCAAAGTGGTGTTCATCAGATTGGAGTTCGCAGTGCGCAGGTCTGTTCGTGTTCTGTTCGCCGGGGCCGCCGCAGTCGGGTTGATCGCGATGGGAGGGTCGCCGGCGCTGGCCGCCAAGGGCAAGGAGAAGGCGTCCGACGACGACTCCACCGTGACCGCTGCGGCCGAAGGTGGTGCCGGCGGAAACGGCGGCAACGGTGGCTTCGGGGTCAACGTTTGCCCGTCCATCGCGTTGCTGGCTCCGGCGAAGGCCGACTGCGGCGCGGGCAACGGCGGCAGCGCCAACGGCGGTGACGCCGAAGCGACCGCGGAAGACGACAGCAAGGACCGGAAGTACTCCAAGGACGACGAGTGATCCTGGGAATTTCCTAGGGCGCGGAAGCCGCGTCGGTCGCTGCGCGGCCGACGTGTCGCGCCCGAGGTTCTCGCTGGTAGCGGGCAGGCCACGTCCGAAGAAATCCCACGGCCTGCCCGCTTTTCGAGAGTAAGGCCGCCGGTTCGCCCGCGATCGGCCGAACCGGCGAAGCCGCCCGGATCGGGCGATCCGGGCGCGCGAGGTCTGGACCACAATGGACGGATCGTAACCTCGGTATTCATGAAGATGTGTCGGCCTCCTGGTGGAGACCGACACATGTTCATTTCTAGCGCTGCGAGCTATTTTCGGGCGTCAGTCCTCGTCCTCGTCGTCGCCGTGCTTCTTGGCATCGGCATCCGCGGATCCGTTGGAGCTCGTGCCGTTCGGCGCTACCGAGCACTCGGCCGTGATCTGGCCGCCGGTGAGGGAGAGCGGTCGGCAGATGCTGAAACCCTGGCCGGCTTCGCCGTCACTGCCCGGTTTTTCGGTGGTGCTCCGCTCGGCCTGCGCGACCGGCTGGGTCGCCAGCCCGGCCGCCAGCACGCCGACGCCGAGCGCGGCGGCGGTGCCGAGGAGGCGTGCAGAAATGATCACTAGTACTCCGTTCCACGTCGTCGCCCCGAACTCGTCATCGGCAGCAGGCCTGGCGTTCCGGTTCGGGGCGAAGACTTCGGTCGGCCGGACTGCTCCCGTTCGGGCGGGAGCGCCGGACCGCGATTCCGGTGTCAGTCGTCGGATTCGGTGTCCCGGCTGTCGTCCTCAGCCTCGGCCCACGCGTCGCCGCCGTTCGCGCTGCCGCCGTTGCCGGCACCGCAGTGGGCTTCGGCCTTCGCGAGGATGCCGATCGCCGGGCAGATGTTCACGCCGAATCCGCCGTTGCCGCCATTCCCGCCCTCGCCGCCCTGGGCCGCAGCCGTGACGGTGGAGTCGTTGTCGGACTCCTTGCTCTTGCCCTTGGCGGCCAGCGCAGGGGAAGCCCCCATCGTGAGCAGGCCGACGGCCGCGACCCCGGCGAACAGGGCACGGGTTGAACTGCGCATGTCAGACTCCGATCTGGATTTTTCCGGTGGTGTCAGGGCCGGCCGCGATTCGTCGGGGCGGGCGAATGACGCGGCAAACCTTCCACCGGTGTCGTAGATCGACACGCCAACACGCCGGGAAATTCGGGCGACCACCCATTAGTTGAACGGTGTCCGGAATATTCCAGTCTACTGTGGATCAGTGATCGATCCGCGCCTCAGCCGCCGGCCATCGCACCGACGATCAGGTACGGCTGGTCGCCCGCCGCCACCGCCGGCGGCAGCGGCGCGTCCGGCGGCTCGTTGGAGAGGTCTTCCTCGCAGGCGAAGAACCGGATGAAGGCCCGGCGCAGCTGGGTCTCCTGGTTCCGGATCGTGCCGCGCAACATCGGGTACCGGGCCTCCAAGGCGTCGAGCACCGCCCGCTGCGTCGGCCGGCCCGCGACGTCCAGCTCGATCTCGCGGTCCGCGATCTTGGCGAGCGTCCGCAGGTGGGCGGGGAGCGCGACCCGGATCATGGCAGCGTCTGCACCTCGACGGACAGGACCGCCGGGAGGTCCCGGACGATCGGCTGCCAGTTGTTCCCGGCGTCGGGCGACACGTACACCTGGCCGCCGGTGGTGCCGAAGTAGATGCCGCACTCGTCCAGCGAATCCACGGCCATCGCGTCGCGCAGCACGTTGACGTAGCAGTGGCTCTGCGGCAGGCCGCTGGTCAGCGGCTCCCACTCGTGGCCGCCGGTCCGGCTGCGGTAGACGCGGAGCCTGCCCTCCGGCGGGTAGTGCTGCTCGTCGCTCTGGATCGGGACGACGTAGACCGTGTCCGGCTCGTGGGCGTGCACGTCGATCGGGAAGCCGAAGTCGGACGGCAGGTCGCCGCTGATCTCGTACCAGGACTCGCCGGCGTCGTCGCTGCGCATCACGTCCCAGTGCTTCTGCATGAACAGCACGTCCGGGCGCTCTCGGTGCAGCGCGATGCGGTGCACGCAGTGGCCGACGTCGGCGTCCGGATCGGGGATGCCCTCCGAGTGCAGGCCGCGGTTGATCGGCTGCCAGCTCTTGCCGCCGTCGTCGGTGCGGAAGGCGCCCGCCGCCGAGATCGCGGTGAACATCCGGTTCGGGTCGTCCGGCGCGTGGATGATCGTGTGCAGGCACATCCCGCCGGCGCCCGGTTGCCAGCCGGCGGAGGAGCGGTGCTCGCGCAGCGCGGGCAGCTCGTGCCAGGTCTTGCCGCCGTCGGTGGTGCGGAACAGCGCGGCGTCCTCGAGCCCGGCGTGCACGGTGTCCGGGTCGGTCGGCGACGGTTCGAGGTGCCAGACCCGCTCGAACTCCCAGGGGTGCGGGGTGCCGTCGTACCAGAGGTGCGTGCCGGGCGTGCCGTCGTAGGAGAACCGGTTCCCCACCGGCTCCCAGGTCCGGCCGCCGTCGTCGGAGCGCTGGATCAGCTGGCCGAACCAGCCGAGCGACTGCGAGGCGTACAGCCGGTCCGGGTCCGCCGGCGAGCCCTTGAGGTGGTACAGCTGCCAGCCGCCGAAGTGCGGTCCGCTGATGTCCCACCGCTCGCGAGTGCCGTCCGCGGTCAGGATGAACCCGCCCTTGCGGGTGCCGACGAGAACTCGAACACGGCTCATGGGGACACTCCCTGGTAAGCGGCGGGCAGCGGGTCCATCGCCGGTCAATGTAGGACCGCTGACCGGCGATGTCCTGTCGAACGCTCGCGAGCGCTTCGGGCCGCCGTGCCGACCCGAAGCGCTCCCGCGCGTCAGGCCAGCGCCGGTTCGTGGTCGGCGACCGGGCCGAACAGGGCCTCGGAGCGCAGGGCCGCGTAGCCGGGCTTGATCACCTCGTTGATCAGCGCCAGGCGCTGGTCGAAGGGGATGAACGCCGACTTCATCGCGTTCACCGTGAACCACTGCAGGTCGTCGAGCGAGTAGTGGAAGTTCTCAGCCAGCTCGGTGAACTCGCGGGTCATCGACGTCTGGCTCATCAGCCGGTTGTCGGTGTTGACCGTGACCCGGAAGCCCAGCCGCCGCAGCAGCGCGATCGGGTGTTCCGCGACCGAGGCGACGGTGCCGGTGTGCACGTTCGAGCGCGGGCACATCTCCAGCGGGATGCGCCGGTCCCGCACGAACGACGCCAGCCTGCCGAGCCGGGCGGTGCCGTCCTCGGCGATGTCGATGTCGTCCACGATGCGCACGCCGTGGCCCAGCCTGGCCGCGCCGCACCACTGGATGGCCTCCCAGATCGACGGCAGCCCGAAGCCCTCGCCGGCGTGGATGGTGAAGTGGCAGTTCTCCCGCCGCAGGTACTCGAACGCCTCCAGCGAGCGGGTGGGCGGGAAGCCGGCCTCCGGGCCCGCGATGTCGAAGCCCACGACGCCCGCGTCGCGGTACCGCACGACCAGTTCCGCGATCTCCCGGGCGCGTGCCTCCTGGCGCATCGCGCACAGCAGCACGCCGATGCGGATGCGGTTGCCCGCTTCTCGCGCCCGCGCCGCTCCGCGCCGGAACCCGTCGAGCATCGCCTCGACGACCTCGTCCAGCGACAGCCCCTGCTGGGTGCTCAGCTCCGGTGCGTGGCGGACCTCGGCGTACACGACGCCGTCCGCGGCCAGGTCTTCGGCGCATTCGGCGGCGACCCTGCTGATCGCGTCCGCGGTCTGCATGACGCCGACGGTGTGCACGAACCGCTCCAGGTACTCCTCCAGCGAGCCGGCCCCGGCCGCGGCGGCGAACCACTCGGTGACCCCGGCGACGTCGGACGTCGGCAGTGCGCCGTAGCCCTGCTGCTCCGCCAGTTCCACGACCGTCTCGGGGCGCAGCCCGCCGTCGAGGTGGTCGTGCAGCAGCACCTTCGGGGCGCGGCGGAGCTGGTCGGCGGTCGGCGAGTCGGGCACTGGTTCCCTCCTGGGGTTCGGTGTTCCCGGCGAACTCGGCCGGGATTTCCTGTCTGACATGTTAGGCATGTTGGCGGAAGGATCTACCCTCCGAAGGTGATGTACGTCAAGGTGTGTTCTCCGGTTCTTCTCCGGCTTGCCGGAGTTGACGCGCGGGACCATCTCTCTTAACTTGTCTGACATCAATCCGGCAGGAGGTGCGGCGTGGCTTCCAGACGACCTCAGCGTCGACCGGTCGTGGACCTCTACGAGCGGATCGCCGAGGCCATCAGGCAGGGCACCTATCCGCCGGGTTCGACGCTGCCGTCCGAGCCGGACCTCGCGACCGAGCTCGGCGTGAGCCGGCCGGCGCTGCGGGAAGCGTTGATCCTCCTCCAGGAGGACGGCGTGATCACCGTGCGGCGGGGAGTGGGGCGGACGGTCAGCGACCGCCCGGCCCGGCGGGGCTTCGAACGGCTGCAACCGGTCGAGGGCCTGCTGGGCTCGGACAGCACCAAGGTGCGGCCGCTGGTGCGCGACATCGAGCAGCCGACCGACCTGGTGATGCAGCACTTGCCGGTGCCGGCCAGCTGCGAGATCCGGTTCTGGGAGAGCGTCGTCGACGTCGACGGCGTGCCGTCCTGCCTGGTGGAGGAGTGGAGCGTGCACGACGAGGCGCTGGCCGCCGTCGATCCCACGCTGCCCGGAGCACTGGCGGCGGCCGAAGCCCGGCCGAGCACGATGTTGCACGTCATCGGCTCGATCGACCCGCACCTGCCGCTCAGCGGCGCCAGCACGATCAACGCGACCGTGCTCGGGCGGCGCCGCGGGGAGGTCTTCGACCGGCCGCCGGACACGCCGGTCGTGCTGGTCACGCAGGTCGTCTCGATGGAGCGGACCCCGCTGATCGCCGCCAAGTACGTGCTGCCCAGCGGCGCGCCAGGCATCCCGGTGCGCCAGTCCCGATGAACACCGAACAACCACAGCCGGGGCTCCGCGGGCCCGTCTCGATCTGACGCGATCACCCGCTCCGCTTCCCGGGGCAACGCTCGTGCGCGTTTCGGATCGCCATAGCGCTCCGAAACGCGCACGAGTCCCGCGAGACTCCGCTCCCAGCAGAAAGGCGCGCTACCGATGGCGTCCAAGGAAACCCTGATCGTCGACTGCGACACCGGAATCGACGACGCGTTGGCGTTGCTCTACCTGCTGAGGGACCCGGACGTCGACATCCGGGCTGTGACCACGGTCTTCGGCAACATCGACGCGGTCACCGCGGCCGACAACACGCTGCGGGTGCTCGAACTGGCCGGGCGGCCGGACATCCCGGTGGCCGTCGGTGCCCGCGACAACTGGCTCGGGAACGCGCACTTCGCGCCGTACGTGCACGGCGCGGACGGCCTCGGCAACACGGACCTGCCCGCGCCGACGGCCAGGCCGGTCGCCGAGCCCGCCGCGGAACTCATCGTGCGCCTCGCCAGGGAGAACCCCGGCACGCTGCACCTGCTCGCGGTCGGGCCGCTGACGAACCTGGCCACCGCCGTGCTGCTCGATCCCGAACTGCCCGGGCTGGTCAAGCACGTCACGATCATGGGCGGCGCGATCCGGCACCCGGGCAACGCCACCCCGGCGGCCGAGGCGAACATCAGCAACGACCCGGAGGCGGCGCGAACGGTGCTGACCGCCGGCTGGCCGATCACGCTGGTGCCGCTGGACGCGACCATGGGCGAGCGGATCACCGAGGGCCACCAGCGCCGGCTCCGCGAGACCGGCACGCCGGTCACCGCATTCGCGGCGCAGATGCTGGACCAGTACTTCGACTTCTACGAGGGGCACGTGTTCGGCGACCGCAGCGCGGCCTGCCACGATCCGCTGGCCGCGGCCATCGCGGTCGGCGACGTCTCCCCGGTGCTGGCGCCGGTCGTCGCGGTCGACGTGGAGACGAGCCAGGGGCCGGGGCGCGGCGCGACCGTCGCCGACGTCCGCGGGCAGTACCGGAACTTCCCGGCCCAGGACGATGCGCACGTGCGCGTGGTGCTGGAGACCGGCGGCGACTTCGCCGAGCTGCTGGCCGATCGGCTGTGCGACGACCCCACCCCGACGCGACGCGTGGCGTGAGGGCGGATTTGCGATGACGCGCACCGAAGACGTCGTCGTGGTCGGTTCGCTGAACGTCGACCTGACCGCGCGCGTGCAACGCCATCCGCTGCCGGGCGAAACGGTGCACGCCGCATCGTTGGCCACCAGCGCAGGCGGCAAGGGCGCCAACCAGGCGGTCGCCGCGGCGCGGCTCGGCGCCCGAACGGCGCTGGTGGGCCGGGTCGGTGCGGACGCGCACGGCGAGATGCTGCTGGCCGCCCTGCACACCGATGGCGTCGGCACCGGGCACACCCACCGAGACGACAAAGCGGTCACCGGCACCGCGCTGATCACAGTCTCGGACACCGGTGAGAACAGCATCATCGTGTCCGCCGGGGCGAACGCGCGCCTGTCGCCGGCCGACATCGCGGCCGCTCAGCCGCTGATCGCGGCGGCGCGGGTGGTGTCGGTCGTGTTGGAGGTGCCGGTCGAAACCGTCGTCGCCGCTGCCCGCGCCGCGCGGGCGGCCGGGGCGCGGTTCGTGCTGAACCTGTCCCCGGTGGTCGACCTGCCCGCCGAGGTGCTGGAGCTCGCCGACCCGCTGATCGTCAACGAGCACGAAGCCCGGGAAATCCTGCGGCGCAACGGCTTTCCAGTGCCCGCCGAGAACATCGGGCACGCGACCGGGCTCCTCCGGGTCGGTGCGCGTTCGGTGGTGGTCACCTTCGGCGCGGACGGCGCGGCGGTCGCGGATGCCGGTCATGCCGAGGAAATTCCCGGTGCGCCGGCCGACGCGGTCGACACCACCGGGGCGGGTGATGCTTTCGCCGCGACCGCGGCATGGCGGCTGAGCCAGGGTGATTCGCTTCCCACTGCCGTGTGGTGGGCGACCCGCGTGGGGGCCTGCAGCGTGCAACACTCCGGTGCGCAAGCGTCCTATCCGACGCTCGACCGCGTGCTGAGCGGGGCCGGGCTGCCGAAGTAGTCGCCGCCAGGAGGTTCCGCATCGTGTCCGGTCGAAAGTCCTCCGCATTCCCCGGGATCGCCTCGTCCTTCGCCCTGCTCGGCGTGCTCGCCACCGGGTGCGCCGCCGCGCAGGGCGCCGAAGGCGCGAAGGCCGAACCCGCCCCGAACCTGACCGACGTGAAGCGGTCCATCGTGGACTACCACGATTCGGGGCAGTGGGACGCCGACATCGCCGAGGCCGATCGCCGCGGCCAGGACTACCTGGCCCAGCGGCTGGCGGAGGGCGTGCCGAAACCCGCGATCGTGCTGGACATCGACGACACCAGCGTGTCGACCTACGAGTACGAGCTGGGCATCGACTTCGGCTTCGAGCAGGAGTCGTCGGACGAGTTCGTGCTGGCCCGCGGGCCCGTCGGGATCGCCGCGACGCGGGACCTCGCGCGCTTCGCGGATTCCCGCGGCGTCGCGGTCTTCTTCGTCACCGGCCGCCGGGAGAACCCGGAGATGCGCGAAGCCAGCCTGCTGGACCTGCAGGAAGAGGGCTTCCCGGAGCCGGCGGCCCTGTACCTGCGGCCGGTGGACGACCACGAGCCGTCGGTGGTGCCGTACAAGAGCGGCACCCGCGCCGGCATCGAGCGGCAGGGCTACCGGATCGTCCTGAGCGTCGGGGACCAGGAATCCGACCTGGCCGGCGGCCACGCCGAACGCGGCGTGAAACTGTCCAACCCGATGTACGAGCTGGACTGACCCCGGGACTTCCGTCCACTGTGGTCGCTTCGTGGTCCTGGCGGTCGCAGGTCGGGGCTGATCAAGATGCTTCGGGAGGGCCGGTACCTGCTGGTGCTCGACAGCCTCCGGCGAACGGGCGGCAGCGACGCGCTGTGCGCGGCCATCGAGCAGCGCCGGGCGGCGCTGGCGCTGCTCGATGGCACCAGTCTCCTGCGCCACCACCTGGACGACGAATCTTTACATTGACAAGATTCGGCTCGGGCGGGCATCTTGTCACTGACAAGTTTGCTTTCTCCTGGGGAGGGCCGAGATGGCTCCGTTGATCATCCTGTTGGCCGTCACGCTGGTGCTGCTGGTGGCGGGCGCCATCGGCGTCCGCGGCCTGAGGCCCTGGCCGGTCGCCGTGCGCGGCGGGCTCGCGGCGATGTTCGTGGCGACCGGCATCGCGCATTTCGTCGGCATGCGGGAGCAGCTCATCAGCATGGTGCCGCCGGTGCTGCCCGCGCCCGGCCTGCTCGTCACCGTCACCGGGATCCTGGAGCTGGCGGGCGCGGCGGGGCTGCTGTGGCACCGCACCGCGCCGTGGGCCGCGGGCGGGCTGGGGCTCATGCTCATCGCGATGTTCCCCGCGAACGTCTACGCGGCGCTGGAGGGGATCCTCACCGCCGCGGACGACCAACTAGTCCCGCGAACCGCGATGCAGGTCGTCTTCCTGGCCGCCACCGCCGTGGTCGTCGTCCACCACGTGCGCGCTCGCAATGGGCGCGCAACCGAGGCGAACTGAGCTCTTCCTGCTCGGGCTCCGTGAGCGGGTTGGGGGGTGTTATAGCGCCCCAACCCGCTCACGGGTCATCATCGCCGGGCTCAACGGGGGGCGGAGAGCCGGTGGATGTCCTCGGTCGGCGGGGCGTTTCGTCGCAGGCCGCGAAAGGCACCTGCGGTGGGCGGTGTCGTTGTGCTCGCTTCGGGCGGAAAACCCCGATCGAGTTCCCGCGGCGGGGCGCCGTCGCGCGGGAACTCGATCGTTTCGGGGGTCCCGGTGCCAGGAAAGGTCCGCTGAGGACTCCGGCGCCGGGGTCGGGGCGGGGTCTTGGCGGCTGGCCGGTGTCAGGCGGAGGCGGCCAGCCAGGTCGAGCGGCCCGCGTGGGTCGGCAGCCAGCAGCCCGTGGGCTGGGCGCCGAGGTCCGGGGCCGGCTCGGACAGCGCGAGCAGTTCGGCGATCACTTCGCGCGCGGGGCCGGTGGTTCGCCACAGGACCTTGCTCGGGAAGAGGACGTCCGGCTCGTCACCGGGGATCCGCGCGGCATCGGCTTCGTGCTCACTGAACAGCTGCACGATGTCGAAAACCCCGCGGTGGACCCGGATTCCCACCACGGCGACCAGGCCGCCGTCGGCGTCGCGCGGGTGCGCGAACTGGAAATCGCGGGCTACCAGGGCTTGCAGGCCGTTGGTAATCTCGTTCATGGCGCCACCGAGTTTCGTCGTCAAGGGCTTCAACCATGGCTCCGCGCGGAGCGTCGGGACGGCTCGTCAGACGAGGTCGTCGAACTCGCCGTCCTTGGCCCCGTGCAGGAATGCGGCGATCTCATCCCGGCTGTAGACCAGTGCTGGACCCTCGGGGTAGCGCGAGTTTCTGACGGCGATGCCGCCGTCGACCAACGGTGCCAATTCAACGCAGTTGCCCACCGCTCCGCTGTGGCGGCTCTTTCGCCACACCACGTTGGGAAGCTGCTGCGCGGGCATACCGTTCTGGATGTTCGTCATCCGAACCTCACCCTTCCCCGACTAACGCTGCACGATCATCTGCACGTGCAGTTGATCGTGCACCCAAGGTAGCAGGTGCAGATGCACGATTGAATGCACGTGCATCTCAATGAGATCTTGGTCACTCGATCGGAGGTACTTTGTTCCCAGTTAAGTGACCCGTGGTCAGTGAATGAGTGCTATGCGCAGTCGTCGGCGCGCACAGAAGTGCCACCGGGTGCGGATCCCGGTGGCACGTCGATCAGCTGTGCTTCAGGGCCTTGAGCAGCGTCTTGCGGGTCTGCTCCGGCGTCTGCGCGTCGACCGCGAGCCGGTGGCTGACCTTGCTGTAGACCTCGACCTCGTCCGGCTTGTCCAGGTAGAGCGCGCCGCAGAGGTGTTCCAGGTAGACGATGTCCGGCAACTCCGGCTCGGCGAACCGCAGGATCGTGAACGCGCCCTCCGCGCCCGACCGGCCGAGCTCGAACGGCAGGATCTGCAGCGTCACCGCGGACATCGCCGTCGCGTCGAGCAGGAACTGGATCTGCTCGCGCAGCACTTCGCGGCCGCCGATCGGCCGGTGCAGCACCGATTCGTCGATCACCGCCCACAACCGCGGAGCCTTCGGCTGGGTGAACAGCTTCTGGCGCTGCATGCGCAGCCGGACGCGCCGGTCCAGCTCGTCCTCCGGGAACTCCGGACGGCCCTGGGTGGCGACCGCGCGGGCGTACTTCTCGGTCTGCAGCAGGCCGGGCACGAACTGGATCTCGTAGGTCTGGATTCGGGAGGCCGATTCCTCCAGTCCGACGTAGTCCTGGAACCACGAGGGCATCAGGTCGTTGAACCGGTGCCACCAGCCGGGTTCGTTGGACCGGCGGACGAGGTCCAGGAAGGACTCGTGCTCGGACTGGTCCGTCACGCCGTAGAGGGTCAGCAGGTCGGCGACGTCGCGTTCCTTGAAGCCGACGCGGCCGAGCTCCAGGCGGCTGATCTTCGATCCGGACCCGCGGATGGCGTATCCGGCGTCCTCGCGGGAGATTCCGCTCGCCTCGCGCAACCGGCGCAGCTGACTGCCCAGCACGAGACGGCGGGCGGTGGGGCCGCTTCCCGTGGCACTGTCCGGAGCCACGCGGAACCTCCTGTGGAAATGGGCTCTACGACCCACTGTCGCGATCCAGTGGTTGAACGTTACGCGTGGGCATAGTAGTGGAATCCGGCCGCAGGTCGAGCGCCTTACCCGGATTGGCGGTATCTACCCGGACGTACGTTATCGGCTCTTGATCCCCTAACCTGGGGTTGTCGGGGGCGGAAATTCGGGGTTGGGGAGTGGCATGACACGAACCGGCGAAGGGCGCGGGGGCGTGCCGTCTGGCATCGATCCCACGAGGCCGAGCAGTTCGCGCGTCTACGACGCGATCCTCGGCGGCAAGGACAACTACAGTGCCGATCGCGGATTGCGCGACGCGCTCGCCGAAGTCACCCCGGAACCCGGCGCGCTGGCCAAGGACAACCGCGCCTTCCTGCAGCGGGTCACCCGGTACCTGGCCGGAACCGTCGGCATCGACCAGTTCCTGGACTGCGGATCCGGGCTGCCGACGCTGGAGAACACCCACGAGGTGGCGCAGCGGGTCAACGCGGACGCGGCCGTCGTCTACGTCGACAACGATCCGACCGCCATCGTGCACGGCCGCGCCCTGCTCGTGGAGAACGACGGCACGCACTTCGTCGCCGCGGACATCACGGATCCGGATCGCCTGCTCGCCGAGCGGCCCGTCGCCAGGTCGCTGGAGTGGTCCCGGCCGATCGCGCTGTTCCTGTTCAGCACGCTGCACCACATCGCAGACGAGGACGACCCGCAGGGGCTGATGGCGCGCTACATCGACGCGCTGCCCGCCGGTTCCTACGTCGGGATCAGCCACTTCTGCCGCCCCGAGGACGCTGAGGCGGCCCGGCTGGCCGACCTGATGGAGGAGGCGTACCTCGGCGCGATGGGCAGCGGCTGGTTCCGGTCCCGCGAGGAGATCGAGCGCTACTTCGGCGGGCTCGAACTGCTGGCACCGGGGCTGGTGCCGGTGGCGACGTGGTGGCCGGACGGTCCGGGGGTGCCGGTGAACGCCTTCCACCGCTTGCTGATCGGCGGCGTCGCCCGCAAACCCTGACCGGCCGCGGGTGCTTCCGGGTCATCAGTACTCGATGGTCTGGACCGAGGTCGGGTGGTCGTGCCAGGTTGCGATCACGGACGACCCGTGCTGGCCGGCGGTGAACTCCACCCGCAGCCAGCCGACGGCCTGGTCCCAGGTCTGCACCGTGTAGCCGGGGCGCGGCGTCGCGGAGACCAGCTTCGTGCCGTCGGCGTGCACGGAGAGCACGACCTTGCCGCCCTTGGCGTAGTAGGTGCGCACCTCGCCGGCGTCGGTGGTCCGCGACGGGCTCGGGGTGGGCGTCCGCTCCGGCGCCGGAGTGTCCACTGTGGTCGGTGTCGGCTCGGGGCGCGGCTCCGTCGTCGTCGGCGGCGGAGGCGGGGGCGGGGCCGTCGTGGTCGGCTGGACCAGCGGGATCGCGTCGGGCGGCTCGAACATCGCGCCGCGGATGACGTCGCGGACGCCGAGCCAGGACAACGTGACCGCGGCGGTGGTCGCGGCCAACCACACGCCGATGTAGGCGACCGCTCGTTTCATGCGCACGGGTTTACCCGACTGCGGCGCGTAATGCCTCCCTGGGTGCGGGATTCCGCGGCGCCGAACGCCGGCCGCCGCTCGCGGTGCGGCGCGGCCCGCCCGCGGACCGGAAGGCGAAGAACTCTCACAGTCCCCGTATCGTCCCCGCCATGGCTGTGGTTCTGGTGGTTGAGGACGATCCAGTGGTGCGGGCCGCGATGATCCGGGACCTGACCGCGCGGGACTGGGTCGTTCGCAGCGTCGGAACCGCCCTGGCATCGTTGCGCGAAGTAGCCGAGCACCCACCGGACGTCATCATCCTCGACCTCGGCCTGCCCGACCTCGACGGCGGCGAGACGCTCAAGATGATCCGCGGCGTCTCCAACGTGCCGACCATCGTGGCGACCGCCCGCGACGACGAGAGCGAGATCGTCCGCCTGCTGCGCGCGGGCGCGGACGACTACATCGTCAAGCCGTTCTCCAGCGAGCACCTCAACGCCCGCATCGAAGCGGTGCTGCGCCGCGCCCGCGGCCCGCAGCCGGCGCAGCTGCTGGAGGTCGCCGGGCTGCGCATCGACCTGGGCAGCCGGGTCTCGACGCTGGACGGCGCCGAGCTGGAGCTGACGCGGCGCGAGTTCGACCTGCTGGCCTACCTCGCGGCCCGGCCCGGCCGGGTGGTGGCGCGCCGCGAACTGCTCGCCCAGGTGTGGCGGCAGTCCTACGGCGACGACCAGACCATCGACGTCCACCTGTCCTGGCTGCGGCGCAAGCTCGGCGAGAGCGCCGCCGAACCTCGGTTCCTGCACACCGTGCGGGGCGTCGGCGTGAAGCTCGTGGAACCGGAATGAGACGCACGATCGTCCTGGTGGCGTTGGCGGTGACCTCGATGGTCGCCCTGGCGTTCCTCATCCCGCTCGGCCTGATGATCAAGGAGATGGCCCGCGACCAGGCGATGTCCGACGCCGAACGGCAAGCCGTCGCGCTGGCGCCGGTGCTGGCCACCACGACCGATCACGCGCTGGTCGGCAAGGCCGTCGCCAGCACGCGCGCCGGGCAGTCCGGGCGGGTCGCCGTGTACCTGCCGGACGGCGGCGTGGTGGGCTCGGGCCGGGTCGGTGCCGGGGACGTGCACCTGGCGATGTCCGACGTGCGGACCTCCAGCGTGGAAGTGGCCGGCGGCACGGCGTTCGTGCAGCCGATCGCGCTGGACGGCGGTCGCACCGCGCTGGCCGAGGTGTTCGTGCCCGCAGCGGACCAGACCCGAGGGGTGCTGCGGGCCTGGCTCGTGCTCGGCGCCGTCGGGCTGGTCCTGGTCGTCGGGTCGCTGCTGGTCGCGGACCGGCTGGCGGCCCGCGTCGTGCGCGCGACCACCCGGCTCGCGGAGGCCTCGTCCGCGCTCGGCGCCGGCGACCTCAGCGTCCGGGTGCATCCCAGCGGCCCGCCCGAACTGGTGGAGGCCGGGCGCGCGTTCAACACCATGGCCGACCGGGTCCGCCAGCTGCTCGCCGCCGAGCGCGAGATGGCCGCGGACCTCTCGCACCGCCTGCGCACCCCGCTGACGGCGCTGCGGCTCAACGCGGAGGCGCTGGGCGACGATCAGGCCGCCGAGCAGACCAGGGTCGCCATCGACCGGCTGGAACGCGAGGTAGACCTGGTGATCACCAGCGCCCGCCGGTCCGGGCCCGGCGAGGAAGCCGACTGCGACGTCGCGGAGCTGCTGCGCGAGCGGCTCGGGTTCTGGTCGGCGCTGGCCGATGACCAGCAGCGGCCGTGGAGCCTGCGCGGCGCGGAAGGCGAGGTCCACGTCCCGGTGCCCAGAGCGGAGCTCGCCGCGTCGGTGGACGCCGTGGTGGGCAACGTCTTCCGGCACACCCCGGAGCGGACCGAGTTCGTGGTGTCGGTGCAGCAGAAGGACGGCGTGGTCGGGGTGATCGTGGAGGACGCCGGGCCCGGGGTGGCGGAGTCCTCCGACGCCGTGCAGCGCGGGCGCAGCAGCGCCGGATCGACCGGGCTCGGCCTGGACATCGCCCGCCGGGTCGCCGAGTCCACCGGGGGACGGCTCGCGGTCGACCGCTCCAGCCTTGGCGGCGCCCGGGTGTGCATGTGGCTGTGGCAGCGCCCGGCGGCGCCGAAACCCACCCGCCGCCGCGACCGCCGCCGCCGCACCCGCGAAGCGTTCTGGCTGGCCTGACCCACGAAGATCGTTCTGCTGGGGAGGGGTGCCCGGGAGGGTTGATCGTCGGTGCCGGTGGTTACCCTCGCTGGCGTGCTGACTGTGTCGACCGTGAACGTAAACGGCCTGCGCGCCGCCGCGAAGAAGGGCTTCGTGGAGTGGCTCGCCGCCACCCGAGCCGACGTGATCTGCCTGCAGGAGACCCGCGCGGAGCCCGAACAGCTCGCGCCGGAGGTCCGGGAACCGGCCGGCTGGCACACCGTGCTGGCCCCGAGCTCGGAGAAGGGCCGCGCCGGGGTGGCGATCTACAGCCGCGCGGAACCGGAGGCGGTGCGCATCGGCTTCGGCTCGGCGGAGTTCGACGAGAGCGGCCGTTACGCGGAGATCGACCTGCCGGGCCTCGTGGTCGCGAGCCTGTACTTGCCCAGCGGCGACGTCGGCACCCCGCGCCAGGACGAGAAGGAACGCTTCATGAAGGAGTTCCGCGCGTACCTGGACGACCTGCGCGGGCGAGCCGCGGCGGAGGGCCGGGAGGTGCTGGTCTGCGGCGACTGGAACATCGCGCACCAGCAGATCGACCTGAAGAACTGGAAGGCGAACCAGAAGGAAGCGGGCTTCCTCCCGGAGGAACGGGCCTGGCTGACGGAGCTCTTCGAGAGCGGCTACGAGGACATCGTCCGGAACCTCCACCCGGAAGGCCCGGGCCCGTACTCCTGGTGGTCCTACCGGGGCAAGGCCTTCGACAACGACTCGGGCTGGCGCATCGATTACCAGGTGGCTTCCGAAGCCCTGGCGAAGCGAGCGGCGTCGGCGGTGATCGAGCGCGCGGAGTCCTACGACCAGCGCTGGAGCGACCACGCTCCGGTCACGGTGGCGTTCGAGGTCTGAGCCGCAACACCGGCACCGTCTTGTTGCGCCCGTCTGGGGCTGCGTGCTGGGCAGTTGCGCGAGTTACGGCTCATCTGAAGATGACGGCAAGCAGGCACATTCTTGATCGTTGTAGGTTCTACTCTCTTCGCGTGACAGCGCCTCAGAATCCTTGGTCGCAGCAGCAGTCCCAGCCGGCGGGTGACCAGCAGCTTCCGCCGCAGCTGCAGTTCGGCCGACCGAAAGCGCCCGGGACGGTGACGTTCGCGACCTTGATCGGCATCGTGGTGCCGATCCTCTCGTCGATGCTGACCGGCATCAGCTTCGTGGTCCTCGCGCTGCAAGTCATCAGATATCTCGATACCTGGCAGGGCCCGCTCATCTTCAACGTGTTCAACACGTTGGGCAACTTCGCGCTCACCGCGCTGTGGGTGATCTTCGCGTTCCGGATGCGCGCCGGCCGGAACTGGGCGCGGACCACACTCGCCATCCTCGCCGGGATCTGGCTGCTCTACGGCCTTTTCGGCATCAGCCAGATGCTCATCATCGTCGATTTCCAGCTGGGGTCTCTCATCGGCCAGCCGGGCGCGCTCATCGCCAGCGTCGAGTTGTTGATGGTGCTGGTCGCGATGCCGGTGTTCCTCGTCCTGGTGTTCCTCAAACCTTCGAACCAGTACTTCAAAGCCGCGAGCAGTCACCGTCCGGAACAGCCCGGAGGATCCGGAGCCAGGCCGTGAAGCAGAGTCCGCGCGCTGGCGAGGTCGGTGTCGGCCTCGTGCCGTAGCCGTGGATGCTGCCGGTCCGATCAGCCAGGCATTCGGGGCTGGGCGGACCTCGCGCCGGGCACGGTCGTGCTCGGCTTCTGATCGTTTCGCGTGGGTCCAGGCATTACTTTTTCCAGGACTCCCAGGTCAAACCGGCCGTCACGAGGACGATGCTGGTGATCAGGATCAGCGACGCCGTCGCGGACTCCTGTGCTGAGAACTCCGCCGTGTTCCGGAAGGTCTCTCCGACGCCGTTGAAAGCGAAAGCTGCGGCACCGCAACCGAAGACGAGCCCGGCGACGATGACGACGACGGTGACGGTCTTGCCGATGCCCTTCGGCAGGAATCGAGCGAAACCGGCGCACAGCAAGCCGACGATGACGACATCGGCAACGGCGAGGCTCACTACGGCGCCGCTGACCAAGTCATTGTCCCCGTAGCTCTCGAAGTACGCCCACGTGCCGCCGGCATCGGGGAGTCCGGCGATGCCGAGTCCGGTGATGATCGCCATCAGCACGGCAACGCCTTTGGGCTGCCACTTCTTCGGCCACGTCGGGAGGACCTTGGTGCCGCGCTGCACGTGGATCTTGGTGGGGGGCTGCATGTGGACCTTGGTGGCGGGCTGCTCGCCTGCCATGGTCAGCGCCTCGGCGACCGTCGGCCTGCGGTCCGGAGCCTTGTTCAGCAGCCGGGTGATGAGCTCGGTGAGCGGTCCGGTCCGTCGCGGCGCCGGGGCCTCCTCCAGCAGTACCGCGGCCAGCGTCGCTTCCTGGGTATCGCGCCGGAACGGCGAGACGCCTTCGACGGCCTGGTAGAGGGTCACGCCGAGGGAGAACAGATCGCTGGCGGGAAGTCCATCGGTGCCGCGCAACCGCTCGGGCGCCGTGTACTCCGCCGAGCCGATGAACATCCCGGTTGCGGTCAGCGCGGTGTCGGTGTGGCGGATCGCGGTCCCGAAGTCGGTGAGCAGGACCTTCCCGTCCTCGGCGAGCATGACGTTGGCCGGTTTGATGTCGCGGTGCACAACACCTTCCCGGTGTGCTGCGCCCATCGCCGTCAGCAGCGCCGTAGCCACTTCGGCTGCCCTGTCCGCCGGAAGCGGCCCGTGCCGCTCGATGTGCTCGCTCAACGAGCAGCCGTCGACCAGTTCCATGACGATCCAGGGAAGGCCGTCCTCGACGACGACATCGTGGATCGCGACGATGCCGTCGTGCTTGCGCAACCGGGCTGCGTTGCGGGCTTCGCGAGTGGCACGCGCCAACCGCTCGGCCCGTTCGGTTTCCGGCATCCCCGGCGGCAGCTGCAGTTCCTTGATCGCAACGTCGACGTCGAGGGTCTCGTCGTGGGCCCGCCAGACCCGCCCGAAACCACCGGACCCCAGTTCGGCGGCCAGCCGGTAGCGTCCGCCGACCACGTCACCGGACCGTCTCGAAGTCATGACCGTCTCCCGCCCGCCGCGCTCGGCACGACAGTTGATCACAGTACCGCCACCGGCACGAGCATCTCCTCCGTTCGCGTGGCTGGCGGGAACGCGAGGGCGGGCGGTCAACCTCGGTGCGTTGATTTGTCCGAGGACGCTTCGCCGATCAACCTGAACCCATCAACGCGTCGGGACTGACCATCGGCGCAGCTCGGGCTTCTCTGCGCCCTCGCCGTAGGTTCCGGCCAACACGCTGCTGATCAGCAGTTCGAAGCGGATGTAGCGGTCCTGCGCCGGGAATCCTCCTACCGCCAGCTCTTCTCCAAGAGCGTCGTCGTTGATGCGTCGAGCGATGCCTTGCAAGGCGAATTCCCCTCCGGTGCCGTGGTCGTCGTCGACCGTAGCGTGCAGGGCGAAGCGGGGATCACGCTCCAGGTCCGCGCCCTTGGGCGAGGTTGGGTACATGTAGAGGACGAGGTGTCCGCGAACGATCTTCGGGCTGACCGGATGCACTCGTGCCGAACCGTCGCGTCGCACGGTCCCGAGGTAGCAGGGACCTGCCTGCAGGCGCTGCCGTCCGAAATCGCCGAGTTCCGGCGCGGCCGCCTCGAACTCCTGCCACCGGACCGCCTGAACTGCTCCCATCCTGGATTCCCTTCTTGCGTTCGATTTCCGACCGCAGCCTGAACCTTCACGCATGGTTCCTCGGCATGCGCCCATGATGGGACTAGACGGCACTGTGGCGTCCCGGAACGTGGAGAGCGGCGATTTCGCGTGAAATCGACCGGCCCGTCGGGACAGCCGAGTCGGTGCCGTCCCGCGCGGTGCCGACCGGTCAAGACTGCGTGAGGGTGTTCTGCCGGGCCGCGATCCACCAGCGGTTCTGTTCCTTGACCAGGACGTAGAGGGCGATCATCGCGGGATCGACGTCGATGAGCTCGCCATCGGGCTTGGTGGCCCGCGCGTTCTTGTGCGCGATGGCTACGTCGGGGCGAATGAAGATGATGTCGCTGACCTCGTAGCGCACGTGCTCGTCGCGTAGGAATCCGGCCAGGCCCTTGCGGTTGGCGTCGAGCAGGGCTTCGCGGCCGGACATCAGCATCCCGACCGCGTTGACGACCGAGGCGTTCCGGGCGAAGTGCGCGGTCATGAGGTCGGGATCGTTGGTGTTGAAGGCGGTTTCGACGTCGGCGATCAACTGCTTGATCGCGACGACGTCCTGCTCGTGATCGGTTGTGGTGTCCTCGACGAAGGGAGGCTGCGTGACGTTGCCGGTCATGGGTACGAGGTTGATACCTCTATCAAACTGGAGATCCACGCTCTTGTGAAGAGGATCACTGATGCAAGTTCTGTGGTTTACCAGTCATGATCGGGCGCAATCGCTCCGAGGGGAGGTGGTCGTGAACGAGTCGATCGAAGCGAAGCGGTCCGAAGGTGTTGTGCCGGTTCCAGGTGGGGGAGTCGTGTGGGCTGAGCGCGCCGGCTCGGGCGCTCCCGTTGTGCTCCTGCACGGCGGCGGGATGGACAGCCGGCTGTGGGATTCGGTCTTTCCCGTGTTGGCAAGGTGGCACACCGCTATTCGTTTCGACGCTCGCGGTCTCGGCCGATCGCCGATGCCGGCGGAACCTTACTGGGACGTGGCCGATCTGCGGGCCGTGCTCGACCACTTCGGCATCGAACGCGCGGCGCTGGTCGGGTTGAGCCTGGGTGGCGAGACGGCGCTGGACTTCGCTCTCGCCCATCCCGATCGGATCACCTCGCTGGCGTTGATCGGCAGTTCGGTGAGCGGCCATCGCTGGCCGGAGGCTCCGGAGCTGGCCGCGTGCGAAGCCGCTCGCCGCGAACGCGACGCCAAGCGCTTGGCCGAGCTGGAACTGTCGGTCTGGGCTCCGATGGGAGCCGCTGCGAGCGGCGGCGAGCTGATCGACGCAATGGTGGCGGACAACGCGGAGTGCCGCTTGGTGGCCGCGGATTTCGCGCGTTGTCAGGACCGGGCTGCCGCTTCGTGGCTCGACCGGATCGCAGTTCCCACCCTGGTCGTCCACGGTGACCAGGAGCATCCGGCAATCGTCGCGATCGCCGAGTGGCTCGTCGCGGACATCCCGGATGCGCGCTTGGAGGTCATCTCCGGCGCGGACCACTACCTGCCGCTCCGGGCGTCCGCCCGCTTGGCGGAACTGCTCCTTGCGCATCTGGGGTGATGTCGTGAGTGGAAGTGGTCGTTGGGGCGACCGCTTCCACTCACGACGGTCGGCTGCTCGTGGTCGGGAGGGCGTCCACCTGGACCAGCCCTTCCCGGTCAGCGCTTGGTGTAGGTCAGGTGGATCACCCCGCTGCCGAACACCTTGGTTTCGGCCAGGTCGAACAGTTCCGGGGCGAATTCCCTGCTGAACAGCGGGGTTCCGGAGCCGGCGACGATCGGGTGGAGCTTGATCATCAGTTCATCGATCTCCGGGCGCAGGGCCTCCGCCAGCTTTCCGCCGCCGCAGAGCCAGATCCCCTCCCCATGCCTTCTTCCCGCTTCAGCTCCCGCACCCGCTCGATCGGGTCGGTGGCGACGAATTCCACCGTGGGATCCGGGCTTTCCGCGACGCTGCGGGAGAACACGACGTTGCGCCGCATGTGCTGGTAGGCGTTCGTCATCCCGTCCTGCACGCCGACGTCCCAGGTGCTGCGGCCCTGCAGGACGGTGTCGAAGTGCTTGTTCGGCGCGTCGGCGAGGCCGATCAGCGGGCGGATGTGGGTCGGCATGATCTCCGGGTATTCGGCCCGGATGAAATCGCCGTGGTCGCCTTCGTGCAGGAAGAAGTCCGGCTTGCCGTTGGGGCCGGTGATGAAGCCGTCGATGGTCGCCGCGATCAGGTAGGTCAGCTTTCGCACGGTGCCTCCAGTGAGAACCACTCCGAATGTAGTGCTTTAAATTTAGTACTATGAATGTAGTGATTACAAGCGGGTTGCTCAGGAGGAGCGATGGTGCAGAACACCGCGAGGCGAACGGCACTGGTAGACGCGGCGATCGAGGTGCTGGCGCGGGACGGCGCGCGCGGCCTGACCTTCCGCGCCGTCGACGTCGAGGCCGGCGTGCCGAAGGGGACGGCGTCGAACTACTTCGCCAACCGCGCGGACCTGCTCAACCAGGTCGGCGCGCACATCCACCAGCGGATGACCCTCGATCCGGGGCAGTACGACCTCGACCGCCCGCCGTCGCCGGAACTGCTCACCGAGGTGCTGCGCGCGCTGTTCCACCACATCTCGGACGACCGCACCGGCTGGCTCGCGCTGCTGGAACTCCGCCTGGAGGCGATCCGGCGCCCGGAGCTCCAGGCGGCGCTGACCGAAACGCTGCGCGCCAACCTGACCGCGAACATCGAGGGCCGCCGCGAATCCGGGTTTCCCGGCGACGACACGTCGACGATGCTGCTCTACTACGCGATGACCGGCGTGATCCTGGAGCACCTGACGGTGCCCGACGTCCTGGCGCGGTTCGACGTGGACGACCTGATCGCCGCGTTCGTGGCGCGCTCCGTCGCGGAGTCGTGATCCGGCGGCGCGAGGATCAGCGGGCGATGAGCTCGTTGAGCGGCGTGTCCGGGTCGGCGAGCGCGTTCGGGTCGATCGTCGTTCCCGAGGTGATCAGGGTCTTGATCTGATCCTGGACGTCCCAGATGTTGACGTTCATGCCCGCCAGGACCCGGCCGCCGGCCAGCCAGAACGCGATGAACTCGCGGGCCGCCACGTCGCCGCGGAACACCACCTGGTCGTAGCCGCCGGGGTCGACGTGGCCGAGGTACTCCATGCCCAGGTCGTACTGGTCGGTGAAGAAGTACGGCAGTTCCGCGTACTTGCCGTCGCGCCCCAGCATCGACGCCGCTGCGGTGGCGGGCTGGCTGAGCGCGTTCGCCCAGTGCTCCACGCGGATCTGCTTGCCCAGCAACGGGTTGAACGCGTTCGCCACGTCGCCCGCCGCGACGATGTTCGGGTCGCCGGTGCGCAGCGAGGCGTCGACCAGGATGCCGTTGTCGACCCGCAGGCCCGCATCCCGGGCGAGCGCGACCTCCGGCTCCACGCCGACCGCGACCAGCACCGCCCCGGCCGGGACTTCGGCGCCGTCCGCCAGCCGGACCCCGGCCGCGCGGTCGCCGTCGACCAGGATCTCGCTGACCGCGGTGCCGAACCGGAAGTCCACGCCGTGGTCCCGGTGCAGCGCCGCGAAGACCTCGGCCACCTCCGGGCCGAGCACCCGCAGCAGCGGCAGCTCCGTCGTCTCGACAACGGTCACGGCCACGCCCGCTTCGCGTGCGGCGGCGGTGACTTCGAGACCGATCCAGCCCGCGCCGACCACCACGAGCCGCTCGATGCCCGCCAGGGTCTGCTTGATCAGGTCGGAATCCTCGACCCGCCGCAGGTGCAGGACGCCCTCGGCGTCGATGCCGGGCACCGGCAGCGAACGGGGGTTGGCCCCGGTCGTGATCAGCAGCTTGTCGAAGTCGAGGCGTCCGCCGTCGGTGAGCTCCACCTGCCGCAGCGCCCGGTCGATGCGCCGCACCGACACCTCCAGCTGCAGATCCACCCGGTTGTCGGCGTACCAGGACTCGTCGTGCACGTACGCGCTGTCGAACCCTTCGTTGCCCATCAGGTACGCCTTGGACAGCGGCGGGCGCTCGTACGGGCGGTGCGGTTCGTCGCCGAGCAGGGCGATGCGCCCGTCGAATCCCAGATCGCGCAGCGCCTGCGCGCCCTTGGCCCCGGCCATGCCGGCACCGACGATCACGAAGGTCTCCGAATCAGCCACGACAGCGCCTCACTCCCGAGCGACAACCCTCCGGACCGCCAGCGTCCTGCGGCCAACTCGCCCAGGCAACCCCAGATCGTGCGAATTGCGGCAAAGTGAAGGGCGCCTCCGACCGGATCGGCCGAAGGCGCCCTTCGAGTGTCACTCTTTGCGGCTTACTTCTGGACGGCGCCCAGGGCGTCGATGAGGCCCGCGCCGTAGAAACCGGCACCGCTCTTGCCGCCCGAGCACACCGCGTCCGGCTTGCCGTCGCCGTCCGGGTCGTAGCTGGTCGGGCACTCCAGGGCGCCCGCCTGGTTGGTCAGCGCGCCGACCACCTGCTGGGCGTTCCACTCCTGGTGGGTGCTGCGCAGCAGCGCGACCACGCCGGCCGCGTGCGGCCCGGCCATCGAGGTGCCCTGCATCCAGCCCCAGCCGCCGCCGGGCACAGTGGACAGCACGCGACCGTTCTGCGACGGCGTCTGCGGGATCTGGTTCTTGTCGCCGCCCGGGGCGGTGACCGTGATCGAACCCAGTCCGTAGTTGGAGTAGTACGACTTCACCGCGTCCGAGCCCACCGCGGACACCGAGACCACGCCCGGCAGCTCACCTGGCAGGACGTGGCACTCGTGCCCGGTCTGCCGGTCCTGGGTCGGTCCGCCGTTGTTCGGGCTGTTGGTGTCGCGGATCGGCTTGGACAGGTCCCAGTTGCTGTTGCCCGCCGAGACCACGTTCACGACGTCCTTGCCCTGCGCGTACGCGACGGCGCGACGCACCGCCTCGGCCGCGGCCTTCTGGTCCGGGTCGCTGTCGCACCACAGGTACCAGGGGTCGACGAAGTACGAGTTGTTGGTGACGTCGAAGCCGTGCTCGGCGGCCCAGATGAAGCCGCAGACCGCGTATTCGGGGTAGATGAAGCCGCCGTCGTCGATGACCCGCACCGAGGCCAGCGTCACGTTCGGGGCGACACCGGCGATGCCGACGCCGTTGCGCGCGGCGGCGATGGTGCCCGCGGTGTGGGTGCCGTGGTCCTGCGTCGGGTCCTGCGGCTGCCAGGACTCCTGCCTGGTGTCCGGGACGCCCTCGTTGACGCAGCTCACCGACTTGGTGACGTCCAGGTTCGGCTTCAGGTCCGGGTGCGTCGGGTCGATGCCGTAGTCCAGCACGCCGACCGTGATGTCCTTGCTGCCCTGGGAGACCGCGCTGGCCTGCTCGGCCTTGATCTGCCGCATGTCCCACTGCTCGGGCTCCAGCGGTTCTTCGCCGGGAACGGCGGCGAAGGGGACGGCGCCGACCTTGCCTTCCAGCGCCTCCAGCCGCTGCGACTGCGCGGGCGGCAGCTGCTCGGCGAGGTTTCGGCTGGCACCGGCCTGTTCCACGGCCGGCTGGGTGCGAACTGCGGCGGCGAAACCGGGATCCGTCGAGGTCGCGACGATCACGCCGATCTGGGGCCAGCTCTGCACGACGGTTCCGCCGACCGCGCGGACCGATTCCTCGGTCTGCTGCAGGCCGTCGCCGGTCGGGCCGAGCACGACGAAGTGAACCGGCGCGGCGGTGGCCGCGGGCGCGGATTCGGCTGCGCCGACGATGCCTGCGGGTACCAGCAACGCCAGCGCGAGCGCCGAGCCGGCGATGCGCATCGCCCGGCCGCTCCTTCTAGTGCGTGACACGTGTCCCTCCTATGGAGACAGAGTGTGATTCACCCAGTGGTATTCGTCGGATTTTGCGCCTGATTCGGTGAGTACCGGTAGGGCAGAACGGAGTAATTCAATAGCCGATAGTGAGGTGTGTGGCACGTCTACGACGGTTGGGTGGTGCGTGCTCGGCGACTTAGAGTCGGCTGGTGTCGGTTGCAGATCTGGAACTTGCCCCGCCGGAACCCACTCCGAGCGCCTCGGCGATGCGCCGTGCGCTCCGCCGCGCCACGGACGGCGTTTCGCTGGACGCCGCCGAAGCCGCTGTCCTGCTGCACGCCCGCGGCGATGACCTCGAAAGACTGCTGGCGGCGGCCGGTCGCGCGCGGGACGCGCACCTGGTGGCCGAGGGACACGAAGGCGTG